>JALTKX010000298.1 GCA_027006055.1 Calditrichia bacterium | reverse complement strand
GAAGGAATTTCCGACCGAAAAATCGAAAGCGTTTATCGAGAGACTGAGCAAAGACAACAGTGGATCACCCTGGCAGGCCATTGAGAACATGTTTGGCGACCTTTGCGGAAAAGTCGAAAGCACGGACCTGACCGACGGCCTGCGCATCACTTTTCAGAATGGCGAAATCATTCACCTGCGCCCATCGGGCAATGCGCCGGAGTTTCGGTGCTATAACGAAGCAGACAGTTTGTCCCGGGTTGCGAAATTGAACCAAAATTGTCTGCAAAAAATACGCAACGTCTTGTAAACATTTTCTCTGTCTGTGATGAATTCAACATCATTACCCAGCGAAAGCAAATATCATCAACGTATGGAAAGCAAAATGGATCCAGGCCAAACCGGAGAAGGCTCTCATGAAAAGGACGCTGCTATCAATTATTCTGTTCGCCAATCTTGTTCATCCGGCAAACGCTATCCAGTTCATTGATGTAACCCGGCAAGCAGGCATCGACTACACCGGAAATTCCTTTGGCGCCTCCTGGGGAGACGTCAATGGCGATGGCTGGCCGGATATCTGGCTGGGAAACCACGCCAGATTCCCGAAACTCTATATCAACAATGCCGATGGCACTTTCACTGATCAGATTTCAACCATCATTCCCGATCTGACCGAAAGCCGTGACATGCATGGTGCGGCCTTCGCCGACTATGACAACGATGGCGATCAGGATCTGATCATTCTGACGGGCGCAGCCTATGGCACCGGCAGAGCATCGAATTATTTATACAACAACTATCAGGGCCGTTTTTCAATCGTCAATGGCCCGCTGAATTATTCCCTGGGGCGGGGACGCACGCCCCTGTGGCTCGACTGGAACGGGGACGGCCTTCTCGATGTGCTGACAGCCAATGCCCCCCGTCCGGACGGCCAGGCTCCGACCGCCCTTTTCAGTCAGGAACAGGGTGACTTTGCCAATACATCGGCCCAGGCTGGCCTGACTTCCGAATCCGACAATACATTTGCCCAGCTTTTTACCATCGGCAGTGGCTATCGCCCGGCTTTTCTTCTCAATGGCCTGCTTTTCCCTGACAGGCTGTTTGCCTACGATACCTCCCCGTTACAGAATATCAGGGAGCAATACAGCACGGCCTTCGCCAAGCTGTGGAATGTCCGCGATGCCGTGATAGCCGATCTGGATGGCAATCTGTTGCCCGATATATTTGCTCTGCGCTCACGTGAAACCGCAAGCGAGATAGTGCAATCTGCTGACAACCGAATCGAAGCCTCGCTGTTCGTTGATAGCAACGAAAAACGTTTCCGATTTCAAACGGACGGCAACGTGGAATTTCAGATTTATCCCTACTGGCGCATCGGTCTGAATCGCATATTCATTGGCGAGGCCGGCAGCAACCCGCCACGTTCCCGCTTTACGCTGGCGCCGGCCGATGCCCCGGGAAGCTATCCTCATACACCCGGCAGCGACTTCGGCATCTACATCGGTTACGACGAAACCCGCCAAACCTGGGAAGTCAGTGTCAGTAACGACATCCGCTTTACCTTTGATCTGATCATCACTACCGAAGCGCCGATTCAAAACCTCACCCGGCTGAACTTTGGAAATACCGACATCGCCCAGCCTGATCGCCTCCTTCTGCAATACGAAACCGGCCTTGTTGACAACACGCTCGCCGCCGGCCTGCAAATGCCCACGCCCTGCGCATCCGGCGTTGCGGCCGATTTCGACAATGACATGGATCTCGACCTCTACCTCGCCTGCCGGGGCGTTTCCGGTAACCGGCAAAACATTCTGTATGAAAACCTGGGCTCGGGTCTGTTTCAGACTGTGGAAAACGCCGGAGGAGCCGGTGGCAGCCTGTCCGGTCGTGCCGACACGGTAGCCGCGGCCGATTACGATCGGGATGGCTTCGTCGATCTGCTGGTCACCAACGGCCGCGGTACCAACCCGTTTGCCGATGGCCCCACGCAACTGTTCCGCAACCGGGGAAATACAAACCATTGGCTGGAAATCGACCTGCAGGGCACCCAAAGCAACCGGGACGGAATCGGCGCCTATCTTCTGCTGACCACGGGCGGCACCACCCAGTATCGCCTGCAGGATGGCGGCATGCACCGCTTCACCCAAAACGCTTCCCGAATTCACTTCGGACTCGGGGGCAACGAAACCGCCGACACGCTCACCATCCACTGGCCCAGTGGCACGGTACAAAGACTTTTGAATATCCCCGCGGATCAGGTCATTCGCATCGTCGAGGCCGAAGGCAACACCGATCTCTCTGCCCTGCCGCCTGAATCGGAACAACAAACCGGCCCGCCTGCAACAACTTCCCCCGCCAATGGCGGTGGAGGCACCCTCTCCCTCCACGGCCTTGTCCTGCTGCTCCTTTTATCAGTCTTCGCTAATACAAGAACAAAACGCCCTGAAACATCCTGAATTATTTCGATCTATCTATATCCCGCCACCGCCAATCTTGTGTATTATTCCTCCAGCGCGGCACTGGCACGCGTGGGTCACCCGTCCCCGGTATTGGCCCGAAACAGAATAATTACTCTTTATCTTTTACTTGAATTTCAAAGCCTTGCGTATTTTGTCTGCTGTTTCGCACCAACTTTTCCCCCACAGGCCGGCTTCGAAAAATGCCCGCATGGACACGCGCCCGGAAGCAGGAATTACCGTTCTTTTCCAGCGGTTCGTTACCGCCCTGCCTGTCCGGATAACCCCCTGACATCATGCGCACAAAACTGGCCTCCATCGCGCGATCCGGCTCGGTCAGGGATGTCCTGACCCTTGCCAGCGGACGGCTGGGAGCCGCCACGGTCAGTTTTCTCAGTGCGCCCTTCATTGCCCGTCTGTTTGAACCGGTGCACTATGGTGTCGCCGCCCTGTTTATTGCCATCGCCACCCCGGCGGCCCTCATTCTGCCCCTCGCCTATCAAAATGCCATTGTCATCCCGAAGGATCCGGGCACAGCCCGAACCCTCATCCGCCTTGCCATTCTGCTGGCCGCAATCCTGTCTGCCCTGTTCCTGCTTGCCTTGGCCAGTGCCCATTTTCTTGCCATTCCACTCCCTTTTGCCGAACGTCTGGGGGTCTGGTCATGGGCTGTCCCACTGGGCATGCTGGTACTGGCTCTGTCACAGATTTTCGAAGGCTGGCTGACCCGGACCCGGGGATTCATGCCCAGCGCCAAAGCCACTTTTCTGCAGGCGGCCGTCACCAGCGGCGGGCGCCTCTCGGCAGGCGCAGCCTGGGGCTCCAGCATCTGGGGATTGATTGCCCCCTATCTTGCCGGGATCAGCCTGCGCCTGGGTCTGCTGGCCCAATCGGCCTGGCAGCGGCGGGAACCGGCCGAAAATATCCCGATGGAACCAGGCCAACTGGCGAAAGTTGCCCGACAATACCGTGATTTTCCCGTCTATAACCTGCCCGCCGGTTTTCTGCGTGCCCTCTCCGACAACCTGCCTGTGCTGTTTTTCGCCCCCGTGTTCGGCACAGCAGCGGCCGGTTTCTACGCCATGGCGGACAGGCTCATCAAGGCGCCGTTGAGCATGGGCGCCATGTCGATACGCCGGGTCTATTTGCAACGGGCCTCGGCGATATTGCACCGGGGCGGGGATTTGAAACATTCCTATGTTAAAGTTACGGGTTATTTGGCCCTGCTGGGACTGTTGCCACTGGCATTGCTGATGCTGGCGGGCCAGCCGCTGATGGAACTTCTGCTGGGGGGGCGCTGGTCACAAGCCGGCCTGTTCGCAGAAATCCTGGCGCCCTGGCTCTACCTGATGCTGGTATCACGCCCGGCGACCGCACTGGTGGATCTGCTGCGACAACAGCGCCCGTGGCTAGCAGTACAAATCAGTTCCGCGCTTTTGCGGGCCGTGGCTATGTTTCTGGCATGGCAGTGGGGTACAAATGAGGAGGGGGTTTTATGGGGCTTTGTGCTTGGTGGAACTCCACCGTATATCTGGCTTATGTTCCACATTAGCTGCTTGGCAGATAAAAGAAGTAACGATATCACCAACTAAACATTGCCAAAGATTGAAATTACACTTGTAAAGAAATAGGCACATTACATGTTTCAGGGCCGAGAATTATCAGACAAGTCATCCCAGTTAGATTCGCTTGATGGGTTAAGAGGCATGGCCGTGTTAATTGTTTTTCTTAGTCATACCAGCAATGGAGAAATATATCTTTTACCTTTTGCGGATTTCTCAGGGATAGGGAAAAGCGGCGTATTTTTGTTTTTTGTTTTAAGCTCTTTTTTGCTCACACTACCTTTCATAAAGAATGGCAAAAAAGCCAAGAATAAAACCTTTCTCCTGAATTATTTGTTTCGGCGTTTTTTTAGAATCTACCCGCTCTATTTCCTCTATCTGTTGCTCGCCCTTATAACGAGCTTGACGATTTGGAAATTATTTAATCACCATAAGCCTGTAGGAATCCCTTTTGTCCTGTCATTTAGTGAATTTATAGAACATTTATTTTTACTTCAAGGCAAAGGGGTTACTTGGAGTATCCTGGTGGAATTTCGTTACTATTTTATTCTTCCGATACTCGCGTTAACGTATTCGGTCATCTTTAAAAATAAAATTCTGCCGTCTATCACGCTAACCGTACTGTTAATAGCAATAACCCAAATCATTTGGCCACAATCAGAGTCCTTGCAAAACGACCCAAGACTGGGTCCGTATCTGCCAATTTTTTTCATGGGATCATTGTTGGCCTTGTTTTTTTACAAATGGAAGGAGAGTCCATTAAGTTCCAATGGTAAGGCTCTTATTTTTATAGAAGGGGCAGGCATACTCGCAATCATTGTCTTGATTTTCATGATTCCTTCGGTTTCATCCTTTGTTCTCGGCAAAGAAATACCATTCAATTACTATCATAAGCAATTTATAGTTTTCGGTATTTTATGGTCGCTAGTTGTATTTTCTTGCGCAGTGGGTGCCGGAAAAACAAAAAAGTTTTTTGAATTATCCTTTCTACGTTATCTGGGGTTTATTAGTTTTAGTGTTTATCTTTTACACGTAATAGCCACTCAAATTGTAAGGGCTATGGGGGGGGGAATGCCAATGCAAGGATGGTTAATACTGATATTTACAATACTGATCTCGCATATGTCATGGGTGTTAATTGAAAAACCAACATCAAAAATCAGACTTGTTAAAGTAACAAAATAGATATAACAATCAATACAGAGGACTTTAGAGCGTGCCAGATCTACATACAAACAACGCGCCTGAAAATATTCACTTCATTGTCGCAGGCACACAGCGTAGTGGCACCACATTAATTCAGACCACACTGGACTCCCATCCAGACATATTTTGTGAAGGCGAACTGTTTAGAATGAAACGTCTGATAAAAAAAATCCCGCCCAAGAGCTGGGGCAAACCCGGCTATCACTGGTGGCTGGGAAAAAGAATCGACAGATGGACGTTTCATGTAGCAGCCCGTCAAGTCTCTGTCCGACGCTATCTGGACTGGTTCATGACTGAATATGCACAACCGGTAATGGGTTTCAAGCTGATGTGGAACCAAACGCAGCGGTTTCCCGGAACCCTGCCCTATATACTGGAAAAGAACTTTTCCGTCATTCATGTCTGCCGCCGGAATGCCTTTCGTTCACTCGTTTCGAGATTCGCGGCCAATGCCCGTGGCCAACACCACAGTACCAAGGCTATCGAAACACCCAGGGTGACCCTGCCAACGCACGATCTGATAGAGCGTCTCGACCGTATCGTGGACGACAACAGGAACTGGGAGTCCATCAAAAATAAACTGCCCTACCTGCATGTCGATTACGACGAATATGTCATGGACAAAAATGAAGGAAACAGACGTATTCTGGAATTTCTCGGCGTCCCTTCCGACATCACCATACAATCATCGCTCGTCAAAGTAACACCCAACGACTTGCGCCAGGTTGTTGCCAATTTCGACGAAGTAGCCAAACTGCTCAGGGGTACCCGTTACGAGGCCATGCTGGAAACATGAACAGTCATCCAACAAACACTGCGCTGCCCTTGATACTTTTTGCCCATATCGAGAAAACCGGCGGCACCAGCCTCAACGGAATTCTGCGCACCTACCACGGGATCCACTACTCCCATGTGCGGGCGCTGAAACATGCCGCGCCGCCATCCAGGCGCGCTGTGCATCTCGATGATCTGGGATATTACCGCCGTCTTGCTCCGTGGCTGCGTTGCGTCTCCGGCCATGCCGTGAGGCCCTGGGTACTGCTGAATGAAGGGCTGGATGATGCCCTGTTCATGGCTGTCTTGCGTGAGCCGGTGGCGCGCTATGTTTCCTATTACACCTATGGCGGCGGCGTTCGGAGAGAACCCTGGCCCTATTCCTTTGAAGAATATCTGGACAAGGAAGAATTTCACAATTACCAGACCAAACGCATTGCCGGTCGCGCCGATGCCGATGCCGCCATGCAAATCATCGAACAGTCCTTTCTCGCCGCGGCCACGCTGGAAAACATGGACAATCTGCTCAACCGGCTGGACAGTCTCTGGCCCGGCATCAGGCAATGTGCCTCACTGGTTGGACGGCGCAATACCCGCAAGGACACGCAGCGGCAAATGCTGATTGAGCGTTATCATGAAACCATACTGTCCAACAACACCGCCGATATGGCGCTGTATGAAATGCTTAAAAAGAAATACGCCGGTCTGTTTCTGAAACCCGATTTTTTTGTTGAAAACACAACACCCGTTTTTCCCAGACGCCGGGGCTCGCGTCTTCAGGAAATCACCGCGGCCCTTATGCACCGCGCCTATCTTGGGCCACTGTCGGGCCTGCTGCGTCTAGCACATGGCCTGCCATACCGGGGAACCTATTGATGGAACTCAGTCATTACATACAACTTGCTGTGGGTCTAGTGCTTTCCGTACTCGCCTTTGCCGCCGCCTATGTCATGCCAATGCGCGTCATGACACCGGCCTTGCTGGTGCTCGCACCCTTCGAGATCATCAATTCCCAGTATGGCACCAGTTCCACCGGTCTGGTTTACCTGGTCTCTCTGGCCATGTTGCTGCGCGGGGAACTGCGCCACTTCCCCCTGCTGGGTGCAATCATCGGCATTCTGCTGGCCTATGCCCTGTCACTGGCTACAGCCAATGCCGCGCCGCTTGACCATATTATCTATCTGATTCGTATTTTCCCGGGTTTTTTGTTGTTCTACATCGCCTACAACTATGTGAGGAAAAAACCTGATCCCGCACGTTTTATCACAATACTTTTGATAATAAATATATTGGTGCTGGCCGTTTGCATTCTGCAACTCATTGGTGGCTCGCAACAGGTTGTCCTCTTTGGCATTCAGGAATTTTCCCTGATGGCCAACCGTACTACCCAAAGTCGCCTGAACGGCCCCTTCGGGGCGGAATTCACATCCGAATATCTGGCACTGGCTTCCCTGCTGCTGGCGTATCTTATAATGAACAAGAAAAAAGACATACACTGGAAACCTTGGATATTGTGGGCAATGCTCGCAGCCAATATTGCCTTCATGGTGGCAACGGGAAGCCGGGGCGGATTTCTTGTTTTACTCATTGGCTTGTCTTGGGGCGGCTTCTGGTTCCGCCGTCAAATCGGCACGGTTCGGGTTGTTGCCTCGCTGATTGCCGCCATGTTCATCGGCAGCATCATGATCGTAATTATCACCCAATTTACTGAATTTAATGTATTTATTGATCGAGTAGAAAATACTGAAATCAAAAATGGTGTTCTGGACACCCGCTCTGTAACCTGGCCCACCGCCATCGAGGCCATCAAGGGAAAACCCGTGCTGGGATACGGCCCCCGGCTGCGCTTGCATGAAGATTTGCTAAAACCCATCCCCGGCCACACACCCATTCCCTATCCACACAGCCTGCCGCTGTTCCTGCTTTATACGCTGGGAATTGTTGGTTTGGCAGCCTACAGTGTCTTCTTCATCCTGCTGGGAAAACGACTGTATGCCGGAACGCGCAGGAACACGAATCCCGAGTTTCGCGGGCTTTCGATCCTGGGCTTTCTGCTGCTGGCAATTTTTCTCATTGATGAAATCAAAATTGAATTTCTGCGATTCATACAGTCGGATTATCAGGCCATTGTTTTCACCATATTTGGCGGCTTTCTGGCAATGGCTGATCGTGCACGGCTGCGAAGCAAAGCAAAAACACCACACCCTGACCGGCAGTAAAACATGGCAAAAATCTGCTTTATCAATTACGACAATTATCCAGTCCTGAACCCGGACTTTGGCAGCAACTATATCGGTGGCGAGTCCGTGCAACAGGTCTTGCTGGCCAGGGCATTTGCCAAGCGGGGGCACAAGGTCAGTACCATTGTGGCTGATCTGGGACAGCCTGACGGAGAAATTATCGACGGCATTCGGATCTGGAAAACCTTCAAACCGGGCTCCGGCCTGCCTGTATTGCGTTTCATTCATCCCAAGCTTACCAGCATTGTTTCTGCCCTGAAGCGGGCCGATGCCGATGTCTATTATCAATCCTGCGCCGGCATGATTACCGGTCTAACGGCGTGGTATGCAAAACGCAACAACCGGAAATTCGTGTTTCGCATTGCCCACGATACGGACTGCATTCCCGGGAAGCAGATCATTCCCTACTGGCGTGATCGCAAGCTTTATGAGTATGGGCT
>JALTKX010000297.1 GCA_027006055.1 Calditrichia bacterium | reverse complement strand
GGTTAAACACCTCGGGATGGGCCTTTTCGATCTCATCCAGCAGCACGACGGAATAGGGCTTGCGCCGCACCTGTTCGGTGAGCTGACCGCCCTCCTCATAGCCCACATAGCCGGGAGGCGAACCGATTAAACGCGATACGGAATGACGCTCCATATATTCGGACATGTCGATGCGCACCATGTTGGACTCATCGTCAAACAGAAATTCGGCCAGGGCCCGGGCCAGTTCGGTTTTACCCACGCCCGTGCTGCCCAAAAAGATAAACGAGCCCAGGGGTCTGCTCTGATCGCTCAAGCCCGCCCGCGAGCGGCGTATGGCGTTGGTCACCGCTTCAATCGCCTCCGGCTGACCGATCACCCTTTCGCCCAAACGCTCTTCCATATGCAGCAGCTTTTCCTTTTCCCCTTCCAGCATTTTGGAAACGGGAATACCGGTCCACTTGGAAATGATCAGGGCGATATCCTCATCCTCCACATCTTCCTTAAGCATTTTATGATGCTTTTGGGTTTGGGCCAGCTTTTCCTGAAGTTTTTTCAGTTTTTCCTGCGTTTGCGGTATGGTGCTGTAGCGTATCTCGGCCACCTTGTCCAGCTCTCCCTGGCGTTCCAGTTGCTCGGTTTTGGTACGCAGATCATCCAGTTGGGACTTAAGGCTGTTTATCTGACTGATAATCTCCTTCTCGGCCCGCCATTGCATTTCCAGTTCCCGCGACTGTTCCTTAAGATCGGCAATCTCTTTTTTCACCGCCTCCAGCCGTTCACGCGACTTGCTGTCACGCTCTTTTTTCAGGGCCACGGCCTCGATCTCCAACTGTTTCATGCGCCGCAGGATATCATCCAGTTCCTCGGGCATGGAGTTGATCTCAATCCTCAGGCGCGAAGCGGCCTCGTCTATCAGGTCGATAGCCTTATCCGGCAAAAAGCGGTCGGATATATAGCGATCCGAGAATACCGCCGCCGAAACGATGGCGCCGTCGGTGATGCGCACTCCGTGGTGAATTTCATACTTCTCCTTCAGCCCGCGCAGGATGGATATGGTATCTTCCACCGTGGGCTCCTGAACCATCACCGGCTGGAAACGGCGCTCCAGGGCGGAATCTTTTTCGATATACTTACGGTATTCATCCAGGGTGGTGGCGCCAATGGTGTGCAGCTCACCCCGGGCCAAAGCCGGCTTAAGCATGTTGCTGGCGTCCATGGCCCCTTCCGTTTTACCGGCGCCCACCAGCGTGTGCAGCTCATCGATAAACAAAATAATTTTGCCGTCGGCCCCGATCACCTCTTTTAACACCGCCTTAAGCCGTTCCTCGAACTCACCGCGGAACTTGGCACCGGCGATCAGTGCGCCCATATCCAGGGCGACTATCTTTTTATCCTTCAGATTATCGGGGATGTCGCCGGAAACCAGCCGGTGGGCAATGCCTTCCACCACGGCCGTTTTACCCACGCCCGGCTCGCCGATCAACACCGGATTGTTTTTGGTGCGGCGGGACAGCACCTGCAATACGCGGCGGATTTCCTCATCCCGGCCGATCACCGGGTCCAGTTTACCCTTGCGGGCCAGTTCCGTTAAATCACGACCGTATTTCTCCAGCGCCTGGTATTTGGCCTCCGGATTCTGATCGGTGACCCGCTGATTGCCGCGAATATCCTTTAGCACCGACAGGATGGCGTTCTTGTTTACCGAAAAACTTTGCAGCAGCTCCTTCATGTTCGAATCGTATTCGGTCATGGCCACCAGAATATGTTCGGTGCTGATGAATTCATCCTTCAGGCTTTCCGCTTCCTTTTCGGCTTCATCCAACAGGTTGGCCGTTTCCCGGCTCAGGTAAACCTGGCCCTGCGTACCGCCGTAGACGCGGGGAATTTGAGCAATTTTTTGATTCAGCCTGCTGGTCAGGGCCTCTTCGGGCACGCCCAGTTTATGCAAAATCGACCCTACCACGCCCTGCTTGTCCTGCAGCAGGCCGTGTAACAGATGGGCCGGTTCTATTTGCTGATTTTCATTCTTACGCGCGAAGGTGGAAGCCTCGTTCAGAGCTTCCTGCGCTTTCAGGGTATATTTTTCTATGTTCATTTTTAGTTTCTCCTTTTCATCTCATCACGTAATTCATTTAAGCTGCGATGTTCTCTGCAAAAAGGATACCAAAACAA
>JALTKX010000296.1 GCA_027006055.1 Calditrichia bacterium | reverse complement strand
TGCTGGTCGGCGCCTTTCTGACCTTTATTTTTGTCGCCTTGTCCTTTAACCTGGCCCTGGCCTTTAAGGATAGGATTAAGGGTTTTGGCTTTTCCATATTGATGTGGCTGTTTATGGCGGTGATTTATGACGGCCTGTTTTTACTGAGCATGATGATCTTCGATGATTATCCCCTGGATAAGCTGGCCCTGGGAGCAACCCTTTTTAATCCGATAGACCTTTCGCGGATATTGATTTTGCTTAAGCTGGATATTTCCGCCCTGTTGGGCTATACGGGAGCGGTTTTTAAAAACTTTTTCGGTACGGGTCTGGGGCTGCTTCTCTCCCTGACCATGCTCTCCGTGTGGGTGCTTATCCCGGGGGCGCTTATGTTGCGCCAGGCGGAGAAAAAAGACTTTTAGGGCAGCGTTCGGTCTGTTTTATACTGTTTTGGGAGAGATATAAAACAGTTCCTCGGCGATACCGGGAACAAAAGCGCGCCAGTCATCCACCTCCGCGCGCAGTCCCATGATGCCGGCCGTGGGCAGATTGTCCAGCCGTTGGCCCAGAAAATGGTTTATGAGCTGGGTCAATCCGGGATTGTGCCCCACCAGCAGAACCTCGTTATGCTCGTTATCCAGATCGCTTATAATGGTGGTAAGTATTTTCAGGGAGGCCATGTAAAGCGGTTCGGATTGCTGAATGCGACACAGCGGAAAGTTTACGGATGAACATAAGAGCAGAGCCGTGGTGGTTGCCCTGTTGGCCGGGCTGCAAAGGATCAGGTCGGGATGGGCCGCCCGTTGATGCAGGGCGTCGCCCATGCGCGGGACGTCCGCCTTCCCCCTGGGGTTCAACGGACGTTCAAAATCGTTTTCCGCGCCCGAAGTCCAGGAGGACTTCCCATGACGCATTATATAGAGAGTTTTCATAAATTTACCTCTTTATAACCATAAGGAAATATAGTGAAAATTATAATATTGAGTAGCGGATTAAAGAAAAAGAGTAAAAGCCGGGCCCTGGCCCGTTTTGCCTATGAGCAGTTAAAGGAGATGGATGCGGAAGTCTCTTTTATAAATATGCAGGACTATGACCTGCCCTTTTGTGACGCGGAAAATGAAAGCATGTACCATCCGCGGGTGGTTAGCCTGAGGGAGGAATTGCACAAGGCAGACGCCCTGATTGTGGCCACGCCGGTTTATAACTACAATGGAAACAGCACATTGAAAAATGTTATGGAACTTACCGGCGCCGCATGGCGGGATAAGGTGGTGGGGTTTTTGTGCGCGGCGGGCGGTGAAAAAAGTTATATGTCCATCATGAGCCTGGCCAACAATTTAATGCTGGACTTCCGTTGCCTGATCATACCGAAATTTGTTTATGCCACGGACAGGGATTTTGACGCTGAACTGACAATTTCCCCGGAAATAAAAAAGCGCATAACAGAACAAAACAAAATGGCGCTCCGGCTGATCCGCGCCTTAAAATAGGTCAATTGGAACTTATCCACTTAAAGATTACTTTTTCCAGCTCTCCCGGTTTGATCGGCTTGCTGATATAATCGTCCATGCCCGCTTCCAGGCATCGTTCCCGGTCATGTTTCATGGCGTTGGCCGTCATGGCTATGATGGGTATGTGGTGGGCGTCATCTTCACGGCCGCGTATGCCGCGGGTGGCTTCCAGCCCGTCCATAACCGGCATTTGCATATCCATCAGGATGATGTCATAGTTTTCTTTTTCAAAGGCTTCCAATGCCTCTTTACCGTTTTCGGCACATGAGGTGTTGAAACCGAACTTGCGTAACATTTTTACGGCGACCTTTTGGTTGATAAGATTATCCTCCACAAGCAGTACCCGGCCCCTGGCGGTCTCCTGTTTCCCGTTCCCGCTGTTTGACATGGAGTTATCCCGGTCGCTCTCTTCTCCGTAAATATTGGACAGGGTTTCGTACAACAGTGAAATTTTTAAAGGTTTGGTTAAAAAGCCGTCAAAACCCAGTTCAAACATCCTTTTGGCGTCACCCCGTTGACTGGCCGCGGTAATCATTATCATTTTTGTTGACGAAATATCGGGGTTGTTTTTTATAAGTTGGCAAAGCTGATCGCCTGATATCCCCGGCATTTTAAGGTCGATCAGGGCAAAGTCAATGGGATGATCCGTGGCCTTGTATATATTAAGTATCTCAAGACCATCCTGGGCGTTCTCCGCTTCAAAAATTTCACAACCGCAGGACTTCATCTGCATCTTTAAAATCTCGCGATCTGTTTTATTGTCATCCACGATCAGCGCCCGTTTTGAAGAAAAATCGTGCCCGGAAACCGGAGCGCTTTTTTCAGACGGTGTAACTTTTTTAAGCGGAATTGAGAACCAGAAAAGGGAACCGCAATCGGGTTCGCTCTCAAAACCGATTTCACCTCCCATAAGGGTGGTCAGTTTTTTTGAAATGGCCAGTCCCAATCCGGTTCCGCCATACTTACGGGTGGTGGAGGCGTCTACCTGGGAAAAGGATTTAAACAGTCGACCCTTGTGTTCATCGGGTATGCCGATACCCGTATCGAGCACGGAGAAGGTGTAATAGGCCTGTTCCTCATTCTCTTTTTCGATTTCCACCCAAATATTAACGCGGCCCTTTGCTGTGAATTTGATGGCGTTACCGGCAAGATTGATAAGGATTTGGCGTATTCTTCCCGGATCACCGTTTACATAAGCGTGAGTGCCGGGTTCCAGAAAACACTTGAAGTCCAGCCCTTTTTCATCGGTTTTAATGACCAGCAGATCGGATACTTCCTCCAGCATTTTTTTAAGGTCAAAGTCGATATATTCCAGCTCCAGTTTCCCGGCCTCAATTTTTGAGAAGTCGAGAATATCGTTAATAACGGTTAGCAGGGCGTCGGCCGAAGAAGCAATCGTAGCGATATATTCACGCTGTTCCACATCCAATGGCGTGTCCATCATCAGGTGAGCCATGCCGAGAACGCCGTTCATGGGTGTGCGTATTTCATGGCTCATGGATGCCAGGAACTCGCTTTTCATGCGCGAAAGCGCTTCGGCTTTTTCCTTGGCTTCCCGCATCTCTTCCTCGGCGATCTTCCGTATAATCAGGGTAGCGATTTTTTCGGCGATATATTTCAGAAGCTCCAGATCCTTCTGATCGTAGGCGTCGGGGTTTTCATAGTCCTGAACGACCAGAATGCCGAAAACTTCGTTATTGTTTTTCAGCGGCACGCCCATCCAGCATTCTGCCAAAGTTCCATGCAGTTCTATCTCCCCCTGATCCGCCAGGTGTTTTAACTCCGGTGAGGTAAGTATCCTGGCCTGACCCTGGCGGTAGATATAGTGGGTGCATGTACGGCTCATGTCCATGGGAGGCATTTCATGGGACGGGGCGTCGTGATCGAAAACAACGGGAAAATGATAGTGACGCTCCTTTTTGTTATAAAGGGCGATATAAAAATTCCGCGTGTCAATAAAGGGACTGATCCCCTGGCGGATATTAACAATAAGTTCCTTTAGGGTGGTGGATATGCCCGCGGATTGCGAGAGCTTATCCACGATCTTGCGTATCTTTTCCTTTTGCTTCCTGTCGGAGATATCCCGCACCATGGCGTAAAGAACTTCTTCCCGGCCTATTTTGATTTTTCTTAAGGCAACCTCGCAGTCAAACTCTGTCCCGTCCAGACGTTTATGCAGCCATTCGAAACGCTGGGGACCTTCCGTATAGGCGGCGTGGATTTTTTCCTGAGCCAGTTCACGGGAGTTGGCGCCATTCGGCTGATATTCGGGGGAAAGATCGGCGGGGTGCAGCTTTCTAAACTCTTCCACGCTGTCTACTTTAAACATCTGCAGGGCGGCGGTATTGCAGTCCAGAAACCCGCTTTCATTGGCAATGGTAATGGCGTCCGTGGCATTGTCGAAAAGTGCTTGAAACTTTTTCTCGTTTTCAGCCAGCTCCGCCGTTCTTTCCTCTACTTTTCTTTCAAGGGATTCGTTCAGTTGTTTTACCTTTAGCATGTTGTTGTTGGCTTCTTCGGTTTTTTCCTGAAGCTTTTCCACTAAATGGGCAAAGGAGCGGCCCAGCCGGGCTACCTCATCATGCCCGTCAACGCGTATCTTGATATCCTTGTCTCCCCGGGCCAGTTGGCGGGCCTGCCGTGTCAGTTTAATGATGGGCGCGGTAAGACGCCGTACCACAAAAAAACCGATGATGCCGGTAAACAGAACGGCCAGCAAAGAGATCAGTATAACTTTGGTTTTTAAACCGGCGATGCTGGAAAGAATAACGTCTTCCCGGGCAATCAAAAAGAGCCCGAGAAAACGACTGTTGTCAAACTGACTTAGCGGCACCTTTACCGAAACGTGTAAATCCTGGTGTCGGTTTTCCCGGACAATATTAACTTTGTCGTATTTAAGGGATTTCCAGACCTGTGGGTGATCGAGTACCATGCCGTTTTTCAATCCGTTCTCAAATTCCCAGTTGCGCAGGGGATTCGGATGTTCTATGATGCCGCCGGAGGAATTGGTAAGGATAATGTCGTATTTATCGTTTTTATCAAGCTCATCCAGCAACATTTGGGCATTGGTATTTATTACGATAATCGCGCCTGGTTTTTTTAAGGCGCCGGATTGTTCAAGAATGCCGATCAGCTTATCCAGCCCCTTTTTGTATATCCGCTTATGCTTATGGTAGGCGTCACCCTCCAGTATAGTTAAAGCCTTTTTTCTCTCTCCCTTTAAAACAAGGGAAAGAGCCTGCTTTTCCAGGGAAACCAGCTGATCGTTGGCGGATTGTACGGAGCGCATGGCCTTTACGGCGAAGGAGCCCCCGAGCGCGAGACCCTTTTGGATGGCCCGTTGAAGATATTTTTCATTCTCATTATAGCGCTGAATCCATTTAACATCCCCCGATTGGGCCGCCGCCAGGGCGGACATGGTTAAAACCTCGTCGTAATATCGGATTTTACCGATGATATCGATACGTTCCGGAGATGTTGTGTAGCTTTTATCGACCGCATCATCGGTAAAAACCGGTACCACTATCCGTTGCGTTGGCCTGCGGGGATGTTCGATAACGCCATGCTCGCGATTCAGGGTAATGTCCGAGACATAAATTTCTCCGGGTAAAAGCATGGCCCCTTTTATGACGTAGGGCGCCGTGCCTTTATTTTGCAATTCTTTGTCTCTGTGGATATGAATTTTCTTTTTATCACCATGGGGCGCATCCACCCTTACGATTTCCATGCCCGTATCCAGGCGGATAAGCCGTACCTGTTGATAGTTCTTGGCGCGAACCATCAGGGAGAAGGCCTGTTCAAGATTCCGGCGCCACTCGTTTAAACGCCTTTTGGAAACCGGGTCCACATTGCCGTGATCCATGGCCCGCAACACGCCATGAACGCCCCGGGAACTGCTTAAAAAGATCGCATCCTTCCGGGCGGCGTCTATGCTGCGTATCAGGCGTTCGCTTTGCCGTTCGGCGGCCTCCTGCATTAAAGAGACGGCCGATTTGATCAAAAGCTCTCGTGATGAACGATAGGAAAACCAGCCCGCCAGGGAGACGGCAATAACAGTTACAATGGAGCCGGCCAGGGTCAGCTTCCAGATTATGGGCAGGCCTTTTTTAATTTTCATGCTGCTTTACGTCCCCTATGTTCATGACGGATAAGGAGCGGTTTCCCTTTCCATTCTTTTAACGGTTTGACGGGGCAGAAAACGGTGACGCGGATAAAATCGCCCGGGGGAGGGAACGTGCTGAAGGGGAAGGCGTATCGGGGACAGCCCTTCGCGGCAAAAACAAGTGCACCAAGTTTAGTATTAACGTTCAAAACATATTCCGGGTCATTATTTTGATACTATGTTCGGCAGCAGCCCCGGAAATGTTAAGACCTGCTCCGGAGTGAGCGGAAACCGCAACATAAGCCGTCAACCGGTGTGGCGTGTTGATCCCGGGGCCGTGCCCGCGGATTTTGCCAGGTTATTTACATTCATACCATTTAATATTCCGCTTAAGCTTTTGTTCTGGCGGGAAAAAGAAAGTTTTTTTATGTTAATACCTCTTTCTCGGCGGAGAAACAGGCGTGACTGTAACTTTTTTTTAAATCCGGGGGTAAAATGACTTTCTCCATGCTAGATTATGTTATCTTTTTCAGTTACATACTGGGTATTGTAGCTTTGGGCTTTTTTGTTTCCCGGGAAAAGAAAGGCCACGCAAAAGACACCAATGACTATTTTCTGGCGGGTAATAAACTCACCTGGTGGGCCATCGGCGCCTCCCTGATTGCCGCCAATATTTCCGCCGAACAGATTATCGGCATGTCCGGTTCCGGTTTTGCCGGCGGCCTGGCCATAGCCTCCTATGAGTGGATGGCCGCGCTCACCCTGCTGATTGTGGGTAAGTTCTTTTTACCCATCTTCATCGAAAAAAAGATTTATACCATTCCCGAGTTCATTGAGCAACGTTACAACACAACCCTGAAAACCATTCTGGCCGTTTTCTGGATATTTCTGTTTGTCTTTGTCAACCTGACAACCGTGATGTTTCTGGGCGCCAAGGCGCTGGACACCATTTTGGGTAACGGAGACGGCCGTCTGTTGATGATGGCGATGGCCGGACTGGGATTGGTGGCGGCGGCCTATTCCCTTTATGGCGGTCTCTCCGCCGTGGCCTGGACCGATGTGATACAGGTGGTTCTGCTGGTACTTGGGGGATTGATCACCACCCTGATCGCTTTGGATTTTGTCACTCCGGAGGGAGGCATCTTAAATGGTTTTGCCCATGTGTATAAGGTGGCCGGAAATAAATTCCATATGATTTTGGAAAGAAACAATCCTGAGTTTAATAACCTGCCCGGCATAGCCGTGCTGATCGGCGGCATGTGGATTGCCAATCTCTATTATTGGGGCTTTAATCAATATATTATCCAAAGGACACTGGCCGCCAAATCCCTGAAGGAAGCGCGGCGTGGAATCGCCTTTGCCGCTTTTTTAAAGCTGATCATTCCCTTTATTGTGGTTATCCCCGGCATTGTGGCCTATGTTATGTATAGTCACCCCCAAGGCACGGTGTTGGTTGACGGGGTTCAAAGCGCTTTTAGCCGTCCCGGTGGCGGTATTAATTACGATAAGGCCTACCCCTGGCTGATCAGCACCTTTGTGCCAACCGGTCTTAAGGGGGTGGTGGTTGCCGCCCTTACCGCGGCCATTATCTCCTCCCTGGCCTCGATGATGAATTCGGTTTCCACCATTTTTACCATGGACGTCTATAAACCCTATATCAATAAAGAGGCCTCCCAAAAGCAGTTGGTACGTACGGGCCGGATCGTTGCTCTGCTGGCTATTCTGATTGCCCTGTTCATCGCCCCGTTTTTAAAAACCCTGCCACAGGTGTTTCAGTATATTCAGGAATACACGGGACTGGTCAGTCCGGGCATCCTGGCCGTATCCATGATGGGTTTGTTCTGGAAAAAGGTGACCACGCGCGGGGCCATTTGGGGCACCTTGTTGTCAATTCCCGTGGCCCTGCTGCTTAAAATTCCGGCGCTGGAGCTGCCCTTTATGGATCAGATGATGTATACCTTTATCATCACCGTGGTTATTGCCGGCATGATCAGCCTGGACGGTAACGAAAATGATGATGATCCCAAAGGGTTTAGTTTAACCGCCCGGCTGTTTAAAACCGACAGTGTGTTTAATGTGGCGGCCTATGCTATTTTAATGCTTTTGGTTGTGTTGTATGCCGTTTTTTGGTAGAAGAAACTATGGTTCCCGTACATTGTGACGGTTTCACACAGGCCGGTTAAAAATGAAAAACTAAATTGATCGGCTGCTTATGGCGCAACGCGGACGGGGCGCTATCCGCCTTTGCCGCGTCATTGCTCCAGTCGTAGGCAAAATAAGCCCCGATGGGCGCCGGAAGCAGATAAAACAATCCTCCGGCGGCGGAACCCAGCAGGGTGATCCAGAAACTGCCGTTTCCGTTTTTTTCCCGTCCATAACTGTACACGCCCCAGGCCCCGCCTGCCACATAGCCTACAATGCTGCCAAGAACCGCGGCCGCCAAACCGTCGTATCCGTCCCCACCCGTGATCTCGGTGATAAGGATACCGCCCGCCAGGCCGCCAAGGCTGCCCAGCGCGGCATAGGTATATCCTTGCAGTATCTGCTCAAAAGCGATGATTTCCCCCTGAGATGTGCCGCCTGGCAGATCCGCGGTATGGAGGAGTATGTTCTGCCGCGCGGCCGGGGCCGTTAGCAGATGTTTGGAAAACTTTACGCCGGCCGTTGCATTGGCAATGAAAATAAAAAGAAAGAATAGGCAAACACGTTTCACGGGACCTCCCGGGTTTATAGAGAAATTACATATCTTTTCGGAAGTATATTTACGGGCGTAAGATTTTTATAAAAGTTTTAAAAAAGGGGTGGATGACGCGGCACAGAGACAGGAAAAAAGGGGAAGGTGGGCAAAGCATCCGGTTTATGAGTCGGACAGAGTCGTAATATCGCCAAAAAAATGTAGATTTTGTTTAAAAACCGCACCTATTCCGGCCCCCGGAAAAAAATAAACCCCTTGCTAATTTCAATATTAACAAGGGGTTAAAGTGGCGCCTCCCGGACTTGAACCGGGGACACACGGATTTTCAGTCCGTTGCTCTACCGACTGAGCTAAAGCGCCATCCTTTTTGAAAGACAGGCAATTTAAGTAGCTCAAATAATCGATGCAAGCC
>JALTKX010000295.1 GCA_027006055.1 Calditrichia bacterium | reverse complement strand
AACGTCATCGGACTCCGATGTAAAAATGATCGGACGGTCGGCCGTACCCTCGGCGTAAATTTTACCGCCCCGGGCCACGATCAGGGCGCTGGCCTGCTCGCCGCTGCCCGGCTTGCCCTTGATGACCGTTCCCGCCTCAATATAGAGCGTGGCGCCCTCTTCGATAAATACCTTGCCATCCAGCAGGTAGGTATTATCGGCCGTCCAGTAATAGCTGTTTCCGGCAACGATGTCGTCATCGCTGACGGTTACCGTATTTTGGGCCGTGGCCGGACTTTTTAAAATTCCATATGTTTGCAGGGCTGTCCAGTTATTGGCCCAGTTGGTCAGGGCAAAAGCCCCTTTATAATCCACGGTTGTAAAGCCGTTATTCGCGGCAAAGGCTATACCCGCCGCCATCAAAGCCAGTAACAGGCTGTTTCGCATTATCCTAAAACTCATAAAAAACTCTCCTCTGTTTATGATTGTGCGTTACTCTTCTTCTGACAGGATAGCCGCAAATAACGTATTGTTTGTTAAAAAGAGATTAACGCCCTATTAGAGTTCTGTAAAAAATCCGCCGGGAGCGCCGTTTCAAAAAAAAAGTCCTTCCCGTTTATGGAAAGGACGACATGTCATGGCCGCGGAATCCGGCGGAGGTAAGTTACAGTTTATAGTCCAGGCCAAAGGAGAAAAGACGCCCCGGCTTATAGGAAGATTCGATATATTCACGACCCATAAATTTGTGAACCTTTTTTACCTCGGAATCCAGCAGGTTGGTGGCCGTGGCTTTAAAGGCAAACTGATCGGTGATATCCCAGTTAAAGGTAACATTCAACAGATCAAAGGGCTGTTCGTAAACATCCGGGGTAAAACGTTGCCCCACATCGCTCAGACGCTCGCCGAAAACATTGTAATAGAGGGTAGCGTGGAGGCCATGCTCCATATTGTCGTAGTTCAGGGTCATGTTAACAACATATGGCGACTGACCCTGTAAGGGTCTGCTTGTGTTTGTGGTGTCGGATTTTTGCAGTTGTTGTGTTTTGGAGATATCCACCCGCGAGTTGATCAAGGAAAGGTTTGCGCCAACGGAAAAGCCGCTCAGCCCCGGATGGATAATATCCAGGCGCGTGCGGGCTTCAAATTCCAGCCCCATCACCCGCGCCTGTTTTACCGTTTCCCAGGTGCGTTCGCGGTTGTTGCCGAAGATCACCGGCTCAATCGGGTTTTGGAAGTCCTTGTAAAAAGCGCTGACGGCGTACAGTTCACCGGCCCGGGAGAACCATTCCCAACGCAGGTCATAGTTGGTGATCATGGTACGCCGCAGGCTGTCGTTGCCGATATAGACATAGCTGCCGATATAATCTTCCGAGGCGTAGGGCGCCATTTCACGCATGGAGGGACGGGCCAGGGTTTTTGTGTAGGCCGCGCGCAGGTTCATATCCGTCATCACGTTATACACCAGGTTTATGCTGGGCAGCCAGTCCTTTTCCCTTATCCGGGACTCAAGCGGCACAAAGCCTTTCTGAATGGTGGAATCCCCGGTCAGCACCACGGTTTCGGTTTGTTCAAAGCGCGCGCCGCCAATAAATTTCAGCGATGAGGTCAGCGGCAATTCCATCATCATGTACCCGGCGGCGATGTCCTCCCGCCCCCGGTACGAGTTCAGCGGTTTTTTCACCTCAAAGATCGACAGTCCGATCTCATTATACTTGTAAGTCTTTCCGCCAATGGTTACGGAGGCGGTATCGATCAGCCCCACCTCGCTGCCGGCAAAAAGTGAATCGGGATTTCCGTTTTGATTAAAACCTCCCTGATTAAAGGAAGAGGGCGTGGCATATTTAAACAGACGCTCCCTGTAGCCGCGTCCCCTCCGGCTGCCGTAGGCGCCGACTTTTATTTTCCCCCGCAGGCCGTTCCATTGTTTAAAGGGCAGGCTCCAGTCCAGGGTAAGGGTATTGCGCTTTTCATCCAGATTTTTAAAATAGCGTGCCGGCGGCGTGTTTACTTTAATCGTATAGGTCTTATTTCCGTTTTTAGAGCCTATGCCGTAGGCCATATTGCGATAATCCGGCTCATCCTGAACCGAAGACATAAAGGAGGCCGACCACATTAGTTTAGACTTTAAAAGCGCGGGCAGAAAATGCTCTCCCTTAAACTGATAGGATTGCAGGCTCCTTTGTTTATAAGCCAACAGGGTCGTTTTAAATATATCCGGTTCATAGGCTTCAAAATAGCCGCTCAGACTTTGGGACACATCCTCGCCGTTTTGATTAATCATCACATTAAAACTGACCATGTTGTTGGGCGTCACCTTATAGGAGGCCTTAAACAATCCCCCCCACAGGGTTTCCGTTGTGGATCGGTTGTCCCGCAGATACTGAGTGGAGTCCATGCTCAACGGATCACCGGTGAGGAACCATTTTCCCCGCACGCCTCCGCCATAGCCGCTGAATTTGTGACCATAGGAAAAGCTGCCGATCATTCCCAGGGGGCGGTTAAACAGCAGGATCTGATTGCCCATGGAAATGGAATAACTCTGATTCAGGGGGGCGGTTGATCTGACCGGCGTCATCTCCGGGCTAAAACCGCGGGTGATTTTATCCAGAAGCTCCGCCTTGGCATAGTCGTTACGCGCTTCGCCCTGATCGGGGGTGACCACGGATGGATCGTTCAATATTCCCGGCAGGGCGCGACGGCCATCGTCATAGCCCAGCCAGTCGGTGCGGCTGCCCGATGAGGACAGGAATCCGTCGCTTTTCAGATTTATTTCGGGATTAAAGGAAGTAGAGGTGGATACGTTTATCTCAAGCTTATCGGGGAAGTCCCGGGTATTGATATCCACGGCGCCGCCGGAAAAATTGCCCGGCTTATCCGGCAAAAAACTTTTCAGTGTGACAATATTGTCCACCAGACTCCCGGGAATAAGATCAATGGCCGCCGCCCGTTTATAGGGATTGGTTCCGGGCAGTTCCGCCCCATTGAGCCGGGTGCTCGTATAGCGATCGCCCAGGCCGCGGATATAAACATATTTGCCATCCACCACCGAGGCGCCCGTCACCTGCTTCATCGCTTCCGCCGCGCTGCCGCTACCGGCGCGGGACATGGCCTCGGCGCTGACGGCGTCGCTGACCGCCGCGGCCTTTTGCCGTTTTTTTAGCATGGCGGCGCTGGTGTTGTTGATGGCCCTGGCCTCAACCGTCACCACTTCGGTCTGCAAAACTTCCGGCCGCAGGGTCAGGTTCAGTTTTACAATTTCTCCGGATTTAATTTCAACATTCCCGACCCGCAATTCGGCATAGCCGATCATCATGACCACAAGGGTGTAGTTACCGGGAGCGATATTTAGTATCGCATAGCCGCCATCCATGTCGGTAGCAGCCCCCAGGGAGGTGCCTTCCAAATAAACGTTGGCGCCGATCACTCCCTCCCCGGTTTGATAGTCGATAACCGAGCCGGTCAGTTTGGCGGTCTCCCGCGCGAAAAGGCTTGTTGCCAGCATCAGCCCCGCCAGTAAAAACACAAAATAGCTTTTCATCTATAGCTTCCTCCGGAATGTCATTTTTGGGGTTTCATTGCCCAGGAGGGCATGCCGCCTGAGAAACGACCTATCTTAGGGGGGAAATATTAGAATTTAATTAGAAAAAAATTAGTCTTTTTTAAAAGTAGCCGCGCGCGGCGGCATTCATCGGCTCTCTCGACCGTTGGCCGGACGGTTGGAAAAAGAAGACTTTTGGCGCGGTTAACGCTTTACGGAAAGGATAACTGGCCCGCTACAAGGCAGGGACGGTCAACAGGCCGGACTGGTAATATTAAAAACCCTAAGGGACAGGGAGGCCCCGTGGCGGGGGCGGACCATGATCTTTTGTTAAGCAAAAAAGTATATTTAGCCCTGCCCGGAAGGCGCTCAACCGGCCGGCTCGGCGGCGGGTTCCTTTTTAAGGGGCAGGCTAAAATAGAAGGTGGCGCCTTGATTTTCCTCGCTCTCCACCCAAACCCGGCCGTTATGCAGGGTGATTATCTCCTTGCAGATCGCCAGCCCCAGGCCGGTTCCCTTTAACGAGGCGTCCTTGCCCGCTTCCGTTTGCTCATACTTGTTAAACACTTTGTTCAGCTCGGCCCTGGGAATACCCACGCCGCTGTCCCTGACCCACACGTGTACCTCTCCGGCACTTTCCCCATTGTTGCCTCCGGCGTTTTCCACCAGGCGGCTGCCGACCTCGATGGTGCCTTTTTGCGGCGTAAATTTTATGGCGTTGCTCATATAGTTGGTCAGCACCTGCTCGATGCGCATCTTGTCGAAAAAGAGCAACGGGATATTTTCATCCAGATTTTTGACCAGGGTAATTTCCTTTTTATCGGAGAGGATGCGCTGCGTTTCAAAAACAACCTCGATCAATGTGTTCAGGGCGTTCACTTCCCTTTCCACTTCAAACTGGCCCACTTCCAGCTTGGAGGCAATCAGAAAGTTATCCACCAGCTTCAGCACCTTTAGCGAATTTTCCTTGGCGATGCCCAGCAGTTCGGCCTGCTCATCGGTAATTTCACCCACAACCTTGCTGCGCACGATATCGATATAGCCCTGCACAATATTCAGCGGGGAACGCAGATCGTGCACCACCATGGAATTAAAGTCCGACTTTAAACGCTCTATGCGTTTTTGCGGGCGCAGATCGGCCAGGACGCCGATAAAGGAGGTGCTGCCGCTGGGCGAGAGATATATTTTAAAGGGCGTGTAGCTGTTGTCATTGGCCAGCAGCTCAATTTCCAGGCCGTTATCAAAACGATCCTGTTCATTCGCCTCCCCGGGGTGGGCGGTTACATACAGATAGCGCTCCAGGGCCTTACGGCCGCTATCATTCATAAATTCATAAATCTTGCGTCCGTTCAGATTCTCGGCGTTGCTGTAGCGCATAAAGCCGGCAAAGCTTTTGTTGTTATAAAGGATGGTGCCGTCGTCGGCCAGGGTCAGCAAGCCCATGGGCATGGTTTCGGCCAGGGCGCGGTACTTGGTTTCCGACACCTTCAGTTCCTGGTACAGGGCCGCATTTTCCAGGGCCACCGCCGCCTGATTGGCAAAATACTCCAGGCTGCGCACCTTATCCTCATTGGGCCGTATGCGATCCACCGGATCGTTAACCGAGATAACCCCCAATTCCCGGCCATGGCTTTTTATGGGGATAAACAGCCAGTCCCGGTCGTTCCATTCCTTGCCTATCTTCATCTCGAACTGATGGCGATCCGACTCGCGTATCTGAAACTGTACAAATTTATGATCCAGAAAGTAGGAATTGCTCTGTTTAAAACAGCGATCCTTCAGATAACTGTACATGGTGTCGGGATATTTGGCGGATATACTTTCGTAGACCTTGGGCTGGATGCCGTAATAACAGACATTTTCAAACTTTCCGGTATGGGCGTCGCGCTTATCGATCATTACGATATTCCAGCCCAGCGTGCGGCGGATGGCGCCGGCAATTTTGGGCAGCAGTTCATCGATATGTTTTTCCAGCGTTATATCCTTGCCCAGGGCAAAAACGCGATCCAGTTGTTTAATGGTCTGCTGCGCCTGCTTAACCAGGCGGCTTTCCATCAGTACCTCTCCGGCGTTTTCCACCAGTTTTTCCGCCTCGCGGATCAGGGCGCTGGGAAAACGCTTCATGCTGTTTTCATTGGCGGTAAGGATGTAGCCCTTCACCTCATTGGCAATTTCCACGGAAAACAGAATGATGGAGTTATAAACGCCCCCGGCCAGGCCGGCCATGGCCGCCAGATCGGGCGCGGGGTTTTTGGTCAGGTTATGTATAACGCTGGCGGCGCGGGACTTTGTAAATTTTTCAAAATTGGGATAGTCGCGCGTCATCAGCACGGGCGGTTTTTCATCCTCAAACAGATTGATGTCGCTGTCCGATTGAAAACAGTATTGCGGATAGAGAAAGTGGAAGCCCTTGTTATAATTAAAATAGATACAGACGTCCGTTTTCAGTTTATTCAGTATCTGACGGGTCAGAAACTCAAACACCTGCTCCTCGTTGTAGCGCTGAAAAAGGGTGTGCATTTCCGCCGTGCTTTTAACCGCCGGCGCCATTTCGCCGGAATAGACCTTGCGCAGATCAAAAATTCTATGACCCACGTTGTTTATCAGCACGGCCAGGTCTTTAAAAACCCGTTCCTTTAAATGGTGTTTGATGCTCAGCCCGGCGATGACGACGCCTATGGTCTTTTTATGGGCATACATGGGAAACTGATAATAGAGTTCGCTTTTAAGTTTCAGGCCGCGGAGCACCGTCAGCAGACGGCGATCGGTTATTTTATCCGGCGTAATGGGCGTCCCGTTAAAAAAGTAGTCCTTCCATACCGGCTGCCCAAGCACGGCCACGCGGTCCACATGGTCGTTGGGCTCGCGGATCAGCACGCTTTCGTAGTCAAAATTGCCACTTTTGCCGTTATAGACCAGATGCAGGGCAAAATCGAAGGGATAGTCGGCCCATAAATGATCGTCCAGCAGTTCGCTCAGCCGCTGAATATCGTTGACGATAGCCAGATTGTATTGCAATTCGGAAATGGTGCGCAGGCGT
This sequence comes from Calditrichia bacterium, assembly GCA_027006055.1. Classification (GTDB taxonomy): domain Bacteria; phylum Calditrichota; class Calditrichia; order Calditrichales; family J004; genus J004. The sequence continues at coordinate 2,167 of JALTKX010000295.1, read as the reverse complement.
TGAATTTCCCGGGAGTAGGCCTTTTCCCGCTGATAGATATCAATATGCAGGTTCACCTTGATGCGCAGTTCGGCAAGTTCGGGATCATCGCCGATAACGTCGTTGACACCGGATTTTTCCAGCATGATGCGATCGAACAGTTCCACATCGCTCAGCATGGCGATAACCGGTATGGCCTGTCTGTCGCCGTCATCCTTTATGGCGCGGATAATCTTTTTGGCCTCGCGCGTCAGGGCGTCTCCCCACAGGATCACATCGGGCTTTGTGCTTTCCGCCAGCCCGCGGGCCATATCCATGTTTTGCGCCACCAGCACGGCAAAATTCAATTCCCTGAAATAGGCCGCTATGCGTTCCCGGCGTATTTTATCCTTATGTAACAGGAGGATTTTCTTTTTATAAATCATGTTGTTTATCCGGTCTGTTCATTTCATAAATCAAGGCCATGCCTTCCAGGCTTAAAAACGGTTCCACGCGGGTGATCACGTCGGTTTCCCCGGCGATCACTTCCGCCAATCCACCGGTGGCAATCACCCGTGTCCCCTCTCCCAATTCCTTCTTAATATCGGCCACCAGTCCGTTTACCGTATGGATGGCTCCTTTAATGATGCCGATCTGTATACTTTCCGTCGTGGTGCGTCCCACCATGCCCCGGGGAATGCGCAGTTCCACCTGGGGCAGCTTGGCCGCCTTCATATGCAGGGCGCGGATGGAGGTTTCTACCCCTGGCGCGATAACCCCGCCCTGATAGTTGCCCTCCCGGTCGATGCAGTCGAAGGTGGTGGCCGTGCCGAAATCCAGCACGATCAGCGGGCTGCCCATTTTTTGCACGCCGGCCACGGCATTGCACAGGCGGTCGGCGCCAACGGTACCGGGGTCCTTATACAATACCTTCATGCCCATTTTAAGCCCCGAATGAATGACCAGCGCCTTTATCCCCAGATATTTTTGGCTCATGCGCACATGCGAAGCGGTCAGGTCGGGCACCACGCTGGAGATACACACGCCGCTAATGGCCGAAAAATCGATACCGCCCTGCTGGCAGTAGAGCCGCAGGATCAATCCGATCTCATCCTCCGTGCGCGCCAGGGAGGAGGTCATGCGCCAATGTTTTAGAATCTCACCGTCGCGCATAACGCCGAAAACGGTATGGGTATTGCCGATATCGATAACGAGCAGCATCAGTAAGCCACAACCTTTCCACTGGTAATCGTTCTTGGTTCTCCCCGCGCCATGCGCAGCCTTAAAAAGCCCTGTTCGTCAAGGCCGTCAAAGTCGCCCCGGTAAACGTCCCGCCCGCATTGCACGGCAACGGGTCTGTCTCTGTGTATGGCGTATCTTTCCCATTCGGATGTTACGGAATTTAATTTATTTTTAATATGATCAAAATAACAGAGCTCAAAGGTTTTAACAAAGTGCGCCACAAAGGCCGGGCGGTCGATTTCCCAGCCGAGCATATCCCGGCAGCTAACGGCGTTGAGATCACGCAAGCCGTGAAGGCTAAAATCGCTGTTTAAGTTGAGCCCCACGCCGACGATCAGCGCTTCTACCTTTTCCCGGCGGATGATGGATTCCAGTAATATTCCAGCCAGCTTTTTCCCATGGCCGATCAGATCATTGGGCCACTTCAATTTTATGTGCCGGGCCAGCTCTGTTGTGGGGCCGAAGGTGGCCAGTGCCTTTCTAAGAATCAGGGCGGTGGCCAGGGTGAATTTTAGCACGGTTTGCGGAGGAAGCTGCGGGCGGCACAGCAGGCTGATCAGCATGTTTTCCCCGGCGGGAGACTGCCAGTCGGCCCGGCGCTGTCCGCGTCCCGCCGTCTGATAATCGGCGGTGACCACCGTGCCCTGCGGCGCGCCCTCTCCGGCCAAGGTCTTTAACAGGCTGTTGGTGGAGGCGGTCTCCGCGAAATGGTAACAGGGGCGTCCGAAAACCGAAGTGTCAAAGCGCCAGGGACAGGGCTTTTGCGGGTACATGGCCTAGGCGCCCAGCAGTTCGGCCAGGCGGTTGACAAAGGCCTCCACATGGGCCTTTTGGGTATCAAAGGCACACATCCAGCGCACTTCGTTGCGGGCCTCGTCCCAGTCGTAAAAAAAGTATTCCGCGCGCAGGGCGTCGATCACCGTTTTGGGCAAACGCACAAACAGGGCATTGGTTTGCAGGGGCTGGG
>JALTKX010000294.1 GCA_027006055.1 Calditrichia bacterium | reverse complement strand
ATCTGGATGGTCATATCTATCTTTTTCAGCCCACCAACGGCAATGTCTATGATTACAACATCGCCGACAGCACATGGACCACCAAAACAAACGCCGGCATTACCGGCCCGCTCAATCTGAGCTCCATACTTTATAAGAATGAGATTTATATCATTGGTTATTCCGACAGCGCCTTTGTCAAATACAATCCCGCGCAGGACAACTGGAGCTCGTTGACCAAACCGCCCTATCCCGTCGGCGCCTCGGCCATGGGCATCATCAATGATAAAATATACAATGCGGGCGGCAATGAGAGCGGTTCCCGGTATGCCCAATATAAAAGCGTTATCGTTTACGATATCAGCAAGGACAGTTGGTCTGTGGATAGTCTGACCCTGAGCAGCAGGCGGCATTGGATGGCCACAGCCTCCTGGCAGGGCGGTCTTTATGTGCTGGGCGGTATCGACTCCACTTCGGTCTCCGTGGATATTGTGGAAGAGATTGTTCCCCAGGGCACGGCCACGGCTCTGGAAAGGGGAACCTTAAAGCTACCGCAAACTTTTCAGCTATTGCAAAACTATCCCAATCCTTTTAACCCGGTTACCCGCATCCGCTATGTTCTGTCCCGGGCCGCCACCGTCGAGCTTTCCGTCTACGATCTGATGGGCCGGAAAGTCAGCCTTCTGGCACAAGGTTTAAAACAGGCCGGCACGCATGAGGTTACCTTTAACGCCGGCGCGCTTGCTTCCGGTATATACTTTTACAAATTGCTTGTACCGGACGGGCAAAGCCCGCGGGAGATAACCCGCAAGATGTTTTTGGTAAAATAGACCGGCGTTTTAATGAGCTTTTGCTCTTTGGTCCGGATTGGTCTTTAAACCGAACCTTATTGATATCGGCAAAGCCTTAGTAGAAAATGGGGCCGAACTGTTTTTTTACCTTATTAATGACCTGAACTAAAAATAAGATAATAAGGTTGTTTGATTTTGGGGTCTGTTCTTCTACTAAGGTTATAGTCGAGAAATAAGGTTTTTTATCCGGAAAGTCATTCCCGCATTTTTAAAAAGAGGAGCGTGACCTTACGGCATATCTTTTACACATTGTGCCTGCTGACCGTTGGAGATAACCCGCAAGATGTTTTTGGTAAAATAGCCCGGCGTTTTAATGAGCTTTTGCTCTTTGGGCCGGATTGGTCTTTAAACCGAACCTTATTTGCATCGGCAAACCTTAGTAGAAAATGGGCCGGGCTGTTTTAACACCTTATTAATGACCTGGACGGAAAATAAGATAATAAGGTTGTTTGATTTTGGGGTCTGTTCTTCTACTAAGGTTATAATAGAGAAATAAGTTTTTTTATCCGAAAAGTCATTCCCGCTTTATAAAAAAGAGGAACATGCCTTTCCGGTATGCTCCTCTTTTCAAAATAGAATACAAAATGCTCTGCGGAATTATGCAGGGCATATATCAGGGCTGTTTATACACCCGCCCCTCCTTCATCACAAAGGAGACCTTTTTCATCAAACGGATATCCTCCAGGGGATTGCCGGGCACGGCAACGATATCGGCGATCTTTCCCTTTGTAATGCTGCCGAGGCGATCATACACTTCCAGCAACAGGGCCGTGTTTTTCGTGGCCGAGCGGATGGCTTCCATGGGCGACATGCCCCCTTCCACCAAATAGATAAACTCATCGCCATTCTCCCCGTGGGGACTGACGCCCGAGTCCGTGCCAAAGGCAATCTTTACGCCCGCCTTATAGGCCTTGTGAAAGGTCTGCTTAATTTTGGGTCCAATGGCCGCCGCTTTTTTGGCCACCATGGGCGGAAAAAAGCCCTCCTCGCGCGCTTTGTCCGCCACCCACCGGCCGGCGGTAAGCGTGGGCACATACCAGGTGCCGTGCTTCTTCATAAGACGGATGCCTTCTCCGTCCATCAGCGAGCCGTGCTCGATGCTGCGCACCCCGGCGATAATCGCCCGTTTAATGCCTTCCGCCCCATGGGCGTGGGCCGCCACATGCATGCCGTAGTCGTTGGCCGTTTCAATGATGGCCTTCAACTCATCCATGGTAAATTGCGGATTCTGACCGTTTTTAGCCGTGCTCAGCACGCCGCCGGTAGCTGTTATTTTTATCAGGTCGGCGCCGTTTTTATAGCGCTGGCGCACCGCCTTGCGCGCCTGGGCCACGC
>JALTKX010000293.1 GCA_027006055.1 Calditrichia bacterium | reverse complement strand
TGTAGATAACTATTGCCGGAAAAGGTACCTTTTGCATCAGTTGATCCAGTATGGGCATATAGGGCGGCGCTTTGTCCAACAGTATGTCTGCCGTGTCCGAAAACAGCGGCGAACTTTCCATCACCCGGCGGTACATTTCCGGCCAGGTGGGCGCGGCCGTTACAAAACGCATCTTTTCCGCGCTCACCGCCCATTGGGTGGGATTGTTGGCTTTCTGCATCCAGTTATAAAACGGTTGGATATTGGGAAAATCGGCGGGGCGGTTGCCCAGCAGCATACCGCCCTCAAACCCGCCGTTTATACGGGGATGGTTTTTTAGCATATCCGAGAGAAAGGTGGTGCCGGAATGTTCCATGCCGGTCACGATGATGGCCTGAGGCATATTTTTTCCCACATTTGAGCTTCGCCTATGATCGGAAAGATGGGCAGGTATTTAACTAAATCCTTTTATATTTTAACAACGAACCCGGCCGTTTTGCTAAAAGGGCATCTTGGGTTTTCAGATATATGCTTTGCATGCCCGGGGCATTGAAAAAATGGAAGCGTCTGTATAAATTTGATTTTTAAATTAAGGGAGAAATAATTATGGAGTGGCGCGCCAGTCATATATTGGTAAAAGATCGCGGCCGGGCGGAAGAAATTTTAAAGCGTTTAAAAAAAGGGGCCAATTTTTCCCTGCTGGCCAGGGAGTTCTCCACCTGTCCCAGCAAATCCAAGGGGGGCGACCTGGGTTGGTTCGGCCCCGGTAAAATGGTAAAGGAGTTTGAGCAGGCGGTCATTAAATCGCCAAACCGTTTGATACCCAGGGTTATCCGTACACAGTTCGGTTATCATATTATAAAAAAGACCGGGCAGCGCTAGGAATCATGGGGCGCGGTTGGTTTGAATGATAAACAAACCCCGATCGGTTACTGTTACTCTTATGCGGTTAATAAATTAACATTATTTTAAAAATATTTATCTTTTCCCGATTTTTTTAACTATATTATATCTCCAAAATCGTTACGTTACAATTTTCGGACCCCGCTCCTGTTTTTACGGAGATAGCGTTTTACAAACGTCATTTTTAGCCCAACCCATAAACGGAGAAGAAATATGTTGCGCTATACCGGAACAATCCTCCTGCTCTCTTTTATTCTTTTGCTGCCCTTATCCGCTCAGAACAGTCTGACCCAGGCGGACAGCAGCACCTATACATTAACTCAACAACGGTTTACTTCCGCTCAGGTGACCTTTTCCGCCGTGCGCGGATTTAAAAACTTCCTCGGGGTTCAGCAGGGCATTGTTTTGCGGGACGGGCTGCTTCGGGTGCATGGCGGCGGCGCCAATGAGAATAGTTTTTTACTCAATGGCTTTAATCTGACCACCGTCAGCGGCCAACCGGCCATTTACCTTATCCCCGAGGCCCTGAGCGGCATCGCCATCCATGCCGGTAATTTTTCAGCGACCCAAAATGTCCTCGGAACGTCGCTGATTGCAACACGCCTCAAAACCGGCGGGCCGGATTTACAGATAAAGGCAAGCCTTCAGACCGATAAGTTTGCCCGGACGGGAGAAACCTTTCTGGATACCTACTCTTACCGCGAGCACAGTTTTGTTTTACAGGCCGGGGGCTCGGTTACGGAGCATTTTCGTTATTATATGGCTCTGGAAAACCAGGATGTGGGCGATACGCGGAAAGTGTTCAATAAAGGCATTGCATTTTATAATTTAAAGGAAAACCCCTATGATCCGAACTCCGAAACCTTTGACCTTATTTACCCCGCCGGATTCACGCCGGGAAACAGCAGCCGGCGCTGGGCGCTGAATTCCTTTTTTAATTTTGAGTTTAAGCCCTTTACCGCGGAGATAACCGCCCTGTATGATTATCGAAACTACTCCTCGGATATCATTCCCATCAGAAATATTTTTAATACACGTGACTTTACTTATAAAAACAATACCTTGTTTCTCGGCTTAAACATGGCCTATACGTTTAATAAATCCAGCGCCATCCGCGCGCGTTTCGGTTATTATGACCAAAACCGGGATAAGTTTGATGAGTATCTGGGCAACAACTGGAAGGCCTGGGCGGACAGCGCCGCCGTTGTCCCCGCCAGCGGCGGGGATATCGAATTTAGGGACAGATGGTACCTGGCCAACGGACCAAGCTACTACCGATACGG
>JALTKX010000292.1 GCA_027006055.1 Calditrichia bacterium | reverse complement strand
CGGGGCGTTTCCTTGATCGCTGCGAAACTTTACTCGATACCTAAGGGAGATTAAAAATGACTTACGAAAAAGGCGACATTCACGACGTGGTCATCAAACCGTTAAGGAAATTCATCGATGAACGGGGTTGGCTGTGTGAACTGTACCGCGAGGATGAACTGGATGCGGCGCTGATGCCGGTGATGAGCTATGTTTCGCTGACACAGCCCGGTGTGGCCCGCGGGCCCCATGAGCATGTGGATCAGACCGATTATTTTGCTTTTTTCGGTCCCTCCAATTTTAAGGTCTATTTATGGGACAGCCGGGAAGATTCCCCCACCCGCGGTAAACGCATGGTTTTTGCCGCCGGACAGGATAGTCCCGCGGCCGTGATCATCCCCCCCGGTGTGGTGCATGCCTATAAAAATATCGGCACGCGGGGCGGACTGGTGTTTAACGCCCCCAACCGTCTTTTTGCCGGTAAAAACAAAGCGGAGCCCGTGGATGAAATCCGCCATGAAGATATCCCCGGTTCTCCCTTTCAACTCGACTGATGGGCCGTTCTCTTTTTTTTCTGCTGCTCCTTTTTGCGGGCGGCGCGCTTCAGGCCCAGATAGGCGTCGGCGCGGCCGGTTCGCTGGCCTGGCCCGGGGTGCAGGCTTCCTCTCCCTCATCCATACGCTTTAAGCCCGGCGCCGGCTATCAGTTTTTCTTCCGTCATGATGTGGCCGCCCTTGGCGGGGGAAGGCTGCATCTAAAATACGCGGCGGGCAAAAGCGCGCACCGGGCGGATCTGCCGCAGGCGGGGGAAACCGCTTACAAATTTTCCACATTTTCCATCGAAGCGTTGTGGGAAGCAGCGCCGGCCGCCTCGGGGATACGCTGGTACGGCGGCGCGGGCGCGGGTCTGCTTTCCCTGGTCTCCGAAAACCGTTTTCGGGCCAACTACAGCGACGAGTCGATCGTCCCCCAAATTACGGGCGGGGCGCGGTGGAACTGGTTTGAAGGCTTTGACGCCTTTGCCGAACTGGTTTTCCGCTACGGGCAAACCCAGGCCGGTCCGGAGAGCATCCCCGTTACCTCCCTCCGGCTCAATATCGGTCTGACCATGTTTATTTCGGAAGAAGGATCATGAACGCACAGGATTTGTTTGGCGCGGGGGACAGACCCGCCTCGGAGATAGCATTGTCCGCCTCTTTTGTGGCCGATCCTTATGCCGCTTTGTTGAGCAACCGCGGCTTCAGGGTCCGGCGCAACGACGGCGAAGCGCTGATCCGCCTGTTGGAACAGAGGCAAACTTCCGCCGCCTTTATCAACGTATTGGATTATGCGCGGTTGAAAATGCCCGGCTGGCGTGTTTTGCCCCATACCGCCTTTCATTGCCGGGAACAGGCGCCCTGGGCCCTTCTCTATTTTGGGCGCGGGGAAAACAGCCTGGAGCATATCGCCTTTCGCGAAAAGCCGCTGCTTTTCCGGAGCTATCTCGAGCTGATCCTGAGGGAACGTTATGAAATTACCCCATTATGGGAAGTGGGGGAGAAGGAGGGGCTCAGCCGGTTTTACGGCGGCCTGCCGGCCCTGGAACAGGCTGCCCGTGACGCGGCCTATTGGGACGTTACCGACCAATGGTATGACCTGACGGAAACGCCGCTGGTCAGCCATTTTTGGATAGTGCGCGAGGAGGCGCCGGAAAAGCTGATCCGGGAACTGGAGCATTTGCGCTCCCGGCCGCTGATGCATGAACACGCCGGAGCAAAACACTTTTTTAGTGCTTTCCTTAAAACGGAATTCACCGACGGGGCAAAAGAGGGGCTGGCCGAGTATTACGACCTGGCTTTTTCCTATGGTATGATCGAATTTATGCCGGAGATTAAGTTTTATGGAGAGGACGAGCCGGAAGAGGACGGCGGCGCAAAAAAATAAGTTACGGGAGGAATTTATGGCCAGTGATCAAAGTTTTGTTGACTATGTGTGCGACCAGCTCGCCCCCGCCGGAGAGATCATCCATAAGAAAATGTTCGGTGAATACGGACTTTATTGCCAGGATAAGATATTCGCCCTGGTATGCGATAACCGGCTCTACTTTAAGCCCACCGAAGCCGGGCGGGAATTTATCGGCAACCCCGAAATGGCGCCGCCTTATCCCGGAGCCAGGGAGTATTTTTTAATCGAAGAGAAGCTGGAAGACAG
>JALTKX010000291.1 GCA_027006055.1 Calditrichia bacterium | reverse complement strand
AAAAAAATAATTATTGCATTATCTCTACTGTTTAGTGGGCAGGTTTTTTCTGCTGCTATTACAACGAGTGGTCCCTCATCTGTAAATACAAATGATATTTTTACCGTTGATATTATTGGAACGGGCTTTCTTGATAATGTAGATGGTGGTGGTATTAATGTATCGTTTGATCAGAATGTTTTTAATGTGCTATCTGTTAGTATTGATGAGTCAGTATGGAACTTTGGTGCCGCAGGTATAAGTACAGGTTCTATTGATAATACAACGGGTTACATTGATGGGATTATGGTAAATACTTTTGCAGATGTTAGTGGTGATTTTGTTATAGCAACGCTTGAGATTCAGGCTATGAGTGAAGGTATGAGTTCGTTGTTATTATCTGAATTGAGTTATAACCCCTGGGCTAGTGGTGGTTCTCGCATCAATCCTGATTTTACAACTAATCCTATAAATATTGTCTCAGCCGTTCCTGTGCCTGCCGCTGCTTGGTTGTTTGGCTCAGGACTTCTTGGTTTGGTTGCTGCAGCCAGGCGTAAGATATAAATTACAATTTGACCAGGTATCTTGAGTAATTTATGAATTCACATTCTACGTTTTAAAATATACAGTTTTTGTATTGCGAAGAAGCCATGTATTTTAAGTGCAAGGAAGCGGCTTCTTTCAGGGTTCTCAAAGATATGTTTTAGATATAGCCGGCACTTTTTGCCGGCTTATTTTTTATTTATCCATAGGTGGTCAATATGTTCAAACAAAATAAATATATAAATCTAATTATTATTCTGGCTTCAACTTTTGCTGTTTACGGAAATGTATTTGCAAATGGAAAGCTCTATGTGGCTGGGGATGGCACGGGGAATGTTGCTGTTGTAGAAACCAGTACGAATACTGTTATCAAAAATATCAATATAGGAACAGGGGCAGCACCTCATAATCTTGTTGCCAGTCAGGATGGTAGTAGTGTTTGGGTTACGTTAAAAGATACTCAGCAGGTTGCTAGAATCGATACAGCAACAGATACAGTTGCAAGTACTTTTAGTACGAGTAATGGAAGTGATAATAGTGGCTTTGCTCCTGTTCATCTTGATATTTCGGCTGATGGTTCGTCTCTTTATGTAGTGAATAAGCTCAGTGATGAGGTTATTAAAATGAATGCCTATACAGGTACAATAGATGCTACATATAACTTTTCTGCATCACCTAACCTGTCGTTTAACCCTCATGATATTAATGTGTCACCTGATGGAACCCAAGTTTGGGTTACAGATGAAGCCGCTAATACAATAACCGTGCTTAATGCCAATCTGGATACTGTAATAAGCACTATTTCTGTTGGTGACCGTCCAATCCAGGTGGCATTTAGTGTGGATGGAACCCAGGCTTTTACGACAAACTATAATGACAATACCGTGTCGGTAATAGATGTTGCGGCTATGTCGGTGCTAACAGCATTTGATATGGGTGGCAATGGAGCTATGGGGCCAATGGGTGTGGTTGTTGATCCAGATGGAACTACTCTATGGATGACGGGTACTGCTGGCAATACTGTACATGGTCATAGCCTCGTTGAAGGTGATAATTATAGTTATACAGCAACCGATAATTTATTAGCAGCTCATGGCCTTGATATAAGTGATGATGGAAGTTATTTATATACATCAGTTTTCTTTGATAGCTCTTCAACAAGTCGAGATGCAATAGCGGTTATTGATGCGGAGACAGGGGCTGTCGTGGATAAATTCTATACGCCGGGTGCTGAAAATTTACATGGTTTGATATATGTGTCAGCTGTCCCACTTCCACCCGCTTTACTATTATTTGTGTCGGGTCTGTTGGGGGTGGTTTATATGAAGCGTAGATAAATCATGTATAGTTGTTAAATCTAAACAGGGGAAATTTTTATGAATCTAAAAATATATAAAACGGGTTTGCTTTTATCTATGACGGTAAGTTCACCGTTATATGCCTCATTGGCAAGTGATGCTGTATTAAACTTTGAGAGTGGACAAATTGAGTGTGTATTGGAAGTGGATGACTTCGCTCCAACAGGCTGTTTGTATGATAATACAAATATTGTAAAAAGTTATTTTGCCATAGACTATTCAGGCGATAATTTAATTCAAGACAATGAGAAATACGCCTTAATGAATGCAGGTAATGGTCTGAGATTGGGA
>JALTKX010000290.1 GCA_027006055.1 Calditrichia bacterium | reverse complement strand
ATATAGATACCTATCCCGGAATCTATAATGATAAGCGCGACCCCGTGTATAAGCCGGAAGCGGTACTGGGCACGGTGGCGCATGAGTATCAGCATCTGATACACTACAATTACGACGCCGGCGAGGAAAGCTGGGTGAACGAAGGGTTGTCCGAGCTGGCCAGTTATCTGTGCGGCTACGGATTACGCAGTCCGGAAAGATATTTGAATAACAGCGACCTTTCGATGACGGACTGGAATGACGATGACCCCCTGCCGCACTATTCGCGCGTGGCGCTTTGGAGTTATTTTTTATATGAACGCTATGGCATAAACACCATCCGGGCCATAACGCGGGAGGGCAGCCACGGCGCTTTTGGGGTAAACAAGGTTCTTGTGGCTCAAAACGGCGTTCCATTTGTGGGCGCGCTGGAAATCTTTTTCAAAACTTTGATGAGCAATGATCCTGCCACTACGCCGGAGTACAGCTTTGAGTGGTCCGCCTTGCAGTATCTGCGGGCCTCGCCGGCCGAAAGTGTCGCTGAATATCCCTTAACAAAGTCCTGGCCCGTGCCGGCCTATGCCTTGCATCTGGTGGAGTTGACCAACGGCGATTCCCTGATCGTTGAACAGGTGAGCTCCTTTACGGACCCCGTGTATTACAATGTCTTCGGCTCAACGGGCACGCAGTGGCTGGGAACGCCCCTGTTTCCCTTTTACCAGGCGGATTTAGCCGGCGATATTTTCAGCCTGGAATTCGGTTTTTTGAATTTGTCCTCTCAGGGCGATGTTGTCTCCCTGGATGTTCAGGGAAGGCAAAAGTATGATCTGATTACCCTGGAATACGGATCGGACGAGCCAACCTTTGTGATCGGTTCCGACGGAGCGACAAATGCCATCCACTACCTGGCGCCCCGGGATTCATCTTTTATAAAAAGCGTTTCCTTTTATAATTATAAAAGCAGCGACAGGGTGGAGGTACAGATATATAACCAACCGCTGGCCCTGGGCGGACGTCCCGGCTATAAAAAGGTGACTCTGGAAAATCCGCTACGTGGCGGCTGGACCAAGGCCAATGTGGAAGCGATTAAGCAGTTGCGGATGAAAGATGATTTTATGGATGTGGGAATTTATTATCCGGAACAGGGTACCATGGGCTATGAAACGTCCGATGCCATTGAAAAAAATTACAGCGGACGCTCCTATTTGCGTCAAAATGCCACATCCTCTTTTTTACCTCTGAAAAATTTTAAAACCGGCAGCGGCTCCCTGAATGGTATATGGATGATAAAGCTGGAAGTGGCCGCGCCCTATTCCGGGAAAAAAACGGAGACTATAGAGATTGACAATGTCAATGTTTATCCCAGGCCTTTTGCGCCCGCGGGTAACGCCCTGACGGTGGAATATGACGCTTCCGGCAGCGGCCGGGTCACCTTTTCCGTATTTAATGTGCTGGGCGAACGGGTCCATGAGGAAGAAGACCCCCAGGGGCGGGGCCTGTTTATCTGGGACGGGCGAAACGACAGGGGCGGCGCGGTGGCCTCGGGTTTTTATGTGTTGCGTGTGGCCACCGGGGCGAAAGCGGTTTTTAAAAAGCTGATTGTATTAAAGTAATAAACAGGGCTTACGATTCTGATGGGCGCTAATGATACATACCCATGCCAGAATTTATAATGACTTTATATTACAGTTTGAGCATTCTTTTGTCTTATCAAAACAAAAGCCGGATATTGGCCGGGCCGGAATGGACGCTAAAACTTTTTCCGGGGATTAAATAAAAATAAAAAACGTTTAAGGATTAGAAATAAAACATGAATAAAAAAGAGAAGGGGGAATAATGTTGCGAAAGGCGCTTTATCTTTCACTGGTGATCGTTCTGGGCTTTGCGGGCAGCTACCTGCTGCCTGACGGAGGGAACGAAAAACAGGCCCTAACAGGCAATGACTATTCCGGGCAGATTGCCATGCTGCAAGCGGAGCTGCAAAACACACCACGCGGCACGGCGGAATGGGCGGTTTTGCAAAACCATATTCAAAAGCTGGAAAAGCTGCGTGCCGGTAAAATTAAAACCAACCGGCCGGATATGTTTGCAAAATTTTATCATGATATCCGTACCCGCGAGGGAGAAGAGAACCCGGGTTACGGATTGAATTACCGTCTCCGCGCCCTGGATAAGGCCCTTCAGGAAAAACAGGAAAATCCGCGCGCCTTATTAAAAAGCGTCTCCTCCGAAATGACCTTTGTGGAACGCGGCCCCAGTAATGTGCCCGGGAGAACCCGCGGCCTGCTTGTGGACGCGGGCGACCCCTCAAATAATACCTGGCTGGCCGGTACGGTTGGCGGCGGCATCTGGAAAACCACGGATGCCGGACAAACCTGGCAGGCCAAAACCGAAGACCTGCCCCTGCTGGCTATCTCCTATTTTGCCCAGCCGGCCTCAAACCCGGATATCATTTACGCCGGTACGGGTGAAGGCTTTTTTAACACGGATCAGATAAATGGAAACGGTGTTCTGAAATCCACCGATGGCGGTGAAAGCTGGAAGCTGCTGAGTTCGACGACAGAAAATCCCCAATTTGTAAATATTAACCGGGTGATTGTAGACCCCGCCAATCCCGATGTGGTATTGATTTGCTCCAATGGCGGCATCTATACCTCGGATTACCGCTCCGTTATTATGAAGTCGGTGGATGGCGGCGTGAGTTGGGAACAAAAGTACGCGCATGGAACCAATGCCCGTATACAGCACCTGATAGCCAATCCGCTCAATTTTAACACCCAGTTTGCCTCGGTCAACGGGGTGGGCATCATTAAATCCGTTGACGCCGGTGAAACCTGGAATCTGGTTTCCGGCTCCCTTTCCGACCTGGGCGGCCGGCTGGAACTGGCCATGACAGAGCAGGACACCAATCTGGTATATGCCGCCGCCGAAGGGGGCAGCAGTAATTCCGTGTTATACGTAAGTTTTGACGCCGGGAACACCTGGGCCAAGGCCAAAGACAGTGGCGACGACCCGAACTGGCTGAACGGGCAGGGCTGGTATGACAACACCATTATGGTGGATCCGCAAAATAAGTTCAAGCTTTATGTGGGCGGCGTGCAGGTTTACACCATCAATCTTACCGATACGGCGCTGGTGGTAACCCGCGAGACCAAGGTTTATGATATTGTGCGCAACAATACCACCGAGTTTTTAAACACCATTAACTTCAGCAATAAAAACTTTAACGGATTTTATTATTCGGACGGGAAGGATGAGAACGCGCCCAACCTGGCCGATTCCGATTTTGTTTCCGTGGAACTGCGCTTTGGCCCGGGAAAGGGGCAAAAGGCACACCGTTTTACCGTACCGGAAGGTTCCACCTCCGGCGTGCCGACGGATCAGTACGCCTATACCGACTATGTTGACATACCTTTTGAAGCCTGGGATATAACCAACAACCGCCAGTTGATGGTCTCTTTCCGCGATCAGGATCGTGACAGCGTCTTTAACTATTCCAACGATCTGGAAACCCGGCAATATGTTTTTATCAGCGGTTATACCTATGACGCGCAAAATCCCAACGAGAACATCGCCCGGAATGGCGGGCATCTGGATAAGCTGCTCTATTTTTACTGGCCGGTGTCTCCCGATTCCACCCCTTTTAACAATGATAACCTGCCGTCCTCGGAGGCCAATCTGCAAATATTGTATGGCGAGGTGGTCAACTCCTCGGTTACCCGGCTGGCGGAGAGTTTTTCCCAGGCCGACGGGGCCTATGTGGATCATCACAACCTGAAAGCCTTTAAAAACGCGGACGGCAGCTATGGGCTAATCAATGCCAATGACGGCGGCGTGGCCTATGCCACCACCCTGGATGCGCGCTGGGTAAGATCATACGGGATAAACTCCACCCAGTATTACGGCGCGGACAAAAAGCCGGGCGCCAATGTATATTTGGCCGGGGCCCAGGATAACGGCACCTGGTATTCCAATGAGAACCCGGACAGCAGCTCCGAGTGGAATTTTGGCCAGTTCTCGGTATATGCCGACGGCTTTAACGTGGTTTGGCATTTTAACGATCCGCAAAAACTGATCGGAAGCTGGCAAAATGGTAATTTGGAACGGTCGGTGGATGGCGGCAAAAACTGGAGCGTATCCCGCAGCGGCTCATCCAACACGGACCCCTTTATCACAAAGATAGCCGGTTCCCAAATAAAGCCGGATCTGCTGTTTGCCGTTTCATCACGGGGTGTTTACAAATCCACGGATTTTGGTAAAACCTGGCAAACAAAAGCAATCGATAATGAAGCCTGGACGGTCAGAAGCGACTTTGCAAATGTCAAGATATCCAAGGCAAATTCAAATATTGTCTGGGCCGGTGACCGCATGAGTTCCTCGGGCAGGATATTTGTTTCCGTTGACGAAGGGGAGACCTTTCAACCGGTAAATAATTATGCCGGTATTACCCTGGGGCGTATCAGCGGCATGGCCACCGATCCCGTATCGGATTCCACCGCTTATGTGCTGTTCTCCTTTGACAGTGCGCCCAAAATCCTGAAAACCACCGATTTGGGACAAACGTGGATTGATATCTCCGGCTATTCCAACGGTGTCTCCACGGCCGGCTTTCCCAATGTGGCGGTTTATGATTTGCTGGTAATGCCCTTTGATACAAACATGATGTGGGCCGGAACGGAAATCGGTCTGTTTGAAACCACCGATGGCGGGGCCAGTTGGCATTTTGCGGACTACGGCCTGCCCGCCGCCTCCATCTGGCAACTGAAAGAGGTGGAAGATCAGATTGTTGTGGCCACGCACGGACGCGGGGTATGGTCCATCACCATCCCGGAATTGACGCAGGATAAACCGTACGCGCCGCTGATTACCGATATCAAGCAGGATGCCAACGGCGACCTGAGCTTTTCCCTGAAAATGCGCTTTGCTTCCGACTCCACCGTTATTATGGCCGGAACGGAGAAGCTGGCGGTTATGGGCGCGGTTTCCGCAACCACCGATACGCTGTTTACGGTGCCTGTTCCCGAAACGCTTAGCGGCAACCGGAAAATTACGCTATTGAGCTATAAGGACGGCAAGGTGCGTGAAAACAGTAAAAAGGTGAATATCAGCTCAACGGCCTCGCCGGAGATTGCCCTGGGCCTGCTGGCGGCCGAGGTGGTTAAGTCCAATCTGCGTTCCTATCTGGTGAGTGACATAAAGCTGGGCGTATCTCCGGAAATAAAGTATGAGCTGACCCGGGGTAGCGGCGGGACGGAAGTCTCCAACGATCTTATGAGCTATATCAGCAGCTCCAGTTTTGTATATGCCGCTCCCTATAAGCTAAAAGAGGCCGGCGACCTCAGGGTAACGGTTAAGGCCAAAAATAAATTCGGGGCTACCAGTGAATTGATGCGGGACTACAGTATCTCTTCCCTTACAAAAAGCGGAGCGCAAAGCATAAGCCTGCCCGGTGGGCATGATGCGCTTCCCGTGTCGCCTTCCATTGTTGCCGATGCGGGTTTTGTTGTGGCCTCCTTTACGGAAGAACCCGGTATTTACGGCCTGCCTTCGGAAGATAAGGGGGACGATATGATGCGCCTGGGACAGATATTAAACCTGGACGGCACGGCCCGCCTGAATGCCGGACTTGTTATACCCCTCTTTTATGATGACGAAGATATGGCGAGGATCGCCGACGAATATAATGAGTTCGAGGAGGCCAAAATCGGTCTTTATCAGTATGTGGATGAGAGCTGGCGTTATGTGGGCGGCCGCGGCCGCAACGGACGTGTGGAAGCTCCGGTGCCCGGTTATGGGCAGTATGCCGTTTTCTATAATCCGAAGGCGCGGGCGGTACCGGCCGGCTTTACTTTGGAGCAGAACTTCCCCAATCCCTTTAACCCGACGACAACCATACGTTATGAAGTGCCTTCCGCTTCGCGGGTAACGCTTACCGTATATAATATGTTGGGCCGTAAAATCGCCACCCTGGTCAGCGGCGAGCAGGAGGCCGGTTTTTACAGCGTGCGATGGGAAGGGGTGAATGACCGGGGCATTCAGGTTGCCAGCGGTTTGTATCTGTACACGTTGCAGGCAGGCCATGTGCGTGTGTCTAAAAAAATGTTGCTGGTGCGCTAAGCTAAATTTGATAGGAGAAAAAAATGAAAATGATAAAAAGTCTTTTTTTGGTTTTAGTGGCAATGGCCCTGGCTTCCTGCGGCAATGCCACGGATTCGGACACGGGCCCCACCATCGAGGAAGCCTGGAGCCAGTTTGAACAGGGTGACTATGAAAAAGCCCTGGAGACCTTTGAAAAACTTAACTCGGCCGAGGCAACCGAAGGCGCGGGCTGGAGCGCTCTTTTTTTGGATTCCCTGAATTTTGCCGAGGCTAAATTTAAGGAGAATGCCGGAGAGCAGCGGGATGATTCCAACGCCGGCTGGAGCCTGGCCCTGTGGACGATCGGAAATTACAGTAAAAGCGTGGAAAGGGCGGACATTGTTTTGGCGAACGATCCCGGCTACAGCTTTCCGCACTATAGTTCCTTTAACGCCGATGATTTGATCTGGCTGCAGGCGGCCAGCTATTATCATCTTGTAAATTATAGTAAGTGCATAGAAAAGATTAAGATGCTGGACAGCAGTTTTTCGGCCAGCGTTTCCGATCCGGATATTGCCCGGATTCTTTTGCAAAAACTGGAAGAGCTGGATAGTTTGTAGCATACCGTCCTTTGTTGTAAAAGGCCGCCTCGAAAGGGCGGTCTTTTTTTTTGCCCGAACAAAGATTATTGGGCTGAAATAAAGCTAAGCTTCTCTTAAAAATCTTTAAAACCGTTAACAAAAAAAGATATGCCCGGGAAAAAGAAAGAAAAAAAATTAGTTTATACGCTAAAAAACAAGAAAAAATGTCAATATTTTGCATGGAAATTAAACTTTAAAAATCAATAATTTAGATAAAATAATACGATTGCCTCAATTTTGTAAAGAGGCGCTGAAATCATTTGACATACTTGGTTAAAACCCTTACCTTGCAAAATCATTGGGAATCTTCCCCCCAATGAACCTAACCAACATTTTACATATTCAATCTGAAAATATACTCACAGGAGGGCTTCTATGAGGTAAAGGTAAATCTATTGTTTTCTCGTCTTTGTCTAATAACCCATATAGGAGGTAGATATGTTAAGAAGGTTACTTCTGTTTTTATTTATAACTATTCCATTGTCGCTGTTTGCGCAATCATCAGGTAAAATTACCGGTTTTATTCAGGATAAGGATACCGGTGAGCCTCTGGTTGGCGTGAACGTTATACTTGAGGGAACATCCCTTGGTGCCATGACCGACGTGGATGGTTACTATGTTGTTCTCAACGTTCCGGTTGCCACATATAAAATTCGAGCCAACTACGTTGGATATCAGGATGTTATTAAAGAGGGCGTCCGTGTTTCCGCCGGTGTAACCACAAATGTTGATTTTGAGTTATCACAGCAGGTTCTGGAAACCGATGCCGTAGTTGTTGTCAGTGAACGGCCGTTGGTTGAAAAAAACGTTACGCAAAGTTATTCACTGGTAACATCCAAAGACCTGGAAAGCATTCCTGTTCGCGGTCTGAATAACTATCTGGCCCTGCAGCCCTCCGTTGTTGTGCAGGACGGGGTTGTTCATATTCGCGGCGGTCGTTCCGATGAGGTGGGATACTACCTTGACGGCGCCTCCACTTCCAGCGCCTTGTCCAACACCAACGCGGTTTATATCATTCAGGACGCCGTGGAAGAAACACAGGTTCTTACCGGTGGTTACAGTGCCGAGTTCGGTGGCGCCAACTCCGGTATCATCCGTACCCAGTTGAAATCCGGTACGAGTGACTTCCGCGCCTCTCTCGATTATCAGTTGGACGGCTTTGCCGCCGAAGGCGAGAAATTCCTTGATACCTATTCCTATCAGCATAGAATCGGCGTTGTTACCTTAAGCGGCCCGATCCTGGGTGATAAGATTAAATTCTATCTCGCCGGTGAAAACTACTTTCAGGGTGATGACGAAGTTCGTTTTGGCAAGGGTTTTACTTTTAACAACCTTGTAGACGCCAACCCCAGCAGAACCAGGACGGATACGGTTAACCTCAGCTATCCGGATGGTTTTACTCCCCGTAATCAAAGCAACCGTTATGCATTGAACGGAACGATCAGCTTTGATTACAATCCGATCAACTTCCGCCTTTCCGGCGCCTTTAATACCCGCAGAACCTATACGGACGGGGCTCCCTGGCTGAACATTCTTCGCGACCGCGAAGTCTATGACGATCTGAACTCTTACCTGGTGTCGGCTAAGATGACTCATATTCTTTCCCCGACCACCTTCTATGAAGTGAATCTGGGCGCTTTTAGTTCCAAGTTGGAGCGTGGCGACAGTTACCTGGGTAATGACTGGATGTCCTGGTATGACAGCTCCAAAGTAGCCGCCCATGGCGCTACCTATCGCGATGCCTGGCGTCCTGACTTTAACTATGTCCTCAACGGTATTCCTTTCTCCAGAAAAGGCGCGCCGAGCAATTTTTACAGAAAACTGGATCAAAGTTATTTTTCCGGTTCGTTTAACCTGACTTCCCAGTTGGGTCGTCATCATGAGATTAAAGCCGGCGCCGAGGTTAAGGCCTATACGGTACGCTATTTTGACATAGCGCCCAGTGTAATGCTTTTTGCGGCCGATCCGTCTTATGGTAACAGACTTGGTGTTACCACATACGGTAGTGTTGAGAATGTACCTGTTAATGTATGGAACCAAAACGGCGGGGTGGATTCCTACGGCTACGATATCTATGGCAACGCCATTGACGCGGCCAAAACCTACTCCGACGGTAGCGTGGCCCTGGCCCCGAAAAAGCCCGTTTTCGGCGCGGTTTACCTGCAAGACAAAATCGAATATGATGACCTGATCATCAACGCCGGTCTGCGCATGGACTATTTTGATCCCGACGACCGTCGTCTGCGTGACCCGGCCGATGTTAAATTTGATAAAAATACCAGCCAGATTCTGGCCAGCGAATGGCGGGATATGGATCCCTTTGTTCTGGTTAGTCCGCGCCTGGGTTTCTCCTTCCCCGTGGATGAGAAAACCGTATTCTATCTGCAATATGGTAAATTTGCCCAGATGCCCAGTCTGAGCCAGATTTACACCAGTGAAAGAACCGCCAGTAATATTATCACCGTGGGCGGCTTTGCCTTGCGCGCGGTTGGTTTTGGCCTGGATCCGGTTCGCACCACCAACTATGAAGTCGGTTTCCGTCGTCAATTGTCTGACTATGCCGCCTTTGACATAACCGGTTTTTACCGCAATATTAAGGGTCAGGTACAGACGATTCGTCAAAAACCGGATGCAGGTGCCGCAAGTCAGGTTTATAACCGACTGGTTAATGGCGACTTTGCCACAACCAAGGGTCTCGAGTTTAAAATGACCCTGCGCCGTTATCAGCGTTTGCAGGCTCAGTTTAACTATACCTTCACCGATGCCGAAGGTACCGGTTCCGGCAGTACTTCCTTTATCTCCGCCGCGGAGCGCGACGCCAACCTGCCGACGATTCTGTCACCGTTGGATTATGCTCAGCGTCATCGCGGTTCCATTAACTTGGATTACCGTTTTGGCAAGGGTGATGGCGGACCTGTTTGGGAAAACTTTGGAGCCAATATGCTCTTTACCTTCAATTCCGGTCACCCCTATACCCGCGTAACGGCTCCTCCGGGTGGTCAGGTTGATCCGTACACCGCCGGTGTGGATTATATGGACGATACCCGTTCCCGTTCCGCTCTGGAGCCTTTGAACAGCTCGACGACGCCCTGGAACTTTGTTACGGATTTACGCCTGGATAAAACCATTAATGTTACCGACCAGATTGACGCTACTTTCTATGTACGTGTTAATAATCTGTTTAACACCAAAAACGTTATTAATGTTTATCAAAAAACAGGTAGCGCCACGGATGACGGTTATTTAACCAACCCTGCATTGTCCGGTCAAAACATCGAACAGCTTGGCCCGCAGTACCGTGATATGTATCAGGCTATCGTTCTGGATAACGGCGGTGCTTATCGCAGTCAGCTTGGTCTGGAACTGTTTGGTCAGCCGCGGCAAATTTTCTTCGGCGTAAAACTTACCTACTAAGAAGAGTAGATGTAAACTAATTGTGAGGTAACAAATGAACCGAAAATCATTGAATTTTACTATTCTAATAATGAGCCTGTTCTTATTAATAACAATAGGCTCCCTGTACGCGAAAGGGCCTGAAAATGCTCAGGCAACGCAGAGTTTTTATAAAACATCCGCGTTGAACCCGACCCGTACGCTTTCCAATATCAACAACTGGGCCTACTGGCTTTACTATGACGGTAAGTCCGGTATTGATCCCAACGGTAACGGCGGCGGTATTTACCCCCGCGGAACTTCTAATGTGATCTATGAAGATGGCGTTATTTGGGGGGCCCTGGTTCCCAATTCCGATGGCAGCGGCAGCAGAATTCAGGTGGGTGGATCTACCTACCGTACCGGTACGGCCGCTGTATTTGATCAAATCTATCGTATACGTTCCGACTGGGCTTCGCTGACGCGCGCTCAGGTTAAGGAAGACGCTTCGGAATTTTTTGAAGTGCCTCTGGAGTCCGTTACGGAAGAGCAGGCCGACCAGATTATTGAGCAGTATAAGCTCGACTGGAAAAACTGGCCGGTAGATAAGGGTGCTCCTTATGTTGACGTAAATGACAACGGCGTCTATGATCCCGTGTTGGATGAAAACGGCATGGCCGATCCCAATAAGGGTGACTATCCCGGTATCGCCAGCGCCGATCAGGTTGTTTACTTTGTGGTAGACGATTCCGACGCCGGGCGTACAACCCAGTTGTACGGTTCCGATCCCATGGGTATAGAATTACAGGTTACCATGTGGGGCTATAACCAAAAAGACGCCCGTTTGGGTCAGTTGATGTTCAAAAAATATAAATTGATCAACAAGTCCGACGTAACCTTTGACAGCATGTATGTCGCTCAATGGTGCGACCCCGATGTGGGTAACTATACGGACGACCTTGTAGGTTGTGACCCTGAACTTGGTTTGGGTTTTGCATACAACGGTGGCCCGAACGACGATGAATTCGATCGTTTCGGCGTGGCTCCGTCCGCCATGGGTTATGACTTCTTCCAGGGCCCGATCGTAGACGGCGTTGCCGGACAGGATATCAATAACAATGGTATTGATGACGCCGAAGACTATGCCGTGTTTAACCTGAAAAAAGTAGGTCCGGGTAAGGTAAATATCCCCATGACCTCCTTTGGTTATTTCTCCGCCGGTAACACGGAGTGGAGCGATCCGCAACTGGGAAACTATAACGGTACTCTTGAGTGGTATAACCTGTTGCGTGGTTTTATTACCAATACAGACGTTGAAAATCCCACACCGTTTACCCATCGCGCAACCGGTGAAGTAACAAAATTCCCGCTTGACGGTGATCCCGCGACGGGAACCGGTGATTTGGATGGCCAGGGTTCTAACTTTGCCGCGGCCGACCGTCGCATGAGCCTTTCCACCGGTCCTTTTACCATGGCTCCCGGAGATGAGCAGGAAGTGGTTGTTGCCGTTATCGGTGGCAGCGGTTCCGATTATATCAACTCCGTTGTTCAGGTGAAAGAGACAGATAAACTGGCTCAAAAGCTTTATGATGATCTGTTTGCCACTATCCCGAAAGCGCCTCCCGCGCCGCAGGTTGTTGCCAGTCCTTTCGAGAACACCATCGTTCTGAGCTGGGGCGATGACGCCGAGGCCGTGAGCCGCACGGAAGAAACGAAATATGCCGATAGTGATTCCACGGCATACACCTTCCAGGGTTATAATGTATACCAGCTCAGCTTTGGTCTGGATGCACAAACAAAGCTTATCGGTACTTTTGACCTTGTCGATGGCGTTACAACCATTGAACAACCTAAATTCCTTGAAGAATTTGGTGAAACCAAGGTTGTACCCGTACAGTTTGGTAAAGACAACGGCGTTAAGCGCTACTTTGTTGTAGACAAAAACTATCTGACGGACGAAGCTCTGTTTCCGGGTAACACCTACTACTTTGCCGTAACCGCCTATAACTACAATCCTGATCCGCAACTGATTCAGGATAAGGCTCTTGAGTCTTCCCTGATCGTTATTCCGGTTCAGACACAGGCTCCCTCGCCGGGTAAGCGTGTTGAAGGTAAGGCCGGTTCCACCCTGGCTGTTTCCCATGAGGGCAGCAGTGATGGTTCCGTTGAAATCGTTGTGGTTGATCCCGCTAAAGCAACAGGCCACACCTACAATGTATTCTTTTACACCGAAACCGATACCAACTCAGCCAATTATGGCGAGACGGTATGGGGCTTAAGAGACTCTACCGCGCAAACCACCGTGATTGACGGTCAATTGCAGTATCCCAGTGGTGCCACGGGTAATGATGCTCCGATTGTTGATGGTTTGCAAATCAAGGTATTTGGACCTCCTCCGGGCATCAATGACTGGGATTACACGGGTAATCGCTGGTTCTCCGGTGTTAACTGGGGAGGCGGATACTTCTTTGGCGGTATGGATCTCGGCGCCAATTTCTTTGGCAGCACCATCACCGATCCCACCGAATATACCAATGTAACCCTGTTCTGGGCTGCCGATACAACAGCAAGCGCCGTGGGTCGTCCCACCGCCGATGTTGTGGCTGCCAGTAAGACTCAGTTCCCCGACAGATGGTCCAAGGGCCAAACTTACCGTCGTGACCTGGGTTATCCCGCCGGTGGTATTGGCGACATGCCTTTTGCCGCTTTTGACATGGAACAGGATCCGCCTCGTCAAATCAACGTTTGTTTCGTGGAAGACGCCAATAATGGCAACGCCAACCTGCTCTGGGATATGGGCTGGGCCATAAACGACTCAAACTTTGCTCCCTTGGGTGGTCGTGAATATACCTTTATCATGAACAGCGACTATAATGAAGGCGCCGATTATGACAACGTCAACTGGGGCCCCATTGCCGATGTGCTTTATGCCATCTGGCCGAATGAACGTGGTCGTCCTTACTTGTTGGCACCCTTTGAGTTTAACATATATGCCAATCACGTAAACTCTGCCGCTGATAAGTTCGTCTTTGACGCTCCGGCCGTGGAAGAATCCATTGCCCTGGAGAGAGAAGACGCCGATAAGGTTACTGTATTCCCGAACCCCTATTATGCGGGCAACTCTCAGGAAACCGGCCGTTTTGATAGATTTGTAACATTCTATCATCTGCCGAAAAAAGCTACTATTCGTATCTTTAACCTTGCCGGTGAGCAGGTACGTAAACTGGAAACACCGTCAAACAACACGAGTCAGTTCCTTAAATGGGATCTGCGGAATGACAATGCCCTGCCCGTGGCCAGCGGTATGTACTTCGCTCATGTTGACATGACTCTTTCGGATGGCAGTAGCGCAACTAAGGTACTCAAACTGTTTATTATTCAAAGAAGACAACAATTGGAGTTCTTCTAAAAATGGTTTGTTTATATAAAGTGAGAGTCTTAAAAGGAGTCAGAAATGATAAATAATTTTAAAAAAATATCTAAAATTATACTGTTTAGTTTACTGGCCATACAGCTCAGTTTTGCCGGGGACCCGGCCCGTTACGGAACGGCTGGCGGTATGCAGACAGTAGTGCCGGTAGGCGCGCGTTACCTTGCCATGGCGGGGGCGAACGTCTCTACCGTTGAAGGTATCGACGGAATTTCATGGAACCCTGCCGGATTATCCAACATGAGTGGAAACGCCGCGGGTGTTTTCTCAACCATGAATATCTTTAATGATGTTGCCGTAAACTACATGGCCATCGGCGCCAATATGGGTGGTTTTGGTAACATCGGCGTATCGCTGAAAGCTTTTGATTTTGGTGATATTCCGGTAACCACGGTAACAGACCCCGATGGCGCGGGCGGCGGTACTTTTTCGCCGACCTTCTTCACCCTCGGTTTGACCTATGCCAACCGCTTGACGGATGTAATTCAGGTGGGTGTTACCGCTAAATTGATTAGCGAAAGTATCGATCGCGCCGGTGCAACCGCCGTCGCTTTTGACGCCGGTATTCAATACGCCAACCTGGGCGGCTTTGAAGGCCTTTCCTTTGGCGTGGTTATGCGCAATATCGGTTCCTCGCTTCAGTACACCGGTAGCGGTTTGAATCAGCGCGCCGTTGAAGTGGACGGGGCCAGTTTTGCCGACTTCCTGAACAGGGAAGCGCAAATTGATAACCTGCCGGGTAGTTTTGAAATCGGTATGTCTTATGCTGTTAGCATTGATAATGAAAACGCTTTGACATTATTTACAAATTTCAATAACTACAACTATGGTTCCGATGACTTCCGTTTTGGCGGTGAGTATATCTGGAATAACATGGTTGCCCTGCGCGGCGGTTATATCTATGCCACCGATCTGGCGGCGGAAGCTCAACTCTATCGTTTCACCCTGGGTGGCGGTTTTAACTACACGCTTGGCGATGTTAAGTTAAACCTGGACTATTCCTATCGTGATTCGCAATACTTTGATGGCAACAATCTGTTCTCCATTAAAGTCAGCTTCTAAGCATCCGCTTAAAACTAAAAAGCCCCGGAACTCCGGGGCTTTTTTTTTATCCTGTAATGATGATGACTTTAATACTCTTTTATATCTTACCTGATTCAGGCCTTGTCTGTACTTAATGGTTGTTAAATACAACACTTTAACAAATAGTGGCGTGGCCGCGACGGACTCTATCTATAACTTTTGGCCAGGCATCTCACCTTCGTAAAAAGGAGTGGGAATTGTTCTTTAATGACCATAGATACCCTTCCCGTGGCTCTGTTGAATAAAACCAAACCGGTATTTACTTTGCGCGTATCCAGCGCATAATTTCCGGTAGATTGGCCCGTTTTCCCGTCATTAAAATGCCCATGCGGTAAACCTTGGCTGCAAGCCAGATCACTCCGATAATGGATACTATGAGGATAACCAGGGACAAAATTATCTCCATGGCCGCCGGGGCGCTCATATTTATCCGGGCAAACATGATAATCGGCGAAAAGAACGGTATATAAGAGAGTCCTGTTATCAGGGAGCTATCCGGATTTTTAACCAGGGTGGTTAATACAAGCAGGGGCACAACCAACAAAAGGGTAATAGGCATGGAGGCTTGCTGCGCTTCCTGATCGGATGTGGTAGCCACGCCGATAATGGAATACATCCCGGAGTAGAGGAAATAGCCAAGCACATAGTAGACAACAAACCATATCATGGTAACGGTGGATATGTTCATAAGGCCGTTGCCCTTCATTGGTATAAAAGAGCTGCCGCCGAGGGAAATGCCAATGGCCACAATACTCCATATGGCATACTGGGTCAGGCCGACAAGTCCCTGGCCTAATATTTTTCCGGCCATTAGTTGTATGGGTTTTACGCTGGCCAAAATAACCTCTACAACCTTATTGGACTTTTCCTGTATGATGGAACGCATGATGCTTGTCCCGTAGACAATCAGGGTCATGTACAAAATCAAAACAAAAATAAATGTCGAAAAATATTCAGAAGTAAAATCGGAATCCCTCTCCTTACCACCTTTTTGTATTTTTACGGTGCGAAGAGTGATATCGGTTATAAGTCCCTGAACGATTTGAGGATCAAAGCCGCTGTTTTTTAAACGATAATCGATAATGATCTTTTCCACGGCCCGGTTAAGGGTGCGATTGGTTTGAAAGTCGCTTACATTTCTGGCATAAAATTCAATGCGATTGCTGTCCAACACGCTGGCAGGTATATAGAGAAGGCCGTCTATAAGTTCTTTTTCAATTAAGGACTTTTGCGCGTCAACAAGCTGACCCGTTTCCGTGCCGGAGCGGATAATGTTTAAAATAAATTTGGGTTGACCGTTTTTCAGGGTATCCGTTAGGGAGCTTTGCAATGGAGCGGCCACCAGCCCGCTTTCATCAACCACATTTACAGTAAGCGGTGTGTCACTTTCCAATTCTATTAAAAGAGCGGGAATAATGGTAACCCCAATCATAAAGACAGGGATTAAAAGGGTTAAAATGATAAAGCCCTTTTTAAAGACTGTTTCTTTGTATTCTCTTTTTATGATGGTTATTATTTTATTCATTGGGGTTTTCTCCGGCCAGGGTGATGAATATTTCATTTAAACTGGATTGCATTGTTTTAAAGGAATGGACTTCGATATTTTTAAGCAGTTGTCCGATAAAGTCATTTCTGCTGCTGCCTTCCTTCAAACGCACTTCAAGGTAATTTCCGTAAATATCGGCGGTTTCAACCATGGGCAGTCCGGAAACAAAAGAGGCGTCTCCACTATACTCCACCTGAATAGAGCTTTTGCCGTGATCCATGAGGATCGGTTGCAGGGCGCCCTGTAAAACAACCTTGCCGTGATTGATCATCATAACCCGGTCACACAGTTTTTCCGCGGTTTCCATCATGTGCGTGCTAAGCATAATGGCCTTTCCGGAAACCTTAAGTTCAAGGATAATATCCTTAATCAGGTTGGTGTTTACCGGATCGAGTCCGGAAAAAGGCTCATCGAGAATGATAAGCTCTGGATCATGTAAAAGGCTACCGATGATCTGCACTTTTTGCTGCATCCCCTTGGAAAGCTCTTCTACCTTTTTCTCTTTTTGTTCTTCCAGTCCCAGCCGTTTCAGCCATTCCAGGGCTTTATGGGAGGCCAAATCCCCTGGCATCAGATGCAGTTCTCCAAGAAAAACAAGCATATCCAACACTTTCATTTTGGGATAAAGTCCCCGTTCCTCGGGTAAATAGCCAATCCTGTTCTTCAAGGTGTCATTCATCGCCGTGTCAAAAAGGGTAATGCGGCCTTCATCAGGCAGGAGGATGTTCATAATCATCCGTATGGTGGTGGTTTTCCCCGCGCCATTGGGCCCAAGGACGCCATAAACACTGCCGCGCTCAACGGTAAAGGAAACATCATCTACCGCCTTGTATGAACCGTAGCTTTTTGAAATATGTGAGATATTTAGTATGGGCATATGTTTCTCCTATATCCGGCCCCGCATTGCTTACAAAGGGCATGTTTACTAAATTTATTTAAAGGACTACTTAAAGGAAACAAATTCGATTGATTACGTTCAAGCAGACGTGCGATTTCCACTTTAGTTTCTCTATTTACACCTTAGGAAGTAAAATATTCACATGACTAAGCTCCGTCAAGCTATTACTGTCCCGATAGCTTTTGTTTTCACGCTTCTTTCCGCCCTAATGCTGCTGTCGCTCAATGCCTCGACGCTTGCGCATGACAAGCCGGAAATAATCCTGCGCGGGGAGAAGGGCACCTTCTCGGATCAAAAAATTACCGTTGAGGAAAACAACGGCTCTCTTTATATCCCCTTGGATATTTTTTCCGATAAAACGGGATATGGCATCTATACCAATGAACAGCGGCAAAAGTGCGTGTTGTATTTAGGCCCGGATAAGGCCACTTTTACGGCGGATAACAGTTTTGTGATTCTTAACGAACAGGTGGTGCAAACCCCGTATTTACCCCTGTGGAAGGAAAACACGCTGTGGCTGCCCGTGGAACTGCTCCCGTTTCTTTTTGATGAAAATACCGCCCGGCAAATTTCTTTCAATCCACGGACAAAGGTGCTCTCCATACAGAAGGCCCACGACGCCAATATCAGCCGTATACATATCAATGCAAAAGAAAACGGCACGGTCATTACCCTAAAGGTCAGCGAAGAGTTCAGTAAAAAGGATATCACCCTTAAAGTGGCCAACGGATGGTTTCATATCGATATTATGGGGGGTAAGGTCCCGGATAATCTGGCGGAGAAAACAACCCCGAACGGCCTGATAAGCGAGGTGAAAATAATACCCCTGGAGCAGGTGGTGTCGCTGGCGTTTAAGCTGAAAAAAGGCATTTTAGACAAAGAGCTGATTCTCAACCCGGAAGAACATGAAATTACGGTTAACCTGCGCACTTCGGAAAAGGTGGAAAATCAGGCCAGAAACGAAGAGATTCTTGAAAAACAAAAGCGGGAATGGTTGATTGATACCATCGTAATTGATCCCGGTCATGGTGGAAAAGACCCGGGAGCGCTGGGCAAGGGCGGCATTAGGGAAAAGGATATTGCCCTGGGCGTGGGACTTAAGCTGGGTCAGATCATCAAAAAGAACTTTCCGGATATCAAAGTGGTCTATACGCGTAACCGGGATGTGTTTATTCCCCTTTGGCGTCGCACGCAATTTGCCAATGAAAAAAAGGGCAAGGTGTTTATCAGCCTGCATTGCAACAGCAATCCCAACAGCCGGGCCAAGGGTTTTGAAACTTATTTCCTCAGCGCGGATCAGGATAAAAACAAGGAAGCGCAAAAGGTAGTGCTCAAGGAAAATGCCTCTATTCAGTTTGAGGAAGCCCACGACCAGCAGCGCTATAAAGGGGTCAATTTTATCCTTGCAACTATGGCCCAAAGCGCGTTTATTCGACAAAGTCAATATCTGGCCTCGGTGGTGCAAAATTCACTTTCCAAAAAGATGAAGCCTTTGGGGTTACATTCCCGCGGGGTACGCCAGGGCCGCTTTTGGGTGATGGTGGGCGCTACCATGCCCAACATTCTGGTGGAGATGGGCTTTGTTTCCAACCGTTATGAAGCCAGCCTGCTCAGCAAGCGCTCCACGCAACAAAAAATCGCTCAGGCTATTTTTGAAGGCATACGTAAATATAAAAAGGATATAGAAGCCGCCATATGAAAAACGATCGCCCCATAGGCATATTCGATTCGGGAATTGGTGGTTTAACCGTTTTAAGGCAATTACGCAAGTTGTTGCCGAATGAGCAGTTGATCTATTTTGGCGATACGGCGCGCATCCCCTATGGTACAAAATCTAAAACGCTTATAGAGCGTTACGCCATGGAAGACGCCGCCTTTTTATTGCAGTTTGACGTTAAAATGATTGTGGTGGCCTGTAACACGGCGTCGGCCCTGGCCATGGATGTGTTAAAGCGGCAACTGCCCGTGCCCGTAACCGGCGTAATTCAACCGGGGGCCCTGGCCGCGGTGCGGCAGTCCAAAACGAAACAAACTCTGATTATGGGTACCAGCGCCACCGTGCGCAGCGGGGCCTATTCGGAAGCGATTCATGCCCACGATCCGGATTTTAAGGTGGTGGGCAGAGATTGTCCCCTGTTGGTTCCCCTGGTGGAAGAAGGCTGGTTGGACGATCCGGTTACCATGATGACCCTGCATAAATACCTCGATCCCGTTCTTAGCCCGGACATTGACAGCCTTATACTGGGCTGTACCCATTATCCCCTGCTGGCGGAGAGTATTCAAAAAGTAACCGGCGATTCGGTACAACTGATTGACTCGGGCTTTGAAACGGCGTATTATGTGCGCGAGACGCTGGAACGTCTTAATTTACGGAATACGGGCCGGCGCGGGGCCGGGGATCAGTTTTATGTGAGCGATATTCCGCAAAAATTTGCCGATATCGGGGCGCGCTTTTTGGGAGAATCTTTAGCTCACCTTAAACGTGTCGACTTTGAAAACTTTCTGGTGGAGCACAACAGCCGGATTGAAGAATTATTAAGACCGAAGGTAGAAGAATGAAAAAATTATTTTTGCCCTTACTGCTCTTGTTAGGCGCGCCGCTTTGGGCGGGCACGCCGATAACCCGTTCTTTTGAGTTTCTGCGCACGGATTTTTATCCGCGCACGGTGGCTACCGGCGGGGCGTTTGTTACTTTTTCCGGCGATGTGGGCACTCTGCTGTTTAATCCCGCCGGGATGGCTTTGAGCACAAAACAGCACTATGCCTTTGCCCTGAACAAGTATCTGTTGGATATCAATGGCGGTCTGGCGGCTTACACGCGGCGTGTCGAAGGGCTGGGGGTGGTTAGCGCCCTGGTCAGTTATATGAATTATGGTGAATTTAAAGAGACCAATACCTTTGCCCGGGAGACGGGGAATACCTTTTCGGCCAATGATGTAAGTTTTAATGTGAGCCTGTCCGATATGCTGGGGGAAGGATTGAGTTACGGGGTGACTCTGAAGTATATCTTTTCCCAGATCGAATCCTACAATGCCTCCTCGGTTGCCCTTGATTTCGGCCTGTTGTGGCAGGTGCCCTACGATGAAGGCATCCGCCTGGGTTTTGCCGTTACCAATCTGGGCAGTAATTTTGAGTACTATGGTTCCGTTCAGGAGCGGTTGCCCCTGGACATGCGTTTGGGCTTTTCCAAAAAGCTGGCCCACCTGCCCTTGACCATTGCCCTGAGCCTTATACATCTGGCCGATCCGGTAGACAATTTTAGCGAGTATTTTAAACGTTTTGCCGTTGGCGGTGAGTTTACGCTAAGCGAAATTCTCCGTTTTCGTTTGGGCTACGATCATGCCCTGAACAGGGATTTAAATGATGAACTGCGGGGCACCCGTTTTGGTGGCGTTTCGGGCGGTTTGGGGCTATACTATAAAAACTTTCGTTTTGACTATGCCTACTCCGACTATGATCTGCTGGGAGGCACCCACAGGCTTAGCCTTACCGGCACCCTGGATTAAGGCGGCGCATGGCTCCGGTAATCGCGGGCCGGTTTGATGAGGTAGAACGCCTTTATTGCATTACTTTAATTACCTTTATATTTTCCCTGAGCGCGAGGGCGCATAGCCCTGCCGTGCCCGGAATATCACTTTTAAAACAGAAGAAAATATGTTTATAGATTTTGTAAAAACCCGTGTTATCGCCGGACAGGGCGGCAGCGGTTGCATGAGCTTTCACCGTGAGAAATTTATCGATAAGGGCGGCCCCGATGGCGGCGACGGCGGCCGGGGAGGCTCCATCATATTGAAGGCCAGTAAAAATCTGCACACCCTGCGCGATTTTACCTACCGTCGTGAATATAAAGCCCGGCGCGGGCAGCACGGCATGGGCTCCAACAAACATGGGCGCAAGGGAGCGGATATTCTGCTGGAGGTGCCGGTGGGCACCATTGTCCGCGATGTGGAGGAAGACCGCATATTGGTGGACTTTACCGAGGATGGTCAAACCTTTGTGGTCGCCAGGGGAGGACGCGGCGGCAAGGGCAATGCCCGTTACGCCACGGCCACCCATCAGAGCCCGCGGGAGTGGGAGGTGGGCAAGCCCGGTGAAATGCGCGAGCTGGAACTGGAACTGAAAAGTATTGCCGATGTGGGACTGGTGGGCTTTCCCAATGCCGGAAAATCCACGCTGTTGTCACGCATATCCAGGGCCAGGCCCAAAATAGCGGCCTATCCCTTTACCACCCTGCAACCTAACCTGGGTATTGTTAATTATCGTGAGTTTGCCAGCTTTGTCATGGCCGATATCCCCGGTTTGATTGAGGGGGCGCACACCGGAAAAGGACTGGGACATCAGTTTTTAAGGCATGTGGAACGTACAAGGGTTCTGCTGTATATGATTGATATCAGCGATGAGGAAGAGCCGTTGTCACAGTTGAAAGTTTTGCAAAACGAGGTGGAAAGTTACAGCCCCGTGCTGGCTTTGAAACCCTTTATGATCGCCCTGACCAAAACCGATGTTCTGGGTGACGGGGAGCCGCCGCCCCTGCCGCTGGATGTGCCTCAGGTAGCCATCTCCTCGGTTACCGGGAAAAACCTGGATACCCTGCTGGATAAACTGCATGAGCTGATACTTTTAGCCGATGAACAGGAAAAAACGGATGAAACCTGATGAGCGCCTCTTCCCTTGAAGCCCTGTTGGCCCTGTTTTCGGTTCCCGGTATCGGCCCGGCCAGAATGCGCGCGCTCATTGGCAGCCTGGGCAGCGCCGAGGCGGTGTTG
Organism: Calditrichia bacterium; assembly: GCA_027006055.1. Taxonomy (GTDB): domain Bacteria; phylum Calditrichota; class Calditrichia; order Calditrichales; family J004; genus J004. The sequence goes on along the minus strand of JALTKX010000290.1, from coordinate 8,048 downwards.
GACAGCTCTCCCCGCCAATTGATGCACACCGCCGGCATAGATAAAAAACGGGCCCATCAGATTAAGAACGGCGTGAATGAGACTTTTGTTAAAAACCAGCTTGCCCATTTAAAAAACACCCCGGCCCGTATAATTACCTATTGGGATAAGGAGTATCCCCGCTCGCTCAAGGCGATCTATGATCCGCCGGCCCTTCTGTTTGTGGAAGGCGATGTTTCCCTGATGGAACAGCCCGCGGTGGCGGTGGTGGGCACGCGGGTGCCCTCGGCTTATGGCAAGCATGTTACCGACAGCCTGACGCGTGAGCTGTGCCGGCAGGGTTTGGTCATTGCCAGCGGTTTTGCCCGGGGCGTGGATACCATTGCCCACAAGGCGGCCCTGGCCGCCGGAGGCCGTACCCTGGCCGTGCTGGGCAACGGTCTGGACGTTATCTATCCCTCCGAGAACCGCGTGTTGTTGGAGCCCTTTGCCCGGCAGGGGCTGCGCATTTCCGAATATCCCTTTGGCACCAGGCCCGACAGCGGTAACTTTCCCAAAAGGAACCGTATCATCAGCGGTCTGAGTCTCGGCGTTCTGGTGGTGGAAGCGGGGGAGAAAAGCGGCGCCCTGTTGACGGCCATGTATGCCCTGGATCAAAACCGGGAGGTGTTTGCCGTGCCCGGCCCCATCAGCTCGCCCAAAAGCGCCGGAACCAATAACCTGATAAAACAGGGCGCCAAGCTGGTTCAGAATGTGGATGATATCCTCTCCGAGCTGGGTGGCGTGGCTATTGAGGATAAAAAAGAGGAAAAAGCCGAACCGGCGCTCAAAGAGCCCGCCCTGAGCATTTATCGCTTTTTGGGGAATGAACCCCGCCATATCGATCAAATCGCCCTGGAATGCCACCTGAGCCCTTCAGAGGCCCTAAATCAACTACTGATGCTGGAGCTGAATGGCCATATCCGTCAACTGGCCGGTAAAATGTTTGTACAACGGTAGCCTGTTAACGGGGGGCGCGGCGGCTGTCCAGATAAAAGGCCAGGGCGGCAAAAACAAAATAGGCGGTCAGGGCCGAAGTGGCGATTCCCGCTTCCGTTTCATCGGGGGAGACGGGGCCAAAGATGTTGATGATATTGGCGCCCAGCATTAAAACGACGAATACCGGCATGCCATACCTGGCCAGCCCTTTCTCTCCCCGGGTGCTTTTCATATAGAGATAAAATCCTCCCAGCAGTAACAACGCCTCCAGCCCATAGGTCAGCAGGGCGTTGTTCCACAGGCCGAAGCCCAGCTTCAGGGAGTCGTCGCCCAGCAGGGGCAGGTCGGGCGTGTGCACCAACAAATCCAGAAACCAGTGGGAGAGCACGGCCAGCGCCACAACGGCGGCCATGCGTCTTTTACGGCCCTTACCCGACCATAACACAAGAGCGGCGGTAAAAGTAAGCCCGGCCCAAACAAAGGCCGAAAGCAGGCTGTGGGTGTAGGGCATGTATTCCAGAAAAAAATGGGTGGAAGCGGTATAATGGGGGATAAACTGAAAACGCTCGATACCCAACAGGGCAAACGGAAAAAAAAGAATATCGACAAACTGAACGCCCAGGAACAGCCAGCCCAGGGAAACCCGGTTGTCAACGGATTTCAGGGCCAGGCCCGCGGCGTAGTGACCCACAAACATATCATCTCCTCGTATATAGTACTCTTGTAACCTTAAGTGTAATCTTAAGTTTTTAAATTATCTTCAGGAGTTTTTTTATTCAAGTGATACCAATTTTTATTGTGTCATTTTTTTGGTTTTATTATATTTAACGGAAATTTTTATGTCTACATCTATTTTTGTAGAGTACGTACTAAAAGATGATTTGTTTTTTTATTTGAAATTTTAATTAGATTTTTTATCTATCATAGAAAAGTTAACAAAAGTCTTTTACATAATATTTTCGAGAGGTTATGATTATGAGAACATTAGTATTCTTATTTAGTAGTTTATTGATTATATCTTGTACAATGAAAACATTATCAAAACAACAAAAAGAAAACGTTTTCACACATAAGGTTGATCTCAGTCAAAAAGAACTAAAACAAAAAATTACTCAGTTTATCGCAGAGAACTTTAATTCTGCAAAATCTGTCATTCAAACAAATGATGATAATTTAATTAGTGGAAATGGTATATTGAATTTGAGTACAAATTTTATGGGTATGTCATATGATATGAACATGACCTTTCTTATAAAGTATGAAGACCATCAATATAAGCTTAAAACTATATTAAAGAACATAACGCTTTCTTCAGCTACGGATCCTATTCCGGTAAATGTTCATCCGGGAAATTGGCAATACCATCTATCTGACGTAAAAAGAGTTTTTAAAGAGTTTGATGCAAAACTTTATACATATATTACTAACAAAGATAGTGAGTTTTAAGATAAATCTTAAAGTCCTAACTACTGTTGAAGATTGTAGTATTTCTTTATAAAGACAAGATGCCTAAGTTAAAGATGGTAGATTACGCATAGTATTTTTTTCGGTGTACCACCGTGGCCGCCGCCTGCGCCGTGGGGAAGATCACCACATCGGCGATTTGCACATGGGCCGGCCGGCTGGCGATAAACAGGGCCACATCGGCAATATCGCGTCCCGTAAGCGGTTCCATCCCCTTATAAACATTATCCGCCTTCTGTTTGTCGCCTTCAAAGCGCACAACGCTGAACTCCGTCTCCACCAGTCCCGGATCGATGGAGGAAACCCGCAGGGGCGTATCGACCACATCCAGGCGCAGCCCTTTTGTCAGGGCATCCACGGCATGTTTGGTGGCGCAATACACCGCCCCGCCCGGATAAACCTCATGTCCGGCAATGGAACCGATATTGATGATATCGCCCCGGCCGCGGGCAATCATTTTAGGCACCATCTGCCGCGTAACATACAGCAGACCCTTAACATTGGTATCGATCATGGCGTCATAATGGTCGGGATTGGCCTCCTGCACCCGGCCCATGCCCAGGGCCAGTCCGGCGTTATTGATCAGCACGTCCACGGCCTCAACTCCCTTCAGGGCCTCTTCCACGGCGGGGCGCTGGCGCACATCCAGCACAATGGTTTCGACGCTAATACCATACTTCTCCTTTAATTCCTCCCCCAGCTCATCCAGCCGTTCCCGGCGCCGGGCGATCAGTATAAGGTGGGCCCCTTCGGCGGCAAATACCTCGGCGCAGGCGCGCCCAATACCACTGCTGGCGCCGGTAATTAAAACTCTTTTTCCTTTCAGTGTACTCATATTTCATACTCCCCGGGTTTTTGTGCATGCCTGATCCGTTGACCGCGGTTTTTTCACCGGGGGTAACGGAGATCACCGTAATTTAGCAATAACAAAGGTATACTACAATTTCAGTTCATAAGCGGGCGGATAAAAGCAATCGCCCTCCTTTCCGCCGGGAAGCCGATTAAGTTTGCATAAAAATAAATTCGCCATAAATTACTTTTCCCGTTGGGGAGATGGGGTTTACAATTAAAAATACCGGCCTGTACATGATGCTTAGAAAAACGCCTATCCTGCTCGTTGCCATATTCATGATGCTCATCATGGATGCGGTCTCCGGTCAGACCTATCGTTTCAATACCTATCGCGACAAGGGGTATTCCGCCAATCAGATATTTTCTCTGTTACAGGATAACCGGGGCTATATCTGGATCGGTTCCGGCGTGGGGCTGTCCCGTTATGATTCCGACCGTTTCCAAACCTTTACGGTGGAGAACGGCCTGCCGGCCAATGAGATACTCTCCCTGGCCCAGGACAGCTCTGGCGCCTTGTGGGTGGGAACGGCCCTGGGCATGGCCCGGATATATCCGCGTAAGGACGGCACGGTGGATATAAAAAACGGACTTGCCTTTTTTAGCCGTTACTCCATCTCCGCGCTGGCCATTCAAAAAGACTGGCTCTGGATTGGCACGCGCCGTAACGGTCTGTACCGCATAAGCCTGAAAAGGCAGGCTCCCGTAAAGACCCTTGAAAAAGGGGTATCCGTTAAGGAGATCAAGCTCTCCGCCGATGGCAGCGTGTGGGTTTTGGATGAGAACGGCCTGAAACGTTATAACATGGCCGGCCGCCTGTTAAAAAATTATCCGCTTGATCTCGGCGCGCGGTTGAAATCTTTTCTGCCGGTTCGCAACAGTATCTGGCTGGGCACCGGTCGCGGTTTATACCGCCTTGATATGGAAAACGGCCGCCCCCGTTTTTTCTCCCTGCCGGGCGTCGCATCCATTGACGTTAACCGCATGATCGCCGACAGGGACGGCGCCCTGTGGCTGGCCGTTAACAAGGGCCTGTTCCGTATTGAGGACGATAAAGTCAATTATTGGCATAAAAAAAACGGTCTGCCCGGGGAAGATATCCGCGCCCTGTTATTTGACGCGGAAAATAATTTGTGGGCCGGCAGCTATACCAACGGCCTCTTTTCCTTTAGCAACCGCTATGTTTTCAGCTATACGGAAAAGGATGGCCTTCTCAGCCCGGCGGTAAACTGCGTAACCGATGATCCGGCCACGGGCGGGCACCTGCTGGCCACCGACAGGGGCATATTTATAACCTCCGCCGACGGTTTGAGCCGGGACCCGCGCTTTACCGCTTTGAACGATAAAATTATATGGTTTATTTATCACGATAATTCCGGTGATCTATGGCTTGGCGGCGAGGATGTGCTGATGCGTTACAGCGGAGGCCGGCTGCGGCCGGTAAGGCTGGCCCCCGTAACGGCGGAATGTACTTTTCTTGATATGCTGCAGGATAAAACGGGGCGCTATTGGTTTGCCACCACCATCGGGCTTTTTGCCAGGGAGGGGCGGAAGGAATATGCCTTTCCCGAATTTGCCCGCCATGACATTCGCTCGGTATGGGATGTTTTTCAGGCTTCCGGCGATACTCTTTTCTTTGGTACCGATAACGGGCTGGCTCTTTATGACGGAAAAGCGTTTGAGTTCGTACAGGATACGGGGGGCTTGCCGGACAGGGCTATTTACACCATTGCCGAAGACAGCGACGGCGGTATCTGGCTGGGGGGCGATCGGGGTATTATTTTGCGTAAAAACAACCGTTACACCCTGTATGGCCGCGAAGCGGGATTTGAGGGTACCATTATTGCGCAGATTCTGAGCGATCCCTCGCGTAAGGGCCTGTGGGTCTGTACCGATCAGGGAATTCAGTTTTTCAGGGATGGCCGGGCCGGACGTCCCTTCCGGGCCATAGACGGCCTGGCCGGGGATGAGTTTACCACCCAAAACTCCACCTGGATGGCGCCCGACGGCCGTTTATGGCTGGGGGTTTTTGGCGGACTGACGGTGCTGGACCCGCAATGGATGTTTCGCGAAATGCCCCAGCCCCGGGTGTTTTACCGCCGCGCCGGTTTTTCGGCCTTCCCCGATTCCCAGCTCAATGTACTAAGCGCCGGGGTCACCATTCCCTATGACCAGGCCAATATCCTTTTTGATGTTCAGGGTATCTATTATTACAACCCCTCGGCCCTGCGCCTGGAATACCGGCTGGAAGGCTACGATACGGACTGGCGGCAAACCCGTCCGGTACAGGTCATTCGCTATAACCGTCTTTCTCCCGGAAAGTATCATTTTCGTGTCCGCGCCCGGCTCGGGGATCAGATCATTCCCCTGGACAGCCTGGATCGTTCCTTTGAAGTGGCGCATCCCTTCTGGTTTTCCTGGTGGTTTATCGTTTTGGTGTTTGTGGTGGCCATGTTCCCGCTGTTGCTCTATTTCCGTTACCAGTCGGGTAAAATGGAAAAGGTCAATAAAGCCCTGCAGGAACAAATCTCCAAGAACAGCAGGGACCTGGCCCTGGCCGAGGCTTTGCTGGAAAATATCGTGGAGCACTCGGGGCATATTCTGATCACCGTGGATGTTAAGGGACGTATCGTCACCTGGAACAAGCGCGCCGAGGAGATTTTCGGTTTTTCCAAGGACTATATTTTACACAAGTCCGTTTCCCTGCTGGATATCGACAATGATCCGGCCGCTTTCGATTCCATTTTAAAGGATACCCTGCGCGGCGGTGTTTTACGTATGCTGGAGATTAAAAAGAAGTCGGCGGACGGACGGCTGGTGGAACTGGTAGCCACGGCCACAGCTCTGAAAGATCGCGATGACAGGAACTCCCTGATCAGCCTGGATATGGAAGACTTTAGCGAACGCAACCGTCTGATGGAACTGCGCATCAACCGGGAGCGGCTGCTGGCGGGCATAGAGGCCCTCAACCGGTTGCTGGCCACCCTGTCGCACTATATCAATAACTCCATTGCCAGTATCAGCGGCATGGCCCAACTGGTGCAGATGGACGATTCCTATCAGGACAAGTTTAACGAGATCACTCAATTTCAGGTGCGCCGCATTCAGGCGGTGCTGGCCAGCCTGGGTGAACTGGTGCGTTCTCTGAATGTGCAAACCCGCGATTATGTGGGTGAGGACGATCGTCTGTTTGATATCGAACAGCAGATCAATACTTTTATCGACTCATTTCATAATACGAAAAAAAAGGAAGACGAGGCCAACGGGGCCCCGGGGAAGGATAACGATGCCGATTGATGTTTTGGCCTTTGGGCCGCACCCCGATGACGTGGAACTGTTTTGCGGCGGTTTATTGCTTAAGTTGAAAAAACAGGGCTACCGCACGGCTATTGCGGACCTGACCCGCGGCGAGTTGGGCACGCGGGGAACGGTGGAAATTCGCGCCGCCGAAGCCGCCGAAGCCGCCCGGATACTAAAGGCCGACGAACGGCTGAACCTGGAAATAGCCGATGGCGGCGTTCGCGCCGACGACGGACAAAAGAGTAAGGTGGTGGAGGTGTTGAGACGCCTGCGGCCCCGGATTGTGCTGGCTCCCTATTTTCAGGATCGCCATCCCGACCATGTGCACGGCGCGCGCTTGATTGAGGAAGCGGTATTCCTGAGCGGCGTGGCCAAATGGCATCCGGGGCCGGAGCCCTGGCGGCCCCATGCCGTGATTCATTATTTTATGCACCGGGTGGACAGCCCTTCTTTTATCGTGGATATTTCCGGGGAGATGGAAGAGAAACTGCGGGCGGTGAAAGCCTATAAAAGCCAGTTCCACGATCCCGCATCGGCGGAGCCGGAAACCTATATCAGCAGTCCTGCTTTTCTCGAATCGGTAAAAACACGCGCCGCCTATTTTGGCTTTAAGATTGGTGTTGAATATGGTGAGCCTTTTTTCGTAAAATCCCCTTTAAGGATTGATAACATAATGACTCTGCTTCCGTAGTAAGGAAACAGCCAACGTCCCGAAGGAAATACCCATGGCATTTAAATTTAGCGAAGAAGATATTAAGCAGATCGAAAAGGTGTTGAATACCACGTTTAACAAACGGGATGATCAATACCGCGCTGTTTTGGAAAACAAGGAAGAAGGCCGGCGCCTGACCATGGAAATCTACCCCGACCTGCAAATTGGCGAGCGCAAGGGGGTATTGATCTCCATCTTTACCCCCTATACCCATTCACAGCTGCATTTTTGTACCGGCTATGTAGCCAGTGAAGTGCTGCAGGAGGTCACCTTCTTTGCCGAATTCAGCGGTCGCCTTTCGGGAATTATCGTGGAGCGCCAGGCGGGCTGTTCCATCTTTACCAATGTGGATCGCAAACTGCTTTCGGGAGATTTTAGTCAACTGGCTCCGGAAGTCATGCTTTCCGGAATCGCCCTTTCCCTGACCGAACCCCTGCTGGGCGGGGATGACAGCGCTTCCTGACCATGCCGGGCCGGCCGCGCGTTGCGGAGGCCTTTAAACCAAGCCGGATATATCCTTGCGTCAACTTTTAAAACTCTATCTCAGTTACCTGACCTTTGAACAAAACCTGTCCGCCCATTCCGTGGACGCCTACAAGCGGGACCTGTCGCGCTATCTGGACTATCTGGAAAGCCGGGCGATCCGCGATGTGGAACAGGTGACGCCGGATCATGTGCGCCAACTGATCCAGTTGTTGAGCGAAATCGGCCTTTCGGCCAACACCGTGGCCCGCAACCTTTCCTCCATACGCGGCTTTCATCAGTT
>JALTKX010000289.1 GCA_027006055.1 Calditrichia bacterium | reverse complement strand
AGTGGCTGCTTAAATTAAATGTCAGCGACGGCAGAAGCGCAAGCGCTTTTCATCGCGTGGGACAATTGCAAGGCGCGGATGAGGCCTGGGAGATGTACAACCCCGTGGCGCCGCCGCCATTGCCGGGCGGAGTGCGTGTTGTTTTTGAGGATCAAAACAGAGCCAATGATATCCGGCCGCTTTCGGAGGAGGGCCAGCAATTCTCTTTTTGGGTGCGGGTGAACCCGGAAGAGGCGCTGACCACCCTGCGTCTTGAAGGCGTTGAGGATTTGCCCACGGGGACGGAGGCCTTTGTCTATGATCCGCAAAGCGGAGCGGTGTATAATGTACGGGAAAATCCGGAAATACGTTTTGTAAACCGCGACGAACAAAAGCATGAGTTTAAACTGCTGGTCGGCAGGGATGATTTTATTCAAAACGCCGCCCCGGGAGTTGCTTTTTTCCCGGAACGTTTTCAGTTGAAGCCCAATTACCCCAATCCCTTCAATCCGGCCACGACCATACGCTACAGTCTGGCCGAAAAAACGGATGTGGAACTTGCGATCTATAATACCCTGGGCCGGCGGGTGGCCACTCTGGTCAACGGTAGGCAGGAAAAGGGTAATTACAGCCTGGTTTGGCAGGCGGGTTCCCTGAGTTCGGGCGTCTATCTGATACGGTTAAAGGCCGGGAATCTACGGTTTACGCAGCGCGCGCTGTTGATAAAGTAAGCCTGCTTTTATTTATTTGCCAAAAAGGGAGCCCTGGGGCTCCTTTTTTTTAGACTCCACCCTATAAAGCCGCGGCAAGGCTATTTTTGCACGAACGCCGGCTTAGGGAAATACCCGGCGCGCATACGCTTATTGAAGGATATAAATCGTGAGGAGCTCCTGAAATAACAGGGGGGCCACCCCCGGTTTATTTTGCCTGGGGCAGGGCCGCGGCCCTATTTCTCAAAGCGGCTGATCATCTCCTTGACCTTTTCCAGGGAAATGGGCTTGGCAATGTAGTCCACCATGCCGGCCTGAAGACACAGGTCGCGGTCTTCTTGCGAAACGTTGGCGGTCATGGCGATGATGAACGGTTTGTTCTCCGGGGCTTCACTTAATATTTGGCGGGTCGCCTGTAAACCGTCAAGTTCAGGCATCTGTAAGTCCATAAAGATAATGTTATATCTTTTCTTGCGGGCCATTTCCACCGCCTCGCGTCCGTCCCGGGCAATATCCAGTTTATAGCCGATCCGTTCCATCAGCCGTTCCATCAGGCGTTGGTTTATGGTATTGTCCTCGGCTAAAAGAATGTGCATACCCTCGGTGGCCGTTGTTTCCGGCGCGTGGACAAGCGGTTCCTCGGGCAGGGTCACATCCTCGTCGACGGCAGGCAGGGGCCGCCGGGGTGGGGCCATCTGTCCGTCCGTGCGCAGGGGGATGCTGAAATAAAAGGTAGAGCCCTTATTGATCTCGCTTTCCACCCAGATGCTGCCGCTCATCAGTTTTACAAGTCGCGCCGAAAGCGCCAGGCCCAGGCCGGTGCCTTCAAAGCGTTTTTCTACGGAATTTCGTATCTGCTTAAAGGGCTGAAAAAGGGACTCCAGCCGGTCTTCGGGGATGCCCATGCCTGTATCGCTGACGGCGAATAAGATTTCGTTATTGTCATTTTCCCCGCTTTGTATGCTCGTGCGGATAAAAATTTCACCATCCCTGGTAAACTTCAGCGCGTTCGAAAGCAGGTTCACCAGAATCTGGGAAAGCCTTTTGGGGTCTCCCGTAATGTATTCGGGAACTTCAGGCTCGGAGTAGTACATAAGTTGGATGCCCTTATCGCGGGCTTCGTCTTCAAAGTTTTCCAGAACTTTTTCCAAAAGCTGCTTTAGGGAAAAATTCATTTCCATCAGCTCGAGCTGGTTAGATTCCAGCCGTGAGAAATCCAGAATATCGGAAATGACCGAAAGAAGGTCCCTGCCACTGGCCTGAATAATGCCAAGGTAGTCTCTTTGTTCAAAGGAAAGGTCTGTTTCCATCAGCAGGTCCGTCATGGCCAGTACGCCGTTTAGCGGCGTTCGTATTTCATGGCTCATGGTGGAAAGGTAGAGTGATTTGGCATTGTTGGCGTTAACGGCTTCTTCTTTTTCTCTCTCCAGTTTTCTGAACAGGGCGTCGGTTTTGCGGGCAACGGGTCGTAACAGAAAAATCAGGATAAGTTGCAAAAATATCAGCTCCGCGATAAGTAAAATGAGTGAAAGTTTTTCCGCGCTCATTTTATGAGCTTCAATTTGAGACTGGATAGTGAAAATATGCCGTGAGATGCTGAAGGTCAGCCCTTCTGTTTTGTGCAGAATATTTTGCTTTTGCAGCTTAAAGGCCCATTCCGAGGGAAAGTTCTGTCCGGCAAAATGGTGTATGGAATTGAGGAGCTGCTTGGATTGTTCCTTTATTGGAGAAAAGAGCCCCTGTTGCTCTCCACGCCCCTCCGAACAAAGGCTGTCGATTACCGCCATCTGCCTTTCTATTTTTTGGCGTGTAATAACCCGGTCTTTATATTCCCAAAAATAGAGTAAAAAGCTGGCCCGGGACCAGTTGTCTAGCAATTCCGAGCCGGTAATCAGTTCATTGTGGAGTCGGCTATCCTCTTCCAGTATCCACTGATAGGAAAAATAGTGGCCAAGCAATAAGACAAATATGATGGACAGGGCCAGCAGATATCTTTTGTTTACCATTTTGTAGATGGGTGAATCACTCATCACAGCCGCCTTTTTGGGAAGAGGATATGCCTGTTTTTTGTGCTATATTAATTCGGATGGAACAGACGCTTCTTGAATGGGGAAAGGTCTATTTCACTCCGGCCAATGCTTTTCCCGCCATTTTGCGCCTGGGAACACAGGTGTCAATTTAAGCTCTTTTTTGAGTGAGAATAAAATATTTTTAAAAGCATGGCTGTAAAAATAAAATCGGTTTCCCGGACGGCTTGCCGGTTCATGCATAATTGCCCGTGGTGAAAAAGGAAAATATGCAAGCGGCCCTCTGTCCCGCCACAATTAATTTAAAGAGACAAGGTCATGATGGAGATGTTGGTAGAGTTTTTGACGCAGGGTTTCCAGCCTCACCGGCTTGCTGAGGTAGTCATCCATACCGGCGGCCAGACATTTTTCACGGTCGCCGTGCATGGCGTTGGCGGTGACAGCGATAATGGGGATGTGATCCCCGCTCTCTTTTTCCCGGATTTGCCTGGTGGCCTGCAAGCCATCCAGTTCCGGCATCTGAATATCCATTAAAATAATATCATACTCATTGTTTGCCCAGCTTTCCACGGCGGCGCGTCCGTTTTCCACCAGGGTTGGCGTCATGCCCAGCTTTTCGGTCAGTCGTTTAATGATTTTTTGATTTACCATATTGTCTTCGGCAATCAACACTTTGTAGGCCGTCAGGTTTATATCGGCCTCGGTCAACGGTTTGTATTTTTCCGGCTGATCGGTATTTTCTATAAGGTCGAAGGGCAAAGTGACGCTAAAAGTGCTGGATATGCCGGGCTCGCTTTCCACTTCAATCTGTCCGTCCATCAGTTCCACCAGACGTCGGGTAATGGTCAATCCCAGGCCGCTGCCTCCAAAGCGGCGGGTCATGGAGCCGTCGGCCTGCCGGAAGCTTTCGAATATGCTTTGCAGCTTATCCGGCTCAATTCCAATGCCGGAGTCCTTGATTTCAAAAAGAACCCGTATCGGGTTGTTCCCCGTGTTGAGCAGTTTTACGGAAAAAACAATGCCTCCGTTTTCGGTAAACTTTAGCGCGTTATTCAGTAAGTTGATGCATATCTGTTTCAGGCGGGTGCTGTCCCCTTTAACGATGTGCGGCAAGGCGGGGTCTTTTTTCAGCGTCAGTTCCAGGCCGCGATTTTCCGCCTGTGGTTTAAAAAAGGCATAAAGCTCGTCCACCAGTTCCGGCAGATGGAACTCAAGCTTTTCCAGCTCCATTTTGCCCACTTCAATTTTAGAAATGTCCAGGATGTCGTTTAAAATACGCAACAGGGAGACGGCACTGCTGTTAATGATTTTGGTCAGCTCCTTTTGCTTGGGTTCCATGGCCGTATCCATCAGCAGGTCGGCCATGCCCATAATGCCGTTCATCGGCGTGCGTATCTCATGGCTCATGTTGGCCAGAAACTCGGACTTAAGGCGGTTGGCCTCCTCGGCTTTTTGGCGTTGGGCTTCCAGGTCCTTGTTTCTTTGCTCCAGTTCCGCCGTGCGCGCATGCACGGCCTCTTCCAGGGTGCTTTTTTGTTCCTCCACCTCTTCCATGGAGCTTTTCAGCCTGAGACGCATCTGCTCAAAGGCCCTGGCCAGCATGGTTATTTCATCCTGGCCCTCGGCTTTAACGGGTTTGTCCAACTCGCCCCGCCCTATGCGCCCGGCGGATTCAATCAAATTGTGCAAGGGGCCTATGATCTTCCTGCTTGTCAAAAAGGTGCTGAGTACCAGAATGACGAAGATGACGGCCATGGTCAGCAGCAATACAACAAAATTCTTATCCGATTGCGCGTATATACCGGCATTGCTCATGCCCAGAGTGAGCAGACCCAGGCGGCGGCCGCCGCTGTTTACCACGGGCACCTCTACTTTTATATTCTTCTGAATATCCGGTTGATGAAACTGGGATTGATATTCGCATAAAAGTTTACCGGAGGAATCCAACAGCCGTACAAAAACAATATCCGGATTGTTATAGGCCCCCTCAAGGATGGTTTGCGCTGTTTTAAGGTCCTTTAACTCAACGGAACGGGTGACGCTGTTGCTGAGCAGCAGGGCGCTGTTTAAGGCTTCCTTTTTCAGGTTGGCCACACTGTTATCTATAAACCGGCTTTGAAAATAGATGACCATAAAGGTCGGAATGATCAGTCCGAGTAAGATATTGGCCAGCAACAGTTTGTTTCGTATGGATAATTTTGAAAACATATTTTTTGGGTCTGATAGTTTATTTTAAGATTTTCGAGAACAGAGAAGCTAAACTTTAAAAGAATGCGACTATTGGACTAATATCATATAAAATTGGAAGCGCAAGAAGAGACGAACTAAATTGCAGGCCATGCGTAGAGATAACACTATCTATAAACAGGCGGCGGCGGTGCCGTTTTTAACGGAAAAAGAGCGCGTAAGGGTTTTGCTTATCACCTCCCGCAAATCGGGGAATTGGATTTTCCCCAAGGGGCTGATCGAACCGGGAGACAGTCCCGTTTTTACCGCCATGAAAGAAGCGATGGAAGAAGCCGGCATTAGCGGCGAAATTATTCCCCGGGTTATATTTCGCTACCGCTATCCCAAGTGGGACGGGCTTTGCCATGTGTCGGTTTATCCCTTAAAGGTTTCCGACCTGTTAAAGCATTTTGAGGAAGAGCGGGAACGAAAACGCCGGTGGTTTGATCTGGATGATGCCGTGGCGGCTGTGCAAAAAACGGTGCTTAAGGAAGCACTGACGGCTTTTAAAGAGTACCATCTTAAACAGGGGTGAAGGTGTGAAAAAGAAGGAACGGTTTATTAACAGGGAACTCAGCTGGCTTTCCTTTAACGCGCGCGTGTTGCAGGAGGCCGATGACCCGGACGTGCCCCTGCTGGAACGCTTGCGCTTTTTGGGCATTTTTTCCAATAACCTGGATGAGTTCTATCGCGTGCGGGTGGCCACCCATCAGCGTATGATCGCCGCGGGCATAAAAAGTAAAAAGATAGGCCATCCGAAAAAGGTGCTGCAGCAGATTCAAAAACGGGTGGTTCGTTTACGGGAACGCTTTGATAAGGTGTTTTCGCAGGTGCTGCGGGAACTGCAAAAGGAAAACATCTACATATTAAACGAAAAAGAACTGGATGAGAGGCAGACACAGGCGGTGTTGCGCTACTTTCAGGAAAAGGTGCGCCCCCGCCTGGTGCCTATTATGCTTAGTTCGCAGCCCGGTTTTCCCTATCTGAAAAATCAGGTCATCTATCTGGCCGTTCACATGTGGCAAAGCGGGAAAAGCGAAAAGGAAGGATATGCGCTTATCGAGGTGCCTTCCGGCCTGCTGCCCCGATTTATCCCCTTGCCTTCCGGCGGCCTGAAAAAATGTATCATCATGCTGGATGATGTTATCCGTATCGGCCTGGGGGATATTTTTGCCATTCTGGAATATGACCGTTTTGCCGCCTATACCATTAAAATGACGCGGGACGCGGAATTCGATATCAGCGAGGATATCACCAAATCCTTTTATGAAAAAATTGCCAAAAGCATCAAACAGCGGGAAAAGGGGGCCATTGTCCGTTTTGTTTATGACCGGGAGATGCCGGAAGCCTTGCTTGAGTTTATCATGAAGCGCATTAAAATGACCTCCAGGGAAAACCTGATTTCAGGCGGACGATATCATAACGCGCGTGATTTTATCGGTTTTCCGGACATGGGTCTGAAACATTTGACCTACACCCCGGTGGAAGCCCTGCCCCATCCGGCCATTAAACCGCGGAAAAGCATTTTCGACAGCATCCGCCAAAAGGATATTCTGTTGTGCTATCCCTACCAAAGCTATAGCCCCGTTATCGACTTTTTACGCGAGGCGGCCATCGATCCGAAGGTGAAGTCCATAAAAATAACGCTGTACCGGGTGGCCAAGAATTCCAGCGTGATCAATGCCCTGATCAATGCCCGGCGCAACGGCAAGGATGTAACCGCCGTTTTTGAATTGCAGGCCCGTTTTGACGAAGAGGCCAATATCCACTGGGCCAGTGCACTGGCTGACGAAGGCGCCCATATTCTGGATGGCGTTCCCGGATTAAAAGTGCATGCCAAACTTTGCCAGGTAACCCGCGTGGAAAATGAAAAGGAAAAGCTGTACAGCTATATCAGCACGGGAAATTTTAACGAGGCTACCGCCCGGATATATAGCGATCACGGTTTGTTTACCGCCCACCGGCAGATAAATAATGAGGTGAACAAGGTCTTTTCCTTTCTGGAAAATAACTATAAAACCACCACTTACAAGCATTTACTGGTTTCGCCGTTTTTTATGCGTAACCGTTTAAAAAAGCTGATCAAAAACGAAATTAAAAACGCCCAGGCCGGTGAAAGGGCGGAAATCATCTTAAAGCTGAATAACCTGGTGGATACCGGCATGATCAACCTGCTGTACAGCGCTTCGCAGGCGGGCGTTTCCATAAAGCTGCTCATCCGCGGCATATGCTCGTTGATACCCGGCGTGGAGGGTATGTCGGAAAATATCGAGGCCTATGCCATCGTCGATAAATACCTGGAACATTCCCGTATTCTTTATTTTTACGCCGGCGGCCAGAATTTAATGTTTTTATCCTCGGCGGACTGGATGATCCGTAATCTGGATAACCGTATCGAGGTGGCCACCCCGGTTTATGACCCGGACATCAAGGAGGAGCTGAGAACCTATTTGCGCTTTCAGTTACGGGACAATCAAAAAACGCGCCTGTTGAATGATCAGGAAGCAAACTACTATAAGCAGGAACAAAGGGAAAAAGCACACAGAACCCAGGTGGAATACTATAACTATCTGGCCACACAGATGAAAGATGAATAAAATGAATACAAACGGGCCGCGGATACTGCTTTTTAAAAAAGAGCATGATAAGAATATGGCGGAGCGCGTCGCGCCGGAAAGCTACACGGTAAAATGGTTCCAGACGGAGTCATCGAAACTTATGTTTTGGGATACCTTTGACGGACTTGTGAAAAAGGCGGGGTTCAGCCTCTATTCCAATAATCGTATATTCACCCTGCGCCCCCGGCAGGGGGAAGAGGGCGAATGGGTGGTAAGCCTGCGCGGGGAACCGGGCCGCCCCCTCAAGGCAACGGATTTCCCCGAAGGGAGCTTCCGAAAGAAGCTGGCGGCGATTATTTCCGTAAGGGCCGTGATGCCTTCACCGGAAATACTCCGGGAAAGCAGCGCTTTTTCGATACTCAATACCGATGGTAAAACCATCGCCCGGGCCTTGTGGATGGTGATATACCCGGACGGGCGGAAAAATCCGCGCACGGCCATGGTCCTTCAGCCGTTGCGGGGATATGCCGGGGAACTGCAAAAATACGCTAACCGTCTTCCCCGGGCCGAGGCCCATGCCACGGTGGAGGAGATGCTTAAAAGCCTGTTACCGGCCACGGAAGCGGTTTACCACTCCCGGCCGCGGTTGAGTTTTGATGTTAACGCGGGCATGGCTCCGGCCCTGCGCCATATACTGGAGACGCAATTTCATGTAATGCTCCAAAACGAACAGGGTGTGCTTGAAGACTGGGATACGGAATTTTTACATGACTACCGGGTTGCCGGTCGCAGAATGCGTTCGGCCCTAAGTCTGATCAAGCCCATTTTGCATCCGGGCATAAAGCAGGAACTGGTGCTGGCCCTGAAAAAGCTGGGGCGGTACACCGGCCCAGTGCGCGATCTGGATGTTTACCTGCTGGCCCGCCGGGATTTTGAAAAAATGTTGCCGGGAGAATTTGCCGGTCGCGGTTTTGATCTTTTCTTCCGCCGGCTGGCTCTGGATCGCAAAAAGCGTTTTAGGGAACTGAAAGCGTTTATGACATCGCAAGAGTACGCGCGGGTCAAAGAAACCTGGCGGGATGGCCTGAAGAGCTGGCAAAAGCACCTCATCAACAACCCCGCCCTGGAGGAGATGGCCGCGGCGTTGTTAAAAAAGCATTTCCGTAAGCTCATAAAAGCAGGAGGGAAGCTGAGCCGTTCCAGCGCGGACGAACGGTTTCATGACCTGCGAATTGAAGCGAAAAAACTGCGCTACCTGTTGGAGTTTTTCAGCAGTCTGTACCGCGAGGATATCATCCGGGACGCCATACGCCGCTTAAAAATGTTTCAGGATAATCTGGGGGCTTTTAATGATTATTCCGTGCAAATTGACATGCTGGAGAAATTCCTGGGCACGGCGGAAAAGAAAAAAGATCAGGAACAAGTAAAAACCCTGTCCGCGCTGATAGCGGTATGCCACCGGGAAAAAGAAAAACTGAAAAAAGAATATGCGGGCTTATACAAGGCCTTTGCCGATGAGAAAAACCAGCTTCTTTACCACCAGCTTTTTGGAGGAAACCTATGAAAATAATCGCGCTGTACAGCATGAAGGGCGGCGTGGGCAAAACCGCCTCCGCGGTTAATATCTCCTATCTGGCCGCCCGTGACGGCAGACGCTCGCTTCTTGTGGACCTCGATCCCCAGGGCTCCTCCAGCTTTTACTTCCGGGTGCGTCCCGGCGGCGGGCACGGAACAAAAACCCTGCTTAAGGGCGGTAAAAAGATCAGTAAAAATATCCGGGAGACCGATTTTGAAAATCTGGATATTCTGCCCGCGGATATCTCCTATCGCAATCTTGATCTTATTCTGGACGGGACGGAAAAGAGGGAAAAGGTGCTGCAAAAAAACCTTTCCGCCTTTAAAAAGGAATATGATTACATTTTCCTGGATTGCCCGCCGAATATCACCCTGGTTTCCGAAAATATATTTCACGCGTCGGATATTATTCTGGTGCCGTTCATCCCCACCACCCTTTCCTGGCTGACCTATGATAAACTGCTGGCCTTTTTCCGGGAGATTGAAATGAAGCGCCGTAAACTGTTTCCCTTTTTTTCCATGGTGGAAAGGCGAAAAAAATTACACCGGGAGATGATTGAAATACTGCCGGCGGAAAAGAAACGTTTCCTGAAAAGTATGATTCCCTATTCCAGCGATGTGGAACGCATGGGCCTGGAACGGGCGCCGCTGCCCGCCACGCATCCCGCCTCGCCGGCAACCCGGGCTTTTGAACATTTGTGGCGGGAAGTGAAAGAAATAGATTGAACAAAAAAAGGTCTCTGAATGCAGAGACCTTTTTTTATCATAGGGTTAGCCGTTCTTTTTTTCAAAGGCATCCATAAAACTTACCAGGGCCTCGACCGAACTCAGGGGCACCGCGTTGTAGATGGAAGCGCGAATACCGCCCACGGAACGGTGTCCCTTAACGCCCAGCAGGTCATGTTCCAGCGCCTCGGCAATAAAACGCTTCTCCAGCTCTTCCGAGGGCAGGCGGAAGGTGACGTTCATAAGGGAGCGGCTGTCCGGCCGTACCGTGCCGCGATAAAAATCACTGCGGTCGATGGCTTTGTAGAGCGTTTCGGCCTTTTGGCGGTTTATCTTTTCCATGGCGGTAAGGCCGCCCTGTTTTTTCATCCACTCCAGAACCAGTTTTATGATGTAAATGGCAAAGGTTGGCGGCGTGTTATACATGGAGCCTTTTCCTGCAATAATGTTGTAGTTGAGCATGGTGGGCAGGCCGGCCGGGCTTTTTTCCAACAGGGATTTTTTGATAATTACGATGGTAACCCCGGAAGGGCCCATGTTTTTCTGCGCGCCGGCGTAAATCAGGTCAAAACGGCTCACATCGACGGGACGGCAGTTTATGTCGGAAGACATGTCGCAAATCAACGGAATGTCGCCCGTATCGGGATATTGGGAAAACTGGGTGCCGAAAATGGTGTTGTTTGAGGTAATGTGCAGATACGTTGCATCCCGATTTAATGGAATCTCCCTGGGGATATAGGAGTAGTTTTCATCATCGGAACCGGCTACCACGCGTACGTTTTTACCCAGTTTGCGCGCCTCCTTTATGGCCTTATCGGACCAGGCGCCGGTATTGACATAATCGGCCGTGGCGCCGTCTTCCATCAGGTTCAGGGGAACGGCGGCAAATTGCAGCGTGGCGCCGCCCTGCATAAATAAAACCTGATAGTCATCGGGAATGCCCATCAGCTCTTTCATCAAATCTTCCGCCCCGCGGATGATGGACTCAAAGGTCTTGCTGCGATGGCTCATC
This sequence comes from Calditrichia bacterium, assembly GCA_027006055.1. GTDB lineage: Bacteria > Calditrichota > Calditrichia > Calditrichales > J004 > J004. The sequence goes on along the minus strand of JALTKX010000289.1, from coordinate 19,337 downwards.
TCCATAACCGAGAGCCCTTCGCCCCTATAGTCCAAAAGCTCCTCGCGTACCTGTTGCAATACTTCCAGCGGCAGGGCGGCCGGACCGGCGTTAAAATTGTTAATTCTTTTCATTGTTGCTTCCTCCATTTATCGGTTCGGTAAATATAGCAAAATCCCCTCAAAAGTAGAAGTCGCCTTAAATAAAAAATGGGGGGATTACGGATTCTCATCTTTAAGAATACTAAAATAGTATAATATTGTATAAATCTATAAAAAACAAGCAGATATATTTGTTTTTTGTCGCTGGCACGGCTTTTGAACGATAGATTACTACATCTGTTGAGGAAAGGAGCATTCCCATGAAAAAAATATTTCTTATTAGCCTGTTGTCTCTTTTTTGGGCCGGCAACCTGCTTGCGGCCCGGGAAGGGCAAACGATACTCTATAAGGGGAAGAAGGAGTTGAAGGCTGCCCATAAGCCGTCCACCGACCACGGTAAGCTTAAGGAATTGCAAAAAAGCTTCAACTCGCCGGAGGAGGTCACCATGGCCTGCGAAGGCTGCCACACCGAGCGGCACAGGGAGATAATGGCAACAAATCACTGGACTTGGTCCCGGCCCGCCGTAATTGATGGTAAAGAAGTGGATCTCGGTAAAAAAAATATTATCAACAACTTTTGTATCGCGCTTACTTCCAACGAACCGCGCTGTACCAGCTGTCATATCGGCTATGGCTGGAAAGATGGGAACTTTGATTTTACCGACAAAAAAAAGGTGGATTGCCTAGTTTGCCATGACCGCACGGGTACCTACAAAAAGTTTCCGACCGGCGCCGGATATCCGGTTACAAAAGAGACTTTGTTTATGGGGAAAAAGAAGTTCTTTCCGCCGGATTACACCAAAATAGCCCAAAATGTTGGCATTCCCACCCGTGACAATTGCGGGACCTGCCACTTTTTTGGAGGAGGGGGCAATAATGTAAAGCACGGTGATTTGGAGAAAGCGCTAAGCAAACCCTCAAAGGATATTGATATCCATATGGCCGCGGATGGTGAAAATATGTTGTGTATCGATTGTCATGTTACCGACAAACATAATATCAAAGGGAAAATGTATTCGGTTTCCTCGGCCGATACCAATCATGTTTATTGCGAAAGCTGCCATGCCGCGCCTGTTCACGCCAACAATGTTTTGGAGGAACATTCGGAGCGGGTGGCCTGTCAAACCTGTCACATACCCACATACGCGCGGGCCAACCCCACAAAGATGTGGTGGGATTGGTCCAAGGCCGGCCGCTTTGATAAAAACGGCAAGGGGATCATTATTACCAACAGCAAAGGCGAGCAGGACTATAATTTTATGAAGGGTGAGTTCCGCTGGGAAAAAAATGTGACGCCCGAGTATGTATGGTTCAACGGGACGGCCCGTCATACTCTGGTGACGGATACAATAAATCCGCAAAAGATAGTTCAACTCAACCGCCTGAAGGGCAGCTATGCCGATAAACATGCCAAAATCTGGCCGGTTAAGGTTATGCGCGGGAAGCAGATTTATGACTCGGAATACAAAACCCTTATCATTCCCAAACTTTTCGGGAAAAAAGAGTCCGGTGCGTATTGGAAAAACTTTGACTGGAATCTCGCGGCAACCAGGGGAATGGAAGCGGCCGGATTGCCTTACAGCGGTCACTATGGGTTTGTCCAAACGGAGATGTATTGGCCGCTGAATCATATGGTGACCTCCGCTGATAAAGCGCTTACCTGTACGGATTGTCACTCCCGAAACAGCCGCCTGGCCGCTCTTACGGACTTTTACCTGCCCGGGCGCGACAGAAGCGCCACCCTGGATATGCTGGGGATGATCTTAATTTTACTGGCTATCGGCGGATCGATAACCCATGGTTTAATCCGCCTGATAACCAAAAGTAAGTGAAAGGACATTACTATGTATACGCGAAAGGTTAAAATTTATGCCGGCTTTGAAAGGTTCTGGCATTGGACACAGGCCGCGCTCATTATTTTTCTGGCTCTTTCCGGTTTTGAGGTTCATGGCGCTTATACACTGTTTGGTTATGAAAAAGCAGTTATGTGGCACGACTATGCGGCCTGGGCCTTTTTGGTCTTAATCGTTTTTGCCATATTCTGGCATATAACCACCGGCGCCTGGCGTCAGTACATACCGACCACACATTTTATAAAGGCACAACTGGATTACTACCTGTTCGGTATTTTTCGCAACGCGCCCCATCCAACCAAAAAAACAACCTTGAGCAAGTTAAACCCCTTGCAGCGCCTTACCTATTTTGGTTTAAAGATTCTGGTAATTCCCGTACAGGTCATTTCGGGTTTTCTCTATCTCTACTACCATCAGACTGAGGAGGTAGGTTTACATTTTGCTTCGTTGTCCGGTGTGGCCATGCTGCACACCTTTGGCGCCTTTGTTCTGGTAGCCTTTATTTTTATGCATATCTACCTGGCAACCACCGGAACCACCTGGACCTCCAATATTAAAGCCATGATCACCGGCTGGGAAGAGGTGGAACTCTCCATGGATGAAGTGAGGGAAGAGGTCTATCCTGAAGTTGTAAAGACCTCGGAAATGGGCTACTATTTTTTGGACCGGGATGGATATATCCGTGATGTGAACGCGGCCTGGCTCAGGATTTATGGCTACTCCTCGCCGGAAGAGGTGATTGGCCGGCATTCTTCGATGACGCGTAAGCCCGAAGATGCCCCGGCCCTAAGGGAAATGTTGGAGCGGGTTTTGGCCGGGCAAAAAATTGAGTCCCGCATTGTGGATCGCGTGGGCCGCGACGGCCGGCCGGGGCGCCATCTCCTAACGGCCCATCCCGTCTATATTTCGGATAAAATAGTTGGCATGGCCGGCTTTATTGTGGATGAAAGTAAAAACATAGAGAAGGAAGCAGAAAGATAGCCACTAAACGGTTATGGCGCGCTATTGTTGTTCCGCTTATTGTTGTCGCTTTTAATATAAAGAAATCCCTCCCATGGGCCTCCGGCAGAACTTCTGTCGGGGGCTTTTTTTCTCAAAAGTAAGAATGTCGATCCCTTTTTTTCTCACTATATAGAATTTATGGAGACCTAAAATATTATAAACTGTTGTTTTTTAAGGGAATATAATTTTGTGCCATTTGGCACAAAGCTTGCGAAACTACAATCAAAAATATAGATATACTTACAGCTTAGGGTATAGAATGGAAAAAGGATCGGAGGAAATTCTCTATCCCATCGGAATAGTGGCGCGGATGTTTGATCTTTCGGTGGCTACCCTGCGGGCCTATGAGCAGGAAGGGCTGATCATTCCGCAAAAAAGCAAGGGGCGCCATCGCTTCTATTCGGAACATGATATTCAGCGTATCACCTGCATCCGAAAGATGATTGATGAAAAAGGTCTGAATCTGGCCGGAATCCGCATGATCCTTTCGGCCATTCCATGTTGGGAACTAAAGCCCTGTACTATTGCCGACCGTGAAAGCTGTGACGCCTACAGTTGCGCCGACGTACCCTGCTGGATGGTGGAAAACAAAGGTGAAATTTGTGCCTTGCAGGACTGCCGCCAATGCGCCGTTTATAAAGAATCCTATAAGTGCAGTAATATTAAATCCATATTAAACCGTTTCTGGAGGAAAGAGCTCAATGGGGAAAAAACTCAACAGACGTGAATTTATAAAAATAGCCGGAATGGGCGCGGGGGGGCTGGCCGTCGGTTCTTCCTTTTTAAAACCCGTTTCGCTGTTCGGACAACCCGTGTCAAAGGAGAAGCTGCTTACCTCAACCTTTAGCGAGGTAACGCCAACTTATTGTGAAATTTGTTTTTGGAAATGCGCCGGATGGGTGCATAAAAAAGAGGGTAAGCCCTGGAAAATCGTGGGTAATCCGGACGATACCCATAGCAACGGACGCTTTTGTCCCCGGGGCACCGGCGGTCTGGGCGCATACACGGATCCGGACAGGCTGAAAACGCCCCTTATACGGGTTGAGGAACGCGGCAAGCAGGTATTCCGCGAAGCAAGCTGGGACGAGGCCTTTGATTATATCACCGGGAAAATGAATCGGATTAAGGAAAAATACGGCCCGGAATGCATGGCCCTGTTTACCCACGGTTCCGGCGGCGGCTATTTTAAAAATCTGATACGCGCTTATGGTTCCAACAATATTGCCGCCCCTTCCTATGCCCAGTGCCGCGGACCGCGCGCGGAAGCCTATCTGCTAACCTATGGCGAGGGCGTCGGTTCTCCGGAGCGCACCGATATTGAAAATACAAAATGTCTGGTGCTGATCGGCTCCCATATCGGGGAGAATATGCATAACGGTCAGGTGCAGGAGTTTACCAAAGCCCATATGAACGGTGCCACGGTAATAACGGTGGACCCCCGCTTTTCCACGGCGGCCAGCAAATCCAAATACTGGCTGCCCATAAAACCTTCAACGGATCTGGCCCTGTTGCTGGCCTGGATCAATGTGATTATTGAGGAAGAGCTTTATGACAAGGAGTATGTAAAAAAATATACCTATGGCTTTGAGGCCTTAAAAAAAGCCGTAAAGCATAATACGCCGGAATGGGCCTACCCCATTACCACCATAAAGCCGCATGTTATACGGGAAACGGCACGGGAAATGGCCGCCGCCGCCCCGGCGGTAATCATCCATCCCGGGCGCCATGTAACCTGGTACGGTGACGATACGCAAAGGGTGCGCGCCGGGGCCATACTGAATGCCCTGCTCGGTTCCTGGGGACGTCGGGGGGGATTCTACGCGCCTTCCAAAGCCCATGTACCCAAGCCCAAGCACCCCGCCTATCCCAAACCGTCCAAAGGGTGGCGCGACGCCTTCCCGGATAAGTATCCCCTGGCCAACCTGGCCCTCTCTTCGGGCATATGCGACGCCACCATTCCCAGTACAACGGACGCCTGTTCCATAAAGGGCTGGATCGTTTACGGGACAAACCTGATACAAACCCTGCCGCAACCGGAAAAAACCATTAAGGCGATTCAGAACCTGGAACTGCTGGTGGCAATTGATATTATGCCCTCGGAGATAACCGGCTGGGCCGACGTGGTTTTACCGGAATGCACCTATCTGGAACGCTACGACGACTTGCGCATCTCTCAGGGTCGCATGCCCGCCATCGCCTTGCGCGCCCCGGCTTTTGAACCCCGGTATAATAGCAAACCCGCCTATTGGATGGCGGTGCAACTGGCCGGCCGCCTGGGGCTTTCGGAATATTTTCCCTATGAAAGGATCGAGGATTATCTGGAATACCGTTTGAAAGCGGTGGGCAGCAGTCTGGAAGAGATGAAGAAACTGGGCGTGAAAAATCTGCCCCTGGAGCAGGAGCTTTACTTTTTAAACGGAGAGGATTACGAGTTTGCCACACCGAGCGGTAAAATCGAACTCTATTCCGACACCCTTGCCGAATACGGCTTTGACCCGGTTCCGCGATATAAAGCGCATGAAGAACCGCCCGACGGATTTTATCGCTTGCTCTACGGCCGGGCTCCCATGCATTCTTTCGGCCGCACCACCAATAATCCCCTGTTAACCGAGCTTAAGCAAGAGAATGAAGTGTGGATCAATCCAAAGGTTGCCCGGGAATGGGGTATAGAAAACGGCGAATATATTCGCCTGGAAAATCAGGATAAGGTCATCTCCAATAAAATAAAGGTTAAAGTCACAGAACGTATCCGTCATGATTGTGTGTATATGGTGCATGGATTCGGCCATCGGCAAAAACAACTGCATCGCGGATATAACCGGGGCGCCGACGATACCCGGCTTATCACACGTGTGAATGTGGACCCGATAATGGGCGGTACCGGTATGCGTGTTAATTTTGTGACTTTTAGAAAGGAGGTGGCCTGATGCGCTATGCCATGGCCATAGATACCAAACGTTGTGTGGGCTGCGCGGATTGCGTGGTTGCCTGTCAGACGGAAAATAATGTGCCGGAAGGTTACTGCCGGGATTGGATTGTGGAAGAGACCATCGGCGCCTTTCCCGAGTTGCAACTGGAAATACGTTCCGAGCGCTGCAACCATTGCGCGGACTCCCCCTGCGTGCGCTGCTGCCCCACCGGAGCCAGCCATTACGAGGAAGGGGGCGTGGTTCTGGTGAATCATGATGAATGTATCGGCTGTAAGGCCTGTATTGCTTCCTGTCCCTACGACGCCCGTTTTGTACATCCCGAGGGCTATGTGGATAAGTGCACCTTTTGCATCCATCGCGTGCGTGAAGGAAAAAACCCCGCCTGCGTGGATGTGTGCCCCACCCATGCCATGATCTTTGGCGATGTGGATGACAGGAACAGTGACATTTCCAAAGCCCTGCGAACCCGAAAATATAAAACACTGATACCCGAGGCGGGAACCGAGCCGCATGTGTTTTATCTGTTATAAAAAGATTGGAGAGTTTGAAAAATGAATGACATTGCCATCACTTCCGGCAGAATGAATCATGGCGTGGACCCGGTGTTGCATGCCTGGTCCTGGGAAATCCCTCTTTACCTGTATCTGGGAGGGCTGGTTGCCGGCATACTTTTTTTTAGCGCCTTTTTCTATCTGCGCCGCCGCGAGGATGTGTTCCCCACGGCCATAAAAACAGCGCCGCTGTTTACCCCTTTTATGCTGGCCATCGGCCTGCTGGCCCTGTTTTTGGACTTAACCCATAAGCTCTATTTTTGGCGTTTGTATACAACCATCCGCTGGGAATCGCCCATGTCATGGGGGGCCTGGACCTTAATGGTTATTTTTCCCTTAAGCATAATCTGGGCCGCCTTTTGGGTTAAGGATGTTTTCCCGCGCTGGGACTGGAAGTTTTCCTTTATCGCAAACACCGTGAATTATCTGGCGCGTTTTAAGGTCTATTTTGCCTGGGCACTGATTGCCTTTTCGGCCATCCTCGGTATGTACACGGGTATATTGCTTTCCGCCTTTAACGCCCGTCCGTTTTGGAACACATCCATATTGGGCCCTCTCTTTCTGGTATCGGGTCTTTCCACCGGCGCGGCGTTTATTTTGCTGTTAAGCAAATCCCCGGCGGAGCGGCACCGTTTTAGTCAGATAGACAGCTTTCTGATCGGTACGGAAATCTTTTTGATCATCCATATGTTCATGGGTTTTCTGGCCAGTACGTCCGTGCATATCCACGCGGCGGAGATGTTTTTGGGCGGTCCGTATACGGCGGTTTTCTGGACGTTGGTGGTCGGCCTGGGTCTGGCCGTACCCTTGTTTATCGAGATCATGGAGCTGCGGGGGGTTAAGGTTCCGGTGGTCATTCCGGCTATTCTGGTGCTCTTCGGCGGTCTGATGCTGCGCTTTGTGGTTGTGGACGCCGGTCAGTCTTCCCGCTGGTTGTATAAGTTTATGGAACAACTCGTTTTTTAAAAAAAAGGATGGAATTATGAAAGAGAAACCGTACTGGTCGCCCTATGTCAGCGGCCTGGGCTTGGGAATTACCCTGTTGCTGGCCTTTGTTCTTATGGGGCGCGGACTGGGTGCCTCCGGCGCCATGATGCGTTTTACCACCGCCCTGGTGGATCTGTTTGCCCATGACCATGTTATGGCCAATCCCTATTTTGCCAAATATGCCGAAAATCCTTTTAGCAACTGGCTGGTTTATGAAATACTCGGTGTGATGATCGGCGGATTTCTTTCCGGCATGTTGGCCGGGCGAAACAAATGGCGTACCGGGCGCGGACCGAACATCAGTAAGCATAAGCGCTGGGTGTATGCCTTTGCAGGCGGGGCCATTATGGGCTTTGGCGCCCGTCTTTCCCGGGGATGCACCAGCGGCCTGGCCCTGACGGGCGGCGCCACCCTGGCCGTGGGCGGTTGGGTGTTTATGTTTGCCGTTTTCGCCGCGGCCTATGCCACGGCTTACTTTGTACGTAAACAATGGATATAGGGGGGATCATGGCACCATTTTTTAAATATGGATTTTTTACGGAACAAACGGGCTTAATCATCGCCCTGATTCTGGGCGTCAGTTTCGGTTTTTGGCTGGAACGCGCCGGTTTTGGTTACAGCCGTAAACTGGCCCTGCAGTTCTACTTTAAGGATATGACCGTTTTAAACGTGATGTTCACGGCCATTGTTGTGGCCATGCTGGGGCTTTTGCTTTTTTCGCTGTTTGGCTGGCTGGATATCACCAAAATATACATCAACCCCACCTATCTGTGGGCCCAGCTCATCGGCGGGCTGATATTGGGCGTCGGCTTTGCCATTGGCGGTTATTGTCCGGGCACCTCGGTGGTGGGGGCGGTTACCGGCCATGTGGACGCCTATTTCTTTTTAGGCGGGGCCATGTTCGGCATGTTTGTTTTTGGCGAGATGTTTCCCTCGCTGGAAGGATTGTACAACTGGGGCGCCATGGGTGATGTAAGGCTCTCCGATGTTTTTAACATTTCCAGCGGCGTGGTGGCCTTGGCTGTTGTGATACTCGCCATACTCTTTTTTCTCGGCGGTGAATGGCTGGAGAACAAGTTTGGGAAGGAGGGCCTCTGATGAAGATATCATCCCGAAATATCGGTTTTGGCATAATGCTTTTACTGGGTCTTATTCTGGCTTTCAGCCCGGTGGACAAAATGAATATCAGCAAGGTGGCCGACAGGGAGCTTCTGCTGTCTCAACTGCACAGCCAAAGCAATTACATCGAAGCGGAGGATGTGGCCCATTGGATTATTGATAAGGAACCGGGGGTACTTATCGTAGACATCCGCCCGGCCGGAGATTACATGAAATATCATATACCCGGGGCCATAAACATACCTCTGGAAAAACTGCTGGAGAAATCGTCTCTGGAACTTATGGACCCGTCGGCCACCCTGGTATTGACCTCTAATGGCAACACCAAGGCCTCGCAGGCCTGGCTTTTGTTAAAGGAAAAAGGCTATGATGATGTTTATGTGCTGCATGGCGGGATGAACCATTGGGTAGAAGCTTTCAGCGCGCCCCGAAAGCCGGTGGAGCCCTATACCGATGATGAGGTTTTTCGCTATCAGTTCCGCCTGGCGGCCGGTCCGGTAATGATGGGCACCGCCCGCGCGGCCCAGTCCACCCGGGAGGCGCCGGTAAAACCGCGAACGATTAAGCGAAAACGCCGCTCCGTGAAGAAAAAGGTGGATGAAGGCTGCTGATTGTATGTAAAGCGGAAACATGGTGTCCGCTAACAGTTTAATTCCCTCCACAATGAGCGTAAACCCCGGTAACCTTTGGGTGCCCGGGGTTTATGGTTCCTGTCCGCGATACAGATGGCCCGCAACCGGTTATGGCGAGGGGCTAACTATTTATCTTACCCCGCCGAGAATAGGCGTAAAGCAGGAGAGTTCAAATGCGCGCCTATATCCGCCACCCCATCGATGTACCGATCAATTATGAGACCGATGAGACGCCCGCGCCCGTTAGGGCCCTGAAAGACGTCAGCCATGGCGGCCTCTGTTTTATTACGGATCGTTGCCTGCCCGAGGGAACCCGTATCAAGCTGGAAATCCCACATCTCAAGCACCCTTTCAGGGAAGAGTGCCTGGTTGTGTGGTGCCGGGAAAAGAACGGCCAGCATGAGATAGGGGTCAAGTTTACCAACAAAGCCTCCGCTTTCCGGGCCCGTATGATTGAACAGGTCTGTTATATTGAAAGTTATAAGCGCAAGCGGGAAAAAGAGAGCGGCCGCCCCTTGGAATGGAAAACGGTGGCGGCGGAATGGATAAAAAATTATGGGGCCCGTTTCCCGGAAATCAAAATGGATGACGACAGCCCCTAAACAAAAAACGCCCCGTAACGGGGCGTAGAGGTGTTAAAATATCTTTTATCCGAATATCGCTTTTAGCAGATAATAGATGATGAGGGCCCCAAAGGCGCCCGCCGGAATAGTGACCACCCAGGAAATGATGATATTATTGACAACCTGAAGGTTAAGGGCTTTGATGCCCCGGGCAAAGCCGACGCCCAGCACGCCGCCCACCAGAGTATGGGTGGTACTGACCGGCAGCCCCAGTTTGGAGGCCAAAACCAGCGTGGTAGCCGTGGCAAACTCGGCGGAGAAACCGCGCGTGGGGGTCAGTTCCGTGATTTTTTTACCGATGGTCAGCATCACGCGCCAGCCCCAGGTGGCCAGACCGATAACGATACCCACGCCGCCCAGAACCAATATCCATACGGGGACGGGGGATTTCATGGCGATTTCGCCGGTTTGTAAAATGGTGACCACGGCGGCCAGCGGTCCAACGGAATTGGCCACGTCATTGGCGCCGTGGGCAAAGGCCACGAAGGAGGCGCTAAGTATTTGCAGATAGATGAAAATACGTTCAACGGTTTTAAATTCCTGACTGTCCCTGTCCATGCCGGACTGCAGGTCCAGGTCTTTTTCAAATGCCCGCAGTTCCTCTTTTATGGATTCCAGCCGGGTTTGCGCCGAGGGGTCCTCCACCCGGGACAACGCTTTTTCAATTTGGGTGATGGCTTTATCCACCCTTTTGCCGATATTGGGCGCCTGTGAGTCCGGCCGCCGCTTTTTGGTGTCGATCAGTTCCTTTTCATCGATGCGGCGTAACAAAAGAATACTGATTCCCGCCGCCAGCAGGCCGATGATGATGCCCACCAGGAAAGATTCGCCAAAATCCAGATCGAGATGCAGGTTTTTGAGTCCCTTAAAAACCATGGCCAACGTTAAAACCAGGAATACCACAAAAACGATAAAGGGCGTTACCTTTTTCGTAGCCCGGATAGGATTGGGATTTTTGTAAATCAGGTTTCTTAACAGGGAGAACAGGGCAAAGGCAATACTGCCGGAAAGCAGCGGGGATACCACCCAACTGGCCACGATGGAGCCAACCTTGGCCCAGTCGGCCGCGTGTATGCCGCCGTAGGCCACGCCAAAGCCCAGAACCGCGCCCACAATGGAGTGGGTTGTTGATACGGGCCAACCGTTATAGGAAGCGATTTGAAGCCAGATGGCCGCCGCCAGCAGGGCCCCGATCATGCCAAATACCAGGTCCATTTCATGCCCGGCAAACATGTTGGGGTTTATAATGCCCTTGCGGATGGTTTGAGATACATGGCTGCCGGCAAAAAACGCGCCGGCAAACTCCAGAACCGCGGCGATGATCACCGCCCGTTTTACCGTTAACGCTCCCGAACCCACAGAAGTACCCATGGCATTGGCCACATCATTGGCACCGATGCTCCAGGCCATGTAAAAACCGGATAAAAGAGCAAAGATCAAAAGAATAGTTGAATAGTCCATATTAGTCCCGATGTTCCTTATGCATTTTCAATTAGCATGGCCACGCGGTGCGCCAGCCTCTCGGCGATATTGCTCATCGAGGCCATATTTTGCATCACGTTCATCCATAAATGAAAACAGGTGTAGTCAATTTCCTTTTCCATGTTATACAGTTTTTTCAGTATGCTGTGTTGCAACAGATCCGCTTCATGTTCCAAAACGGAAATGTTGTAGCTTTCCTTGATTACCTTTTGGGCCTCGCTGCCTGTAAAGGAATATTTTATCAATTCCTGCAGGCCTAAAATCAATTGATGGCTGGCATGGACCGCTTCCAGATTTTTGGCCAGAAAGGCGTCGAACTCTTTTTCGATGGATTTGATCGGCTTTACGTTTTTCAGGGTCATAAGAACGGCGATGTCTTCGGCCTTGTCGGCAATGCCATCCTGCATGGATAAAATGGTCAGCAGGTCCACCCGGTTTATGGCCAGCAACAGTCCGCGCGGTAAATTGTTGCGGATATCATTTTTTGTCATATCCGCCGAATGTTCCAGCTTGGATATTTCCTCGGCAATTTGGGAAACCTTCTCAAAGTCATTTTGACGGTGGGCGTCGAAAAGATCATTTAGCTTGTCGGCACAACGGGTTACCTTGTCCATGTGCGTTTGCAGCAGGCCAAACGGGGATTTTGCAAAAAGACTTTCAAGAATACTCATGCGCTTTATTCTCCGGATTTACATGCTCTAATTTAAAAAAGAAACAAATTTAATAGATTTTCCCGAAAGTACAAAATCAAGATGGAATACTTTTAGGCGGAGACGGTGTAAAGGCATGGATGGAAACGGCCCGCTCATACACATTGTCAGAGAAGGCCGGGGTGGGGGAGGGTAAAGCCGTGCGTTAAAGTTCCGTATTGTGCCTGCTGATTTTTCCGCTGACCATATAGACGATGTCTTCCGCAATATTGGTTGCATGATCGGCAATGCGCTCCAAATAGCGTGAAATGCGTATTTGCTGCATGTAGATTTCCGTGTTTTCCACATCCTCGCGGATTTTTGAATAGATATATGTGTACATATCCCTGTGCAGGGCGTCTATATCGTTGTCCCTGGCGCATACCTCGTTGGCCATTTCCGTGTCCATATTTACAAGGGCCTCAAAGGTATGACGCACCATGTGTTCGGCAATGTCGGCCATTTCAAAAATTCTGGAGGTGATCATTACCTGGGGCTTTTTGGCAAAAACCTTGATGCTCGAGGCAATATTAGCGGTCAGATCGCCTATACGCTCCAGGTCATTGTTAAGCTTGATGACCGATATAATAAAACGCAGATCCGTGGCCACGGGCTGATGCAGGGCCAGTATTTTCAGCGATTCTTCCTCGATTTCCAGTTCCATCTGATCGAGCCGGTCATCGGCGGCGATCATCTCCCCGGCTGTTTGGGTATCAAGATCCCGTAGCGCCTGAATGGTTCTTTTCAGACCTTCCTCAACAAAGTCGGTCTCCGTTAAAACCATCTTTTTAAGTTTGTCCACTTCCCGTTTAAAATGTAGTGTCATGCTTTTTTCCTGTTTTTCATAGATTGGGCAAAAATTTTGTTAATTACAAGCTTTTTGTCCTGGTGGTACCGCCGCGCGGGCTTATCCGAAACGGCCGGTGATATAATCTTCCGTTTGTTTTTTCCTGGGCCGTAAAAAAAGTTCCTTTGTTTTACCGATCTCCACAATATGCCCCTTATAGAAGAAGGCGGTGGTATGGGAAATACGGGCCGCCTGTTGCATGTTATGGGTCACAATCACTATGGTGTATTGATTTTTCAGACTTTCGATAAGGTCTTCTATTTTTGCCGTGGCCACCGGGTCTATGGCCGAGGTGGGCTCATCCATTAAAAGAATTTCCGGTTCCACCGCCAGGGCGCGGGCAATGCACAGCCTTTGCTGTTGTCCGCCGGAAAGCGCCGTTCCGGGTTTGTTCAGCTTATCTTTAACCTCATCCCACAGGGCCGCCTGTGTTAAGGCCTTTTCAACACGGACGGCTATTTCCGCCTTGTCCATTTTATAGTGCAGCCGGAGTCCGTAGGCCACATTCTCGAAAACACTCATGGGAAAGGGGGTCGGCTTTTGAAAAATCATTCCTACCTTTTTACGCAGCTCAAGCAAATCCTGATCGCGGCCCAGAATGTTTTGGCCGTCAATAAGCACCTCGCCCTCCGCGCGCTGATCATCATACATTTCAAAAATACGGTTGTACACCCGGATATGGGTGGACTTGCCGCAACCCGAGGGGCCTATGATGGCGGTGACCTTTTTAGCCTCGATCTCGATGGTATTGTCGAACAGGGCCTGTTGTTCGCCATAATAAAAATTTAAATTTCTAACGGTAATACCACCCGTTTTCGCATCTTTTTTATCTGTCATGGTGTTATGCTTCATTTCCTTTTAAATACGCTGTTTTCATTGTTGATCGTTTTTGGCGGCGGGGCCGGTCACTTTTTTCCCTTAACATAAAACGGGTCAGCAGGTTTACCGACAACACCCCGAGGGCAATAAGCAGAGAGGCGCCCCAGGCCATCTGCTGCCAGTCATCATAGGGCGACATGGCGTAGTTAAATATGGTAACGGTAAGGTTGGCGATGGGCTCGTCCAGGCGTTCAAACCAATAGGGGCTGTTGAAGGCCGTAAAAAGCAGGGGGGCGGTTTCTCCGCTTATGCGGGCCACCGCCAGCAGGATGCCGGTGATCAGGCCGTTCCGGGCGGAGCGAAACAGCATGACCAGCGTGGTTTTCCAGCGGGGGGTACCCATGGCCAGCGCCGCCTCGCGGATGGCGTTCGGAACCATTTGCAACATGTCTTCCGTGGTGCGGGTAACAACCGGCAACATCATGATGGCCAGGGCTATGGCTCCGGAATAGGCCGAAAAATGGCCCAGGGGGACAACCACAATGGTATAGATAAAAATCCCGATAATGATTGAGGGCGTTCCCATTAAAATGTTATTGAAGAAACGTACCCATTCGGCAAACCGCGAGCCATGGCTGAATTCACTTAAATATATGCCGGCAAGCATGCCGACGGGCACGCCGATGAGCGTGGCCAGAACCGTTAGCAACACCGTGCCGGTCATGGCGTTTATCAGACCGCCGCCTCCCATTCCCGGAGGAGCCGGCAGTTCGGTAAAAAAGTCTATATTCAGGGCCAGGGCGCCGCGGATGAACACCGTATATAGTATCCATCCCAAAATAAACAGGCCGGACAGGGCGGAAGCCAGGGCCAGGACCGAGACCAGGCGGTTGGTTGCTTTTCTTCGCTTGAGGGATCTTTTTTTCATTGGGCGCCCATGGATTTTTTAACCCGCTTTAACCAAAGTTGCGCGGTTATCTGTATAATAAATGTTATAAGAAACAGGACGAGTCCCAGCTCTATCAAAGAGCTGAGGTACATGGGTTCGGAGGCCTCGGTAAACTCATTGGCCAGGGTGGCCGTAATGCTGTTGGCCGGAGCAAATAACGATGTTGAGATATTATGCGCGTTGCCAATGACAAAGGTAACGGCCATCGTTTCGCCAATGGCCCGCCCCAGCCCCAAAAAGACCGCGCCGATGATTCCCTGGATGCCATAACGGATGGTCACCTTGCGGGTAACTTCCCAGGTTGTGGCCCCCATGCCATAGGCGGATTCCTTGAGAACGGGGGGCACCATCATAAAAACATCGCGTATCACCGAGGTGATAAAAGGCAAAATCATAAAGGCCAGAATGCTCCCCGCCGTAAGCATGCCGATGCCTATGGGCGGGCCGTCAAAAAGGCTGCTGTCGCCGAACAGCGTTTTTAGCGCGGGCTGTACATAGCCGGCCATAAAGGGGGCAAATACAAACAGTCCCCACATGCCATAAATAATGCTGGGTATGGCGGCCAACAGCTCTATGCCCCCGCTGATCCACCTGGAAAGGCCCGGCCCGCTAAGCTCAACCAGAAACAGGGCTACCAGAATGCTTAGGGGCACGGCAAGCAGCATGGCGATAAAGGTGGAAAGCAGCGTGCCCCAGATGCTGCTGACCGCGCCAAACTGCTCCTGTATGGGGTTCCAGACATTCCGCGTTAAAAAGTTAAAGCCAAAGGTTTTGATGGAAAGCATGGAGCTGCTTATGAGTTCCACAAAAAGAGCGGCCAGAATTAAAAGAATGATTCCGGCCGCAAGCATGGTAATGATTTTAAAAAGATTGTCCGAAGGGTTCTGTGTGCTTCGTTCCTGAAAAAAGGTCATTTAAAGCTGTATCCTTACTAAGGTTGGTCGGGGCTTGTTGTACTCTTTTTCCAAACCGGAGCGCCCTTGCTGGTTATTTCACGGCTCCAACTCTCTTCTACCATCTCAACAACATTGGCCGGCATGGGAACATAATGCAGCTTTTTGGCCATCTCTCCGCCGTTTCTGTAGCTCCAGTCAAAAAAGGAGAGCACATGTCCGGCCGTGGCCGCATCGGGCTGATCCTTGTAAACCAAGATGAAGGAGGCTCCGGTAATGGGCCAGGACTGTTCACCCGGTTGGTTGGTAAGCACCAGGTAGTAGCCCGGGGCGTTCTTCCAATCCGCGTTGGCCGCGGCGGCCTGAAACGATTCGATGGTCGGCGCGACAAAGTGACCTTCCTTGTTTTGAAGGAGTGTATAATTCATCTGATTTTGCAGGGCATAGGCATATTCCACATAACCGATGGCGCCGTTTACCTTTTTTACAAAAACGGACACGCCCTCATTGCCCTTGCCGGCCACGGCATTGGCATTGGGCCAGGCCGGCGCCTTTCCAAAGCCGACTTTTTCCTTCCACTCTTCGGAAACCTTGGCCAGGTAATTGGTGAAAATCCAGGTGGTGCCCGAACCGTCCGCGCGGTGAACGGTGGTAATGTCCAGATCGGGCAGATCCACGCCGGGGTTGGTTTTGCGCAGGGTGGCGTCATTCCATTTTTTTATTTTTCCAAGATAGATATCGGCCAGGTTTTGAGGGGTAAGCTTTATGGAACCCTGCTCAATCCCTGCAATATTAACCACCGGCACCACGCCGCCGATAATCATGGGGAATTGAAACAGACCAAATTTCTCTAGCTCTTCCGGTTTAACGGGTGCGTCGGAAGCCCCGAAATGAACGGTTTTGGCCTTAATTTGGGCAATGCCCCCGCCGGAGCCGATGGATTGATAGTTCAGCCGCACGCCGTCAACCTTTTCATATTTATAACCCCATTGGGCATAAACGGGATAGGGGAAGGTTGCGCCCGCTCCGTTGATGGTAACAACCTTGTTGCCGGATTTTTCCGATGAACACGATGTAAGGGCCATTGCCAAAAGCGACAGGATCAGTATTAATCCGGAAATGGATTTTAGTCTCATTATATTTTCCTCTCTTTTTTATTAGGTTTCTTAAATAGCATTTTAATTGTTAGGATTATGTTAGCACTCTGTAAGAAAACGATTAATTGTGGGCCGGGAGAGCCCGGACGGCTTGTTCCGCCATGTCCGCCGCGCGGAAGTTGCGCACGGCATACCTCCCGTTCCGGTTTCAGAATTCTTTTTTTGCAAATGCGGTTGAGTCCCATTCCCTTAATTTGCGAAACGATAAAATAAAAGCGATTTATTTTTTGTTGGTTGAATTGCATTTTTCCCTTACATTTTGCCATTAAAGCAACAGAGATTACCTTAATAAATCAGGGAGGCATACGATGGCAGAGAAGAAGGCGCTCGAAGGCGAAGTCTATTATCCATCCGAAGAGGTGGTTAAGCAGGCCAATGTTCCGGATTACGACACGCTTTATAAAAAATCCATAGAAGACCGCGAAGGCTTTTGGGCCGAGCAGGCGGAACAACTGGAATGGTATAAAAAATGGGACAAGGTGCTGGATGATTCCAACAAGCCGTTTTACAAATGGTTTACCGGCGCGCAAACCAATATCATTCTCAATGCCATCGACCGGCACCTGAAAACCTGGCGCCGTAACAAGCTGGCCCTGATCTGGGAAGGTGAGCCGGGCGATGTGAAAACCTACTCCTATCATGCCCTCAATCGCGAAGTCTCCAAATTTGGCAATGTGCTGAAAAGCATGGGGGTGCGCAAGGGCGATATTGTCACCATCTATATGCCGCAGGTTCCGGAGCTGGTGATCGCCATGCTGGCCTGCGCCAAAATCGGCGCCGCCCACAGCGTGGTTTACGGCGGTTTTAGCGTGGAAGCCCTGGCCGAGCGCATCGCCGACGCCGACAGCCGCGTGTTGATCACCGCCGATGGCGGCTATCGCCGGGGTAAGCCTACCGATCTAAAGGCGATTGCCAACGACGCCATGCGCCGCTCGCCAACCATCGAAGTGTGCATCACCGTAAAACGCACCGGTGAAGAGTGCTATATGGAAAACGACCGCGACTTTTGGTGGCACGACCTGATGGCCCTGCCGGTGGCCAGCCCCGTATGCGAGACGGAAAAGATGGACGCCGAGGATATGCTTTTTATCCTGTACACCTCCGGTACCACCGGCCGGCCCAAGGGACAGTTGCATACCCACGGCGGGTATAGTGTCTATACCTCCACCACCCACCGCATGGTTTTCGATATCAAGGAAGAAGACCGCTGGTGGTGCGCCGCCGATCCGGGCTGGATAACCGGACACAGTTATATTGTTTACGCCCCCCTGATAAACGGGGCCACGGTAATGATGTACGAGGGCGCGCCCAATCACCCCTATCCCAACCGCTGGTGGCAGATGATTGAAAAATACGGGGTGACCATCCTCTACACCTCGCCCACGGCCGTGCGCGGTCTGATGCGTTTTGGAGACGCCTGGCCCGCCCGCCATGATCTGAGCAGCCTGCGTCTGCTGGGCTCCGTGGGCGAGCCGATCAACCCCGAGGCCTGGAAATGGTATTATAAAGTCATCGGCGGGGAAAAGTGCCCCATCATGGATACCTGGTGGCAAACGGAAACCGGCGGTTTTATGATTACCCCCATACCCGCGCTGCCCCTTAAGCCCGGTTCGGCCACAAAGCCTTTTTTCGGTAATGAGGTGGCCGTGGTGGATGACGAGGGCCGGGAAGTGGCCGCCGGCGAAGAGGGCAAGCTGGTTATTAAAAACCCCTGGCCGGGCATGGCCCGCACCATCTACAAGGATGAAGAACGCTATGTAAACACCTATTGGAAGGATTATGCCGATAAGGGCTGGTACAAGGCGGGCGATTCCGCGCGGATCGACAAGGACGGTTATGTGTGGGTTATCGGTCGCATCGACGACGTGATTAAGGTGAGCGGTTACCGCCTGGGCACGGCGGAGATCGAAAGCGCCCTGGTCAGCCACCCCTCGGTTTCGGAGGCGGCGGCCATCGCCCTGCCCCACGAGCTAAAGGGGAATGCCATCCACACCTTTGTCATTCTCAAGTCCGGCGTTTCCGGCACAAAGGAACTGTCCGAGGAACTGCGCGATCACGTGGCCAGGGAGATGGGACCCATCGCCAAGCCGGAAGCGGTTAGCTTTGTGGACGGTCTGCCCAAAACCCGTAGCGGCAAGATTATGCGCCGGGTATTAAAGGCCCGGGCCCTGGGTCAGGATGAGGGCGATTTGAGTACCCTGGAAGAATAGGAAAAAATAAAAACCGGAATAAGGCCCGCCATGCGCGGGCTTTATTGTTTTTAGCCGGAATTTGAAAAATCCTTGGCGGAAAGGTTTAGAGCAGATCGACGTCCGTCATCACCTCCAACAGGGCCGGCCCCCTGTGGGAAAGCACCTTTTTCATGGCCCCTTCCAGCTCTTCTCGTTTTGTAACCCGTATGCCCAAGGCGCCGCAGTTTTCGGCATAGGCGGCAAAGCCGGGATTGTGCAGGGCGGTTTTCCAAACCTCAAAATGCCCCGCGCGCTGCTCCTTGGATATTTTACCCAGTTCATTGTTGTTCAGCAAAATATGCTTTAGGGGAATGTTGTATTTAACGGCCGTGGCCATTTCGGCCATATATTGCATAAACCCGCCGTCGCCGCTGACGGAAACGATTTGTCTTTCCGGCGCGGCGGCCCAGGCGCCCAGGGCGGCGGGCAGGGCAAAGCCGATGGAGCCGAGATAACCCGACATGAGGATGGACTGGCCCCGCGTTTCAAAATA
>JALTKX010000288.1 GCA_027006055.1 Calditrichia bacterium | reverse complement strand
TACCGTTTACGATAAAATTTGGCGGAAAGGCGCGGAGTGTTTTCCGCGCCTCTTTCCGTTATAAACAAAAATAACGGCGGAACAGGATGAAGGAAATCTATTTTTTAAGGCACACCACCCCGGATATTGAACTGGTCTATTGTTACGGCCAAAGCGATATCGGATTAAAAGAGAGTTTTGACCGGGAGGCCGGCCGTACACGGGGACAGTTGCCGGAGGATTTGAGTTCCTACAAAGTATATAGCAGCCCTCTGCAACGCTGTTATCGCTTGGCTAAAAAGCTAAAACAGCCCGTTATACGCGATGATCGTCTGAAGGAGATTTATTTCGGTCGTTGGGAAATGCTGCGCTGGGAAGAGATCGAAAACGATCCCCTGTACAAGGAATGGCGGGCCGACTTCGCCCATATTCCCGCGCCGCAAGGGGAGTCCTTCCATGACATGGCCGACCGCATGGAAGCCTTTTATAAGGATTTGCTGGCCGGCGAGGAAGAGAAATTTATTGTGGTCAGTCATGGCGGCGCCATACGCGCCTTGCTGGCCCGGCTGATCGGGATGCCCTTGCAAAATATGTTTCAGCTAAATATTGATTTTGGCGGTGTAACCCTGATCGAGGCCGGGGCATCGAATGTAAAAATAAAATTTCTAAACCGCTAAGGAGCACAATGAGCTTTTCCTCGATGATGACCCTGAAATGCCCCCAATGTGAAGAGGGTAAAATGTTTAAAGGGGTGTTTAAAATGTATGAACATTGCCCCAAGTGCGGCATGAAGTATGAAAAAGAGCAGGGTTACTTTACGGCGGCCATCTTTGTGGGTAATTTCCTGTACGGCCTGGTGGTGGCGCCCACTATTCTGATCATGTCGGCCATCGAATCCCCCATTTGGAAGATCGCCCTGGTGCTGGGCGGCTTCAGTCTGGTCACCGTGCCGCTTATCTTCCGCTATGCCCGCAGCATCTGGCTGTATATCGATCATATCACCGACAGTTAACGGCTTTTATCCGCCGACTGTTGTAAAAAGAGTCCGCGGCTGTCGGTGGGGAGCCTTTTTGCAGGTTGAGTCTTCGGGGGCAATAGGCGTGGCTTCCGCTCGCGCTTGCTTAAACGCTCTTCCATCATTTGTATGCGTTGCCGTAGTTCCGCGTTCTCGCTTTTAATCTGCTCCAGTTGTTGCATCAACCGGCCGTGATTCTCCTGCAACAGCTCATATTCCGCTTGTGCCGTGTTGATCTGCTGCTGGCGCCATAGGGTTAAAAAGAGCAGTACGCCCAGGGCAAACAGGCTGATCCAGAAAAAAACACGGTCGACCGTTCCTTCAAAAAAAGTGCTTTTTCCGGCGCCGTTCAGGGTGTTGCTCATCCCCGGGCTTCCGGATCGTTGAAGCTGTCGTCGTCGGCAGATATCTTTTCGGCAAGGATTTTGGTTTTCTCCTTATCCGTGGCGATAACATGGTTCATCACCTTGCTACCAAAGTAAAAAGCCAGCATCATCTGAAAGGCCACCATCAGGTCATGATGACGATCCGAGGGGAAGTAAAGCACATCGCCCACATATTTGGCAATCATCTGTCCGTTGCCGTCCAGCAGGGGGATATTCAGGTTGATCACCTCGATCAGCGTAACCAGAAACAGCAGTGTCAAGGTGATAAAGCCGCGAAAAACGCCGCGGGGCATGGCGAAGGTTTCCTTAATGTGCGGATTGGGATTCTCCTTGGAAAAGCCCAGGCCAAAGGTAAAACGCACAAGCAGAGCTATAAACAACACCACCATAAAAATCATCCACACCAGCATGATGTCATAGGCATGGGCAAACAGGGATTGACTCAGGGTAAACAAAAGGTCGTTGTTCTCGTTCATCATTTCACCTTTATTTTAATAAAATTACAAGCGCGGCGGAGAGCAGCACGCCGGAGAGGAAACCTATCCTCAGATTGCGTTCCGCCCGTATTTCCGCTTTTTCCAGTTCCTCGTCGGTTTTCAGCCATAAATCGCGGTAATGAAGATAGCCCTTTTTGCGCAGGTCGATAATCTCCGCCATCTGTTCCGTTTTTTTCTTGTACAGATCAACCTGCTGTCGCAACAGGTCGGCCCGTGCCGAATCGATCTCCTGCTTCATGGCCCGGATGATAAAATTGCGCAACTGGTGTTTGTTCAACAGCCACAGGGTATCCACCCGAGTGCCGTTGTAACTCTCCTGCACGGTAAAACGGTCGCCCGGTAACAGAGGCACGGGGAAGCTTATCTCCTGGGCCTGTAACGGAGGCAGGAAGCATAACAGACCGAGCCAGAAGAGATGTCTCATGGTTTTTCCAAAGCCTCCAGTTTTTCTTGCGCCTCCCGCAACTGTTCATCCAGGGCGCGCAGCTTTTCTTCCCTTATATCAAGTTGCGCCTCGCGCAACAACTCATTCAGATAAAGGTACAACAGACGCCGGTTGGGGATAACCTTCAGGGTGTCGCTGCCGCTGTTCACATAGCCGGAACCCGGCGGCACTTCCCTGAGCAGCAATACCCAGGCGCTCTCCGCGCTGTCGTTTTTCAGGGTTTCTCCGGGCGCCAGCATATTCTGCCCGGAGGCGCAGGAGTTCAATAGCAATAACCCGGCAAGCAGCATCAGGGCGCCCAGGCCCCGCTTAACGTCCCGCATACTTCCACACCGCCCGTTTTAATTCATCCTCATTCATGCGTTCCACCACGCCCGCCACCCGGTCGCGCTTACGTTCCAGCTCTTCCAGTTGTTCTTCCAGCCGTTCAAGCTGTTTGTCCAGTTTTACAATCTTTTTCTCGCGCATGCCGATCTTGCTTTCAAGGTCGTCCTGATAGGCGCGTTCCCGTTGGCGAAGCTGTTGGTGCTTTTTGCGGATTTTCTCCTCGCTGTTGTTGATCATGTTCCACACCAGGCGAAAGGGCGCCGCCAGGGCGGCCACGATCATGGCCAGCGGCTGCCAGGTGATAAGGCCGCTCTCGTCAAGATAGAAGGCCAGGGCCATCAGCAATATCAAAAGCGAAAGGTAAAGGACTTTTTTCATAAGGCTTATGTTTCCCCTTTTTTTGGGCTGATATAGTCTTTATGTACCCATCCCCGGATGCGCGTTTCCACCTCTACCCAGTTGCCTTTGTGTTGCAGTATTTCCACCTGCTGACCCCGGGGCAGGGGACGGGCAATTTTGGCCGCCCGGGTGGAAGGGCCGCTTCGTATATTAAGGCGGTTTGCCGTAACGCGGGCCATGTAGGTCTTTTTCTCACCGGCGTCCTCTTTAAGGTCGACGCCCACGCCCAGAAGGCGCCTTCTCAAATCGTCCAGGGGAAAAGCGGGGCCGGGGTCCTGCTTACGCTCCGGCGCTATTTCCTCATGCCCCACAATCCACTTAATGGGATAGGTCTCTATCAGCAGGGCGCATAGTTCCTCCACCGCCTCTATTTGCGCTCCGGTGTATTTATGCCAGTAAACAAAGGGCACGTCGCTGTTCCGGTGGACGGCATACAGCACCTCCTCCCGGGAATATTCCCGGCCCGCTTCCGAAAGATATTCTTCGCCGGATTTTCTCATCCAGCCCTCGTTGACGATTTCGATTCCTATGCTGTATTTATTGAGATTTTTGCGTTTCAGGTGGCTGCTTTCACCGGCATGCCAGGCAATAAGATTAAAGGGCAGCAACTGGGTAATGGAGCCGTCCCGGTCGATAATCACATGGGCGGAGGCCTTCACCCGGGGATTGATCAGGGTATCCTCGGCCTGCCGTGCCGTGGCGGTTGCCGTGTAATGGATCACGATGGTGTCGGGCCGTTTTTTGGCAAATGTACCGCCATGATTGGGTGTTGGCCTGAAACGGACTTTTTCCAGCTTATGCTTTATGATGCGCATGAAATATCAGTTTTAGTGAGTATGTAGCAAGCATATTGAATCCTGCTTAAAGACGCAAGTACAAAACGCACATTTGGCCTCCCGGGCCGCGGGCCCTTTTGTTTTTAAAAGAATCCGCCCGCTTTGTTAAATATAGGTTGAGCTATTGAAGGCTTTCCTTTAAATTGAACGCATGAGTAAATATTTTCTTTTAATTTTTATCCTTGCGGGATTTATTTCCTGCAAAAGTAAAGTCAACTTTGCCGAAAAAGCCCGGTTATCGGAAAACGTGCTGCAAAATATTCCGCGTGAAATGCTAACGACTCCTTTCAGCAGCCTCATAGACCGGCAACTGGCCGAAATGCGGGTTTACATGGACAGCAGTGCTTACATCCAAAAAGCGCTTCCCCTGAAAAAACAACTGGATCCCGTGCTGTTGCGGAAGCAGGCAGACTCTCTTTTTGTCCATCGGGTTGATGGGGACAGCCTGAGGCGTCTTATTCTTAAGGGGGGACTTTTCTCCGATTCTCTCAATCCGGCAAAGTATAACCCGGGTGACCGGCGTTTGCTGGCCATGGCCATGGATATGGAGCACGACAGCCTGTTACGGCGATGCGCCCGTGAGTGGAAAGCCTATTTTAAAGATTTGGAGCCTTCATTTAAAAAGGGACACCGCCGTTTGTTTTCGGAGATGGTCCGTTTGCATCAGGCCTGGAATCCCCGTAACCGCAACTTGAATGAGGCCGATATCGCCTTTGTGGTCAGCGCGGAATCGGCCCGTTTTTTAAGGAATATGCAAAACGGATATATCGTAAAACTAATGGCCTTGCTGAAGGACAGGGGCGTTTTGGGAAAGGTCTGCCCGCTGTTACGGCAAAAGGGATTCCTCTATTACAGTCGCGTTTATCTGGCCGCCTATAATGATATTGTAACGGCAAGGCTGAACGGGGCAGGGCGCGCCTTATGATATTGATTCTGGACAACTACGATTCCTTTACCCACAACATCGCCCATATGCTGGGCGGGCTGGGACTGGATTGCCGGGTGGTTGCCAATGACGCCATAACCGTTGAGGAAATCGAAAAGGAATATCGGGCCCTGATCATCTCTCCCGGACCGGGGAATCCCGACCGGGCGGGAATAAGTATGCGCGCCATCCGTCATCTGGGG
Organism: Calditrichia bacterium; assembly: GCA_027006055.1. GTDB lineage: Bacteria > Calditrichota > Calditrichia > Calditrichales > J004 > J004. The sequence continues at coordinate 3,966 of JALTKX010000288.1, read as the reverse complement.
CATAAAATGCCCATACTCGGTGTCTGCCTGGGGCATCAGGCCCTGGCGCAGGTTTTCGGCGCGGAGATTGTACCCGCTCCCGCCGTGTGTCATGGTAAAACTTCGCGGGTATGGCATAACGGCCGGGGTCTTTTTGACGGATTGCCGCAACCGCTGCGGGTGATGCGTTACCATTCGCTCATGGTGAGAAAAAGCAGTCTGCCCGCCGAACTGGAAGTGTCGGCCCATACGGAAGATGGGGTGATCATGGCACTGCAACACCGCTCCCGGCCCTTGTGCTCGGTACAGTTTCATCCGGAGTCCGTTTTAAGCGAAGCGGGAGAACAGCTGTTTAAAAATTTTTATTACAAGATGATCGGGAGCGCGGGATATCCGGCGGGGGAAAACCGCGTCCTGAAACAAACGCTTTCCTGCTAAGGGGATAAAATCAGTATAAATGAAAAGGGGGACACTATGTTATCCGCACGCGCCGCGCGCCTGAAGGAATCGGCCACGCTAAAGGTTTTTGGCGCCGCTAAACGCATGATCGCCGAAGGGGTGGATGTGATTAACCTCTCCATGGGGGAGCCGGACTATAACACGCCGGAGCACATCAAGCAAGCGGCCATTCAGGCCATAAAGGCCAACCATACCCATTATACGGTGAACCGGGGCATTCTGCCCCTGAGGGAAGCGGTAGCCAAAAGGTTAAAGGAAGACTTTAACGCCGACTATACCCCGGAACAGATTCTGGTATCCAGCGGAGCCAAGCAATCGCTGTTTAATACCATCATGGCCCTGGTGGACGAAGGGGATGAAGTGCTGTTGCCTTATCCCGCCTGGCCCACCCACCCGGAGGCCATCGGCCTGGCCGGCGGAAAGGTTGTGCCCCTGCCCTCGGAAGAGAAGGAGGGTTTTAAAATAAGCCCGCGACAACTGGCGGCGGCCATCACCCCCAAAACCAAGATGATCCTCTTCAGTAACCCCATCAATCCGACAGGAGTGGTGTACAGCGAGGAAGAAGTGACCGCCCTGGTGGATGTTTTGAAAAATCATAATATCTTTATACTGGCCGATGAGATTTATGCCCGCATGTGCTATGATGGCTTTAAATTTCGCAGCCTGGCCACCTATCCGGAAATAAAGGAAAGGGTGATTCTGGTACAGGGGGTTTCCAAGGCCTACGCCATGACCGGCTGGCGCATCGGTTTCAGTTGCGGCCCGCAGGCGGTGATCAAAGCCGCGGACAAAATTCAGGGACACAGCACCTCCAACGCTTCCAGCATTGCCCAGTACGCGGCCCTGGCCGCCGTATCCGGTCCGCAGGATTCCCTGGATGAAATGCTGGCAACTTATACCAAAAGGCGGAAGTACATCATGGAACGTTTCTCGGCCATGCCGGATATCAGCTTTGCCGTGCCCCGGGGCGCCTTTTACCTTTTTCCCAATGTCAGCGCCTATTTTGATGAGCGTTATCCCGACTCCACGGCCCTGGCCATGTATTTACTGGAAAAGGCCCACGTGGCCGTGGTGCCCGGCGTCGGTTTCGGGCAGGAAGGCTATCTGCGCCTTTCCTATGCCGCCTCCATGGAACAATTGGCAACCGCCTGCGACCGTATTGAAAAAGCCCTAAAGGCGTTGAAAGGATAAAACTATGAAAAAAAATAGAAAAAAAGAATGGCTGTCCGCTCTGTTTATTTTACTGATTGCGGCATCCGTGGCCCTGGTTTTTAACACGGTATCCGCCAGTGGAGTGCCGCTCCTTTACCAAAAAGCTACGCTGGATGGTAAAAAGGAAATATCCCTGTATGAAATGAAAAAGATCGTTGACGAGGGCCGGATCACCATCCTGGATGCCCGCTATGACCGTTTTTATAAAAGGGGACACCTGCCGGGGGCCGTCAGCATTCCCTACAACACCACCTTTCTGGACAGCCTGACCGCCGGATTTGATAAAGGCAAGCCGCTGATCACCTATTGCTTCAGCCCGACATGTCCGCAGGCCGATCGCCTGGCCGACCGTTTGCGCGAGGCGGGCTTTACGGACGTTGCCGTGTTTAAACCCGGCTACAAGGCCTGGACGGCGGCCAAATATCCCGTTGAGGTTAAATAATGCATAAGGATATTGCCTTAAGACTGAAACGCTGGCCGGAGCTGCTGGGCCGCCTCTTTTTCGGTTTCTACTTTATGTTTGCCGCCTATCCCAAAATAATGCACCCGGCGGAATTTGCCGCGGTAATCCGCCGGTACCAGATTTTGCCGGACAGCCTGAGCAACCTGCCGGCCATCATCCTGCCCTGGCTGGAGCTTTTCGTCGGTCTTTTTCTGCTGGCCGGTATTATGAAAACGGCCACCCGGTTTTGGGGCCTTTTTTTACTTGTGCTTTTTACACTCATGGTAACGCTGGCTTTTGCCCGCGGATTCGACATGGATTGCGGATGCGGCGTGGCTCTGTTCGGTGACGGCCGTATCGGCTGGCGTAAAGTTCTGGAGAATACGGGCCTGTCCCTGATATATTATTTTCTGCTGTTACATAAGCCCCTAAAAACAAAGAGTTTATGAGACATAACGCATTGTAATGGAAACGATTCTTGGTTAAATTTATCACTTTTGAGCAATAACAGCGGATCAATGATGTCAAATCTTCAACATTTGCACGATTTTTACCTGACGACAAAGCCTAACGCGCGCAAGGTTCAAACGGCTTCTCAGCTTCTGATCCGGTTGTGCAAGCAACTCAATCTGGACAGTCCCACCGATATTGATGACAGTTATTATTCCGAATTAACCGCCATTATCGACAGTTATTATGAAAACGACTACCATAAAGCCATACAGGATAAAAGCATTCTCTCCGAAATGATCGGGCGGTATGGCCCGAAAGACGGTTATGAGATTATTATGGAAACGCTGTTGGAAGATAAGGATCAGAACCTGCGGCAGTTTTGCATGCAAACGCTGGAATATTCCGCCCGGCAGGATTTCGATCAGGTTGCCGGCTACCTGGAGCACTATAAAAACAGCGATGACAAGCTGATGCAGGCAGTTGCCGCGAGGTTGGTCAGCAGGGTTTTTAGCGAGGGGAATGAACAAATCATCCGCAATAAAGTAGAGCAGTGGTTGGCGGAAGGAGACATTGCCTTTCTGCTGGAGATTAAAAAAAGCTTTTCCAATTACATACGCCGGCAGGAGGATTTTGCCAATAGCACCCTCTACCGGCAATTTTACGACTGGCTGAATCAACTATTACTGAAGAATAACTGATGAAAACTCTTGGCGCGCTTACCATAGCCCTTTTGCTAACGGCCTGCGCGGGGAATGCACCCCGCATAAACAGGGCCGATGCCCTAAAGTATTACTCTAAGGCGCTGGATGCCTTTCAACAGAAAGAATACGGCCGGGCCCTGGGGTATATCGATACGACCATACAGGCCAACAACCGCATTGCGGGATATTACGAACTGAAAGGAGATATCCTTGCCCGTCTCGAAAGGCCGGGCCCCGCGGAAAAAGCCTATGGGAACGCCCTGAGCCTGCGCTCCCATTACGATGGCGTTCTGGAAAAGCTGGGCGATCTCAATTTTGCCCAAAAAAAGTTTGAACAGGCGGTTGATTACTATCAGAAAGCCTTTGCCCAAAACAGTAAAAAGTTAAAGCTTTTGTTGAAATCCGCTGAAGCCTATATCCAGATGAGTGAATTCAGTATCGCGAAAAACCTATTGGACGACTATAAAAAACTGGCCCGGAAACACAAGTTGAAATTGAAAAGCGGATTTTTTAAGGAACATGCCCGGCTTATGTTTGAATGGGGGAAATACTTTACCGTCATCACAGACCTTAAGGTGGTGGAGCGTCATCGGCGTCTGAACCGGAACCTGATTTTGATTTACATACAATCCTTTTACAATACCGGGCAGCTTGAAGAAGGCTATAACATGGCCACTGAAATCTATAAGCGCGCCCTGTCTCCCGCGGATGTGCATTATT
>JALTKX010000287.1 GCA_027006055.1 Calditrichia bacterium | reverse complement strand
TGCGAGACCGATCATGCCGATATGCGGCGCATGGCCCACCGTTCCCGGGAAATTGTTTTGGAAGCGGGTCGGTTTGACAGCCTTGGGGAGGCCGTGGCCGATTGCCACCTGGTGGTGGGTACCACCATGCGCCGCCGCCATAATGCCCTTCCCCTGATCACACCGGAAGAGGCGGCGGAAAAAACCTTTGGCCTGGCCGACGGCCTGCGGGCCGCTTTTGTTTTTGGCAGTGAGCGCAACGGACTGGATAATGCCGATCTCAGCCTGTGCGGCCTGCACTCCACGATTCCCATCGCCACGCAAAACCCCGCCTTAAATCTGGCCCAGGCAGCGATGATTTACTGTAACACCCTGTATCGACGGTCGGAAAAAAAGCACCCGGCGCAGAAGGAGCTTGAACCGGCAACCCAGGCCGAACTGGAACACCTCTATCTCCATCTGCGGCAGGCCATCGAAAGAACGTCTTTCATACCCCGTGACGACATGGATACCTTTTTATCCCGCTTCCGGCGGCTAATCGGCCGGGCCCGGCCGGAACAGCGGGATGTTCAGCTTTTACATAAGATTGTGCAGATTCTTTCGGAAGAGAAGTACAACCGCGACAGAGAGAAGAGCTAAAGGCGGCCGGCCGTTTAATCGCTCACCTCATAGCGGCTGAAACCGCTGCTTTCGATAACCTTATAGTTTTTACCCCGGCGCATAATCAGCATGGCCTCAATTCCCTTTTGCTCCTCCACCCACTTCAGCCCCTTCTCCGGTCCCATAACCATCAGGGCGGTGGCCATGGCGTCGGCCAGGGTACAGTTGGGGGCAATGACCGTAGCCGAGGCCACATGGTTAACTATGGGCCGGCCCAGACGCGGGTCCATGGTGTGGGAATAGAGTGAATCATGTGATACAAAGTAATTGCGGTAATCTCCGCTGGTGGCCACGGCCGTGTTCGTTACCTGTAGTATGCGTTGCAGGCTATGGTTGACCATTAGGGAGGTATCGGGCCTGTCCACGCCGATGCGCCAGGGATGCCTGTTCTTATAGCCGCGCACAACCACCTCGCCTCCTATTTCCACCAGAAAATTGTCAAAGCCCTCCTTCCGTAAAAGACGGGCAATCTCATCCACGCCGTAGCCCTTGGCGATGGAGCTGAAATCCAGTTGCAGGCCGGGGGTTGTTTTTTGCAGATAATCTTCCCCGAAGATCAGCTTGTCCATGCCGACAAAACGCATCACGCTGTCTATGACCGACCGGGAGGGCGGACTGAAGCGGCGGCCTTTTTTGCCAAAGCCCCACACGTCCACCAACGGGGCCACGGTGACGTCATAGGCGCCGCCGGAGACCTGGTATATTTTTTTTGCCATGCGCGCCACATACATAAACTCCGCGGATACGGGTCGCGGCTTGAGGTCCGGATTTTTATTAAAACGGGAGATTTCACTTTGCGGAATATAGGTAGACATGGAGGCGTTTATTTCCCTTAGCCGTTGTTCCATGCGGCCGGAAAGCCGTTTCAGCGCCGCCTGCTCCAGGACGGTATCGGCCAGGATGATGGAGTAGGTGGTGCCCATGGTACGGCCATGGAAGACGGGCTGCTGTTCCTGCCGGCAGCCCAAAAGGGCCGCTAACAGCACAAAACTGAACAGGCGCATGACGAATCCTTTTTTTTAAGTAAGGGATTTTGAAAGATTGGGGGCAAGTTAAGAATTTTATAATTTTCCGGCAGAAATTTTTAAAATGTTGATTACAAAAGCCGATATAAAAAGTGGTCAAAAAGTTCGCAGCAATATCACAACGATCGTTAAATTCACCAAAAAATAATTCAAAATTAGTCTTGAATCTGGTAAATGAAACTACGATATTGCTAAACGCACTGAGCTAAAAACAAACCTAAAGCAAACAGTTCTTTTTGTCCCCGTATTGGTAACTGCACGAATTAGGGATTTTAGATAAACATCATAAAAACAATATGTTAGACCTTGTACCCGGGTCGCCGCCGTATTGTGTACATTATTAGGAGACAGGCTATGGTATCAGAGATGTTTGAGCATAAAGGCAAGCATAACGAACTTTTATCCGAAAAGGAACTATCGGCATATAAAAACCTCTATGACACCCTGCGCGCCCTGCAACAGGATGGCGCCCTGCCGGTACATCCCAACAATGACTACCTTTGCGGGAATGACCTGGCTCAAAACATTTATGAAAAAAAATACTTTCTGAAAAACCTTGACGGTGAGTTGGTGGAAAAAAGCCCGGAAGACCTGTTTTTGCGTTTAGCCTCCTTTGTGGGCGCCATCGAAAAAAACAAAACCAAGGCCGAGGAGTGGGGCCGCAAATATTACAAAGCTCTGTGGGAAGGTTATTTTGTCCCGGGTGGTCGGGTGCTGGCCGGCGCGGGCGACCTCTATCGCCTGAAAACCCTGGCCAACTGTTTTGTCTCCCAAATCCAGAAAGACAATATCGAGTCGCTCTATAACACCGCCTATGAGTGCGCCCGCACCTACTCCTATGGCGGGGGTATCGGCGTGGATATTTCCCCCCTGCGTCCCAAACATTCCGTGGTGCATAACGCGGCGGACAGTTCCACCGGCGCCGTCTCCTTTATGGAGTTGTATTCCCTGACCACCGGACTTATCGGCCAAAGTGGCCGTCGCGGCGCGCTGATGCTGACCATCGACGTTAAACATCCCGATATTAACGAGTTTATCCGTGTTAAAAAAATCCCTAACTGGGTAACCGACCAGATTGTGGAGCAGATACGCTGGAGCGGTAAGTTTGATGAAAGCCAGTTGCGGGAAATTGAAAAACAGGTTATGGAAAACACCCAGGTGCGTTTTGCCAATATCAGCATCAAGGTGTCCGATGAATTTATGCAGGCCGTGGAAGAGCAAAAACGCTACGGCGCCAACAAACTGCTGGTTTACCGCCGTTACAATAAAAACACCCTCAACCGCGCCTATCAGGACGACGGTTTTCATTACTCCATCAATATTCCTTCGAAAAACATCGAGGAGTATGAGCTGGATCAGGCCTTTGCCGGCATCAACAATCTCAATGATCACATTTTTAAACTTACAGGCAAGCATATCAAGGCCGCCGACCTGGAAGACGCCTATAAGCGCGATGTTTACGGCGATTACATTATCCCCATGGAAAACGAACCCTATGATTTGGCGGTACGGTACAGCGGCGATTTTCTCCTTTATTTCGGATCGGAGCCCTCGGGCGAAATCCGCAAGCTGATCAAGGCCCGCCAGGTATGGGACACCTTTGTGGAAGGCAACTACCGCACGGCGGAACCGGGCATTATTTTCTGGAGCCGCATGAGCAGGTATTCGCCCTCCAACTATGTGGGCCGTCCCATTGCCAGCACCAACCCCTGTGCCGAGGTACCGCTGGAAGACGGAGGCGCCTGTAACCTGGGTTCCATAAACCTTTCGCGCATGGTGACCAACGGCTTTAGCGGCCGTGCCCGGCTGGACTGGGAGCTGCTTAAGGAGGTGACGCGCACCACGGTACGCTTTCTGGACAATGTGGTCAGTTGGAACGAAAAACTGAACCCGTTGGAAAAACAGCGCAAGGCCGCCGCCGAAACCCGCCGCCTGGGGCTGGGCATTATGGGCACCGCCGATATGCTCAATCAACTGGGTATTTCCTATGACTCCGATGAAGGCATCCGTCTGGTGGAAGAGGTGATGAAGACAATCGCCAACACCGCCTATCAGGCCTCGGCCCAACTGGCCGCGGAAAAAGGGGCCTCGCCGATCTGGGATTATGAACAATACAGCCAGGGGCCTTTCTTTAACGAGGCGCTCAGCGAGGAAACGCGCAAGATGATCAGTGAAAACGGTCTGCGCAACATCGCCATTCTGGCTATCGCCCCTACCGGCTCCATCAGCAATATCGTGTTGAGTTATAAGAATGGTCACAAAAACTACCTGGGCGTCAGCAGTGGAGTAGAGCCTATTTTTGCCCTTTTTTACACGCGTCGCTCGGAATCCTTTGGCAATAAATTCTTTAAGGTCTTTCACTCCACCATCCAGGCCTATATCGATCTGCATGATTTGGGCGACAAGGTAGCCAACGCCCAAACCGAGGCGGAGTTGACCGAATATCTGCCCAGTTACTTTTTCAGAACCGCCCATCATATCGTGCCCCAAAAACGGGTGGATATTCAGGGCCGTTGCCAAACCTATGTGGATCACAGCATTTCATCCACCGTGAACCTGGCCGAGGATATTGAACCGGAAACCATCTCCGATATATATTTGAGCGCATGGAAGAAGGGTCTGAAGGGCATCACCATCTATCGCGACGGCAGCCGCTTCCCCATCCTGAGCGTGGAATCGCAAAAAACGGAATTTCAGGACGCCAAGGAAAAACTGTTTAAAATAAAACTCAGCGCGGACAAGGAGATCGAAGCGCAGGGCGATGAAATATTGGTTCTGCCCAACGGTGACCTGACCACCGTTTACCATTACATAAAACGGCACCAACCCGAAATTGAATTTTTGACCGTACAAGATTAGGAGACCAGAATGATTCGGATTGATGACACCCAATTTGAAATTACGGAAGTAAAACAGGAAGAGCCGCTTGACCATGTAACCGAACATATCGTGGACAGGCCCAATGTGGTGGAGGCCCGTGTTTACAAGTTACGCAGCGGTTTTGTTAAGCACAGCGTCTATATCACCCTCGGCTATATCGAGCAAAACGGACGCAAGCGGCCCATCGAAATTTTTATCAACAGTAAAGACCTGACCAAAAACGCGGAATATGCGGTGTTGACCCGGCTGATTTCGGCCATCTTCCGCAAATCCTCGGATCCGCGCTTTATTCTGGAAGAGCTGAGCAGCATCCACGACCCCAATGGCGGTTACCATCGTAACGGTAAATTTATCCATTCCTTCTATTCCGAGGTGGCCGACATCATCGAGCGCTTTTTTATAGAAATCGGCATGATGGAGAAAAAGACCGTCACCGTAGCCTCGGAGAGCGCCGCGCCGTCCGAGGCGGTTTTGGCAACCAATACGGAATTTCAACTTTGTCCCGATTGCAGCCAGCGCAGCGTGAAGATGGAAAACGGCTGTTTAACCTGTGTCAACCCGGAATGCGGTTACAGTAAATGTGATAAATAACTTTTGAGCCGGTCGCCGACCGGCTTTTTTTATTATGCTCAAGGTTACCAATCTCTCTTTTGCCTATACGGAAGAACCGGTTTTGCGCGGACTGAATCTGACGGTGCGCCGGGGTGAATATGTGGGCATCATCGGCCCCAATGGTTCGGGAAAATCCAGTCTTATAAAGGTGTTAAACGGTTTGTACCGCCATTACCAAGGTACGGTAACCCTGGACGATTATGACCTTAACGCCTTAAGTGCCAGGGAGCTGGCCCTCAGGGTATCCTACGTCCCGCAGAATATAGAGGCTCATTTTGATTTTAGCGTAAGGGAACTGGTGGAGACGGGTCGCTTTCCCCACCAGAGCGCCTTTAGCAGCAGTCCCGGGGAGGATCGTGCCGCCGTGGAGCAGGCCCTGGCCTTAACCGGCATGGAACACTATGCTCACCGTCCCTTCCGCCAGTTAAGCGGCGGCGAACAGCAGCGCGCGGTTATCGCCGGCGCCCTGGCCCAGGAAAGCGACTGGATGTTGCTGGACGAACCCACCTCCGCCCTGGACCTCCGCCACCAGCAGGAGATATACGGTCTGCTTAAAACACTCTGCACCGAACGTGGAAAAACCATCCTGGTGGTAACCCATGATATCAACCTGGCCGCCCAGTATTGTGACCGGCTGATCCTGATGCACGGGGGACACATCCTGAAGGATGGGGCGCCAAAGGAGGTTTTGCTGTTTCCCGTTATCGAAGAGGTATACGGGGTCAAGGTTTATATCGATATCAATCCCATGAACCAGGCCCTCTACATCGTACCCTATACATAGGAACCCGGCCAAACGTTTGCCATTTTTCTCTCCCAAGCCTTCACACAATAAATAGTCCGGTGAAACTGCGCGGATAAGCGATCCATAAAGCACATACACACTAAAAATCATAGCAGGTACCAACCGGTTCCGGGCAAAGCCTTAATCGGAAAAGCTTATTTACATAAGGTCCCATTGACACTAAAATGTAAACGATGTTTATAGACCATAAAGCGGTTTTGTAAACAAAGATATCGTATTTTACCCATATTGCTCCTTATTTCCCCTGGCATGGTGTTTGTTTAATTAATCAAAAACTAACTGGTTAAAAATAGTTTTACCCGCTTGCTATTACAAAAACAGGAGGAATAATATGCGTTCAGTTTCTATCATTCTTATCATTGTATCAACGATCGCCTTAAACTCATGTGCCTCGGGGTATAAATATATGCAACCGGAAAAGATCGCTTACAGCAATAAGCTTACCGAAGAGGGTCTCCGGTTTTCCTATTTTTACAATGTACTCAGTGAAACGGATAATGATGACTACTCTAAAAAAGAGATAAAGAGTCCGGTAAAGGTCCTGGCGGTAAAGATTAAAAATGAAACAGGCCGTAAACTGGATATCGGGGAAGATGTACTTTTTCTGAAAAACGGGCAACCGGTCGAAACCGTTAGTCCCAAACAGGTTGAGTCACAATTAAAACAGGGAACGCTGGGCTATTTGTTTTATTTATTATTGACTCCGATGAATTTAACCATAAGCCGGGAAGACAATACAGACAACTATCCCATTGGCCTGGCCGTCGGGCCGGGAATTGCCTTTGGCAATATGATTTATGCCTCCTCGGCCAACTCAGCCTTTAAGAAAAACCTGACCACGGAGAACATTCTTACCCGCCAGGTTGGGGACGGGGAAACGGTTTACGGCTTGCTGTGCATCCGGAGCAGTACCATGGACCCGATTACGATAAAGCTAAAATAAACGGTTCTCCCGGCAAGGGCTCCGTCTAAAAGATGGCGGAGACGATTTTTCCCACCCCCAGCCAGGTGCCTAAAAAGCTGCCCAGGCCGGAGAGGATAAAAACCAGAAAAATACGCAACAGGCGGTTTTTCCACCACATTAGCGGTTTACTGGCATCTTCGGAAACGCTTTGGAACTCATGCACCAGGGGTGGTGTGAAGTAGGCCTGTACAAAGGCGGCCACATAGCCCGCGCCGATCAACGGGCTCAGGCTGGTAAAGGGGGCGCCCAAAAAGGCGGAGAGCACGGCCCAGGGATGGCCCAGGGCGGCGATAACCCCCAGGGCGCTGGGTATGCCGTTAACCAGAAACCAGAACAGGGCGTTGTCGCCCGCTTCGGCCAGGCCTTTGTCGTAGCCGATCCAGCCGATGGAAGCCAGAATGACAACCGGTATGCCCCAGCCGATGACTTTAGGCCAGACGGAGGGCGGCGGGATAACTTCTATCTCTTCCAGATTGACATTCCGCCCGGACTGCAACAGCCCGATGATGCCTGCCTTATGCCCGGCCCCCACCACGCTGACGATGGTGTGTCCCTTGGCCTGACGCATCTTCTCGGCAATATAGGCGTCACGCTCATCGATGATCGACTTTTTGAGCCGCGGCATGGCCTCGCCCATTTCACGCATCATCTCGTTAAGGGCATCCTTTTGTTTGATTTCAGCCAGCTTCTCCTCGGAAATCTCTTCATCACTAAAGGCGCTGGCCATCACCGAGGACATGAATTGCATTTTTTCCCAAAAGGAAAGCGCGGCCCAGGCCCGGCGCAGGGTGATGCGCACATCACGGTCACACAGCTCCACGGGGATATTGTGTTCCTCCGCCGCCCGGGTGGCTTCCAGAAGTTCGAGCCCCGGGGTTACGCCCAGTTTTTCGCCCATGCGCTTTTGGTAGGAACCCAGCAAAAGGTTGATCAACAGGGTGGTGAGCTGTTTTTCCCGGATAACCGTTTTTAGATCGAGATTTTGCCACTTTTTTTGTTCGGCCAGGGCTTTGTAGCGTTGCGGGTCCAACTCCACGCAGACGGTATCGGGCTGCTCGTTTTCAATGACCTTTCGCACCAGGTCGGCGGACTCCCGCGAGATATGCGCCGTGCCTATGATGATATAGCGGCGATCGTCCACAGTGATAAAATCCACATCCGGGCCGTAGTTGTTTATATTTTCCGACATCGATGATTTCTTTCCCTTATTCATTTAAAAGTTATGTTTAGTGGATGCCATGCATCATCTTTCTCAAGGGTTTCAGGAGCAGCAACATGATCATGCTGGCCCCGATACTGATCCAGAAAACATCCATATACACGGAGGTATAGGCGTTCATGGAAGAGACCGCGTCGGTTACGCCCGCTCCGCCACTACTGGTGAACTTGGCGATGAAGGCGGCAATGTGATTGGCAAAAGCCGCCGAGAGAAACCAGACGCCCATCATAAAACCGACGATTTTATCGGGAGAAAGTTTGGTAATCATCGACAAGCCCACCGGAGAGATGGATAGCTCGCCCATGGTATATACCAGATACCCCAGAATCAAAAAGGCAAAGGGGATAAGTCCGTTTACCGCAAACATCCTGCCCAGGGCAAAGATGCCAAAACCCACGCCCAGCAATAAGGTTCCCCAAACAAACTTCATCGGCGTGCTGGGCTCTTTGTTTATTTTAGACAGCCTGACCCACATGGCGGAAAAAGGGCCGGAAAGCAAAATAATAAACATGGGGTTCACGCTCTCCAGCATGGAGGCCTTGACGGTCCAGCCAAACAGATTACGGTCGATATTGCGGTCGGCAAAAAGGGTAAGCGAGGAGCCGCCCTGGAAAAAGAACGACCAGAATAAAATGGAATAGACGGTTAAAACCATGGCTACGATCAGGCGGTCACGCTCCACCTGCCCGCTTTTAACCGCCGTATAGCCTACCACCACCAAAACGATAGCCCCGGCCATACCTAGTAGGCTGCTCATCCAGGCATTCTGGTTGAGCAGCAGCATGAACAGGGGCACAATCAGCAAGGCGCCGATAAAGGTCAAATGGATTTTGTTCAATCCCAGGAAAAAGGGTTTTAGGGAAGATTCCGGGGCCAGTCCCATATCACCGAATATTTTTTGATTGCGCTGAAAGATAACAAAGCCGATGGCCATGCCCACCCCGGCCAGGCCAA
>JALTKX010000286.1 GCA_027006055.1 Calditrichia bacterium | reverse complement strand
CGTGGGCCAGGGTTTCGTACATAACGGTCAGCGTTTGCGGTTTTAAATAGTGGTACTCCCGGCAGGCGCTGTTGTTAAAAAACTTTTCGGCGATCTGTATGCGCGAAAGAATCTTTTTATCCAGATGCTTGGATTTGCTTTGATGATCCGCCGAAAAACGGTAGGCCGACAGGGGCGTGTGGCGATATTCGATTTTGGGACGGGTGCAAAAAAAACGAATCCAGAAATCATAGTCTTCCGAATAGGCGATGGTGGCATCGTAACCGCCCAGTTTGCGCCAGACCCCGGTATTTAGCGTGGCGGCGTTGGTGGGGATATGCAGTTTTTTCAGCAAGCCGTTAACAACGGGGTCTTTGTCGATGTGTGCCAGGTTCATTTCATGTTTTTTCTTTAAAAAATGTAACTGCCGGTGATCCCCGGCAAAGGTATAGCTGGGGCCGAACAGCATATCCAGGGGGCGGTTTTCCAAATCACGCTTATCCTCTTCGATGCGTGTGGGCAGTAAAATGTCATCACTGCCCAAAATGATGATATAGTCGCTTTGAACGACCTCAACCCCGGCGTTGCAGGCTGCCGCCGTGCCGCTGTTGGCCTGGCGGATCAGGCGCAGGTTCCCCTCCGGGTAACGCTCTTGTATCCTTTCGATGATCGCCGCGGAGTCATCGGTACTGCCGTCATCCACGCAAATGATCTCATCGGCACGAACCGTTTGGGTCATCAGGCTTTCCAGAACGTAGTCCAGATATACCGAGGCGTTATATACCGGAATTACGACAGCAATGCTAACAGCCATGTTCCTGTTCCCAAATTAATTACAATACAATAGGCCAAAAAACCCAGCAGCCAGCCGGCCAGAATGTCGCTGGCCCAGTGGGCGCCGATATACCAGCGCCCCACGCCCACCAGAACAAAGGGCAGCAACAGCCAGCCGCTGGCGGACAGGGCGTGTTGCAACAACAGTCCGAAAGCCAAAAAATTACCCGCGTGACTGCTGCACATGGCGCTGTGGGAATTTCGCTCATAGCCCTCAAATTTGTCAAATATTTTACGCTCGCGGAATCCCCGTCGATGGCCCATGGCAGCCTCGGCGTCCTGTTCCGGGCCCAGATACCAGGAGCCGGGGCGGTAGCGGCGGATGCGCTTTTTTAAAAGCCAGGAGGCGCCCTGATCGCTAAGAAGAATCAAAACGATGGCGTCAATAAGCAGGGCCGCATTCCCGGAAGCTGCAATATACGCCAAAAAGGCTAAAAGCGCCGGAACGTAAAACAGGGGGTATTTATCCGGATTGGCTGTATATTTAAAAAAGAAGTCCAGCCAGGGGTGGTCTATTTTCAGACGCAGACGGGTTATCTTTTCGTCCCAGCGTTGAATAAAACCCGTTTCGAAGACAGCATAGGATTTTTGCTTCATGCCGGGAACCTCAAACATATGCGCAGCAGGTCGCGGTTAAGCGCGCGGATATCGAAGGATTCTCTTATTTTACGCTGCCCATCCCTTTGACGGCGGGCCCTTTCCTCCGCCGGTGTTCCAAGATAGGCTTTTATGGCCTTAAGCAATGCCCCGGGGGTCTCGTCATCCATCAGCCATCCGCATTTGCCGATCAGTTCCGGAATACCTCCGCGCCTGCTGCCAATGGCCAGCAGACCCCGGGCAAGGGCTTCCTGCAAAACCAGGGGATTGCCACCCTCATCGATAATGCTGGGCAGCAGAAAGAGGTGCGAACGGTCCAGGTGCTCTTTGATTTCCGGGCTGCTCAGGGCCCCAAAAAAACGGACGGAGCCGGAAAGCCCCTCTTGCCGGGTCAGGGATTCCAGCGCCCCTTTCTCCGCGCCGTCGCCGATGATGGTGTATTCGAAAGCGACGCCCTCTTTGTGCAACAGGGCCAGGGCCCGGATGGCCAAGTGCAGGCCTTTAATCCTTTCCAGGCGGGCCACGGTTATTAGCTTTAACGGCCGTGGCCGTAAGTGTTTATCCTCCGGCGGCGGCGGATTGAAAAACAGCGGGTTCAGGGCCATGTTGTGTACAAAGGTGGTCTCTTCGGGAAAGCCGATATCACGCAGGCCGTTTTTTAAATGGCGGCTGGCGGCAAAAACGGGAAAACCGCTTTCACGCAGCAGTTTGTAAAAGGCAGCGCCGTAACGGGGAACCAGCCGGTGAAAATCAAAACCATGGAAAAAGGTGGCAAAACGGGTTTTTAAACAGCCCAGCCTGTGCAGTCCCGCCGCCACATTGCCTATGTGCCCGAAGTGACAGAGTATCAAATCCTCTCCAAAGGAGTCATGAGCTTCCAGGGCCATAAGATACCAGCTTAAATAGAATTTGTGTGTCAGTCGCCCGAACCGTTTTCCGTTTAAACTGTTTAAAAGTTTTTTTTTGTGGCGGGATTTAAAAAATCCCATAAGCATGGCCCGGGCTTTTTTCAGGTCGTTGGTCGGCGGCGCAATGTTCAGGGCCTGTTCAAAAACGGGATAGTTCTCGTCCCGGTATGGCGGTATTCCCTTAAGGCGGCCAAAGGCTATTATGCGCAGTTCATGGCCCTGATCGCACAGATCCCTGATCTGGGTAATCATGTATGTTTCCAGGGGGACGATAAGGTTGGGAACCCAAAGGCTTATGCGCATGGGACTCCCGCTGTTCCCCGGAAAGCGAAGGAGGGGCGCGCCGGGGATATCGGTTCGCTTGCTTGTATGTCGGGAAGAAATTTATACATAGAAAAACAGGGTTTGCCACCGCTCCGGTTTTTATAGCACGCGGGTTGGGTATCCATGGTTGAGACTCTGCAAAACGTATAGACCGGCGTCTTTTGGTTGAAAAAAGTTAATTTAGAAACGGGGCCAAAAAAATAAAAATGTTTTTATATTGCATTTTTTTTTATTCTGCTGATACTATTTAAACGTTTGGGACACTCTATGTTAAAAAGTATGTTTATAATACTCCTGTTTATCGTGACCTGGGCCTATCCGTCTCCGGACCCGGCGGAGAGCGATTCCGCTTCCGTCGACACGTTAAACCGGCCGCTGCCTTTCCATGATGGCGAGAAGCTGACCTTCCGCCTGCGTTACGGCTTTATTACGGCCGGCAAGGCGGTGATGGAAGTGCATAAAACCCAGTTCCGGGATTCCATTCCCGTTTACCGTTTTAGAACCTCGGCCAGAAGCGCCAGCGGTTTCGACTGGATATACAAGGTGCGCGATGAGGTTAATTCCTATGTGGTGCCCGACGGCTTTTATCCCTTGCGGTTTGAAAAAAAACTGCGGGAGGGAAATTATAAGGCGGATTTACTGACCGACTACCTTCCCCGAGACTCCCTGGCCCGGGTTGAGGAAACCCGCTATCACAATAATATGCGGGTGCGCAGCCGTAAGAAGTATGAGGTAACCGTGCCGCCTTATGCCCAGGATGTTCTTTCCTCCTTTTATTATGTGCGTCTTTTATCCCTGGAGCCGGGTAAATCCCAGTATCTTGTAAATCATGAAAAGAAAAAGGTTTATAACCTGAGGGTGGTTGTACATAAACGGGAAACGATAGAAGTGGAAGCGGGTACCTTCCGTTGCATAGTGGTGGAACCGATGATAGAAGGCGAAGGCCTTTTTAAGAAAAAGGGCAGCCTGAAAATATGGTTAACCGACGACCGTCTGCGCCTTCCCGTGCAAATGACCAGTAAAATTATCGTCGGTCATATAACCTCCGAACTGATAAAGATAGAAGGTGTGCCACTACCTGTCCCGGCGCGTGTCAAATAAGCCGGAAAGACGCGGTGGATCGGCCTGAATGTCAGGGCATGAATGAGCGGGTATGGGGATGGAACTTTTATAAGTTTCATATTTACAATAACTTATAAAGAAGGTTGCTAAATATGGCACGAATGTTGAATGTTTACTTCCTGTAAATAAACCTATGGGAAAAAATATGGCGCGAGAAACCCATTATAAAAAACTGCCCTTAACGCTGGAACAGGCTCTTTCGGGCAAAAGCATAAAAATACGGTTGTCCGGCGGCGCCACCGTTAAGCTGAACCTGAAGAAGGGGCTGCATGACGGTCAGTTGCTCCGCCTTAAGGATATACGGGGCGGCCGGCCGCGTGGCGGGCAAGGCCGCGAGCTCATCCTGCAGGTGAGCCTTCTCGATCATCCGTTTTACCGTATTGAGGGGCTGGATGTCATCGCGGAGCTGCCCGTAAGTCCCGCCGAGGCCCATTCCGGCTGCGTGCGCACCTTTGCCGGGCCGGACGGAAAGCCCCTGCGTTTGCAAATTCCGCCGCGCGTAAGCGAAGGGCAGCGCCTGAGCATAAAACAGGGCGGATTGAAAAAGGAAGAGCAGCGGGGCAATCTGGATTTCATTATCCACATTGATGAAAATATGGCTCTGATGGAATACATGGCCGTTGCCCCCGGAAGAAATCAGGCATCATTAATGAATTAAAGGAAAAAAATATGAGAAAGAGATATCAGGGAAATTTTTCTAATTTCGGACAATCCTTCCCCTGGATCGGGTTGGGTTTGGTACTGTTCGGAATTACGGTAATTGTTTTTCCGCGGATTCTGGCGGCATTATTTGCCCTGCCGGTAATAATTGCGGGAATACTTTTTTTAAGCAGATGGTTTTATAATCGTAACAACCACCGAAATGGTTTTATAGAGTTCTAAAATATTATAACAAGGAGATATTATGTCGTTTAACTTACCTGACCTGCCATACGATTTCAGCGCGCTGGAGCCGCATATTGACGCCCGCACCATGGAAATTCATCATGGAAAACACCATGCGGGATACGTGAATAATCTTAACAACGCCATTAGCGGCAACGTGGGTCTGGAGGATAAATCGCTGGATGAACTGATCGGCGCTCTTTCCGCCGTTCCCTCGGAAATACAAACCGCGGTAAGGAACAACGGGGGCGGACACTGGAACCACTCTTTTTTCTGGAAAATTATGTCCGGCAACGGCGGCGGTCGTCCCGAGGGCGATCTGGCCAAGGCCATGGATGACGCCTTTGGTTCCTTTGACGCTTTTGCCGAGGCCTTTAAAAAAGCGGGCGCCACGCGCTTTGGCTCCGGTTGGGCCTGGCTGGTGGTGGATGCCGGCGGTAACCTGAAGGTGGGTTCTACCGCTAATCAGGATAATCCCCTGATGGATATCTCGGACTTTAAAGGTACGCCGATTTTAGGCGTCGATGTTTGGGAGCATGCCTACTATCTCAATTATCAAAACCGTCGTCCCGATTATCTGAACGCTTTCTTTAATGTGATTAACTGGGAAGCCGTTTCGGAAAATTTCAAAAACGCATTATAAGCCTTCCGCGTAACGCACACCCGGAGGATATCCCGGGTGTGCTTTTTTTATCCCTGTCCCTCTTACCGGAATATCCGCCTTTCCGGCCTCCCATAATATATTGAGTAGCGTTCTAAAAATTTGCATAAGCAGGATTGGTGGCTTAAATTCAATGCTTGCTTGAAGTTATCGACTTGAAGTGGGTTCCGCCCACTTTTTTTGTTTATGGAGTAGCTATGTCCCTCCGGGAAAAAATAGTACCGCTTGTGGAAAAAGCCTGTAAAAGGCAAGGGGTAATCCTGGTGGATGTTGAAGTAAAAGGCGATCTGAAACGGCCCGTTTACATGGTCTATGCCGATACGGAAGATGGCATTACGCTGGACCAGTGCGTGCGGCTTTCACGCGCGTTGCAGGATGAAATCGACATAGATGAAGACTTTCCCGTGCAATACCGGATAGACGTCTCTTCTCCGGGGCTGGACAGGCCCCTGGTAAAGGACTTTCAGTTCCGTAAAAATATCGGGAGAAATCTAAAAGTAAAATATAAAGCGGATGAGCTGACCGAAACGGTTAGCGGAAAGCTGGTGCGCTTTGATGACAATGAACTGGAACTGGCGGACAAAAAAAAACGCATGATAATAAACCGCCCGGACATTATAGAAGCAAAGATAAAGTTACAATGGTAACATGCTGGAGGTAATCGACTCTAATGAATCTTGAGATTATGGAAGCTATCACGCAGATAGCAAAAGATAAAAAGATTGAAAAAGAAAATCTTCGCGATATGCTGGAAAATATTTTTATTTCCATGATTGAAAAAAAATACGGCAGCGCGGAAAATTTTGACGTTATTGTGAACATCGACAAGGGTGATATAGAAATCTATCAGGAAAAAACGGTTGTGGAAACGGTGGAAGACCCGGTAACCGAAATTACCCTGGAAGACGCCCTGAAAATAGATGAAGACGCCGAATTGGGCGAGGAAATTGTGGAAGTGATTGACCCCGAGGAGTTCGGCCGGCGCCTGATCGTATCGGCAAAGCAGAACCTCAACCAACGGATCCGTGATTTTGAACGGGAGAATATTGTTGAGGAATATGAAAACCGCATCGGCGAGATCATCATCGGCGATATTCATCAGATTCACAAGCGCGGCATCTATATCAACGTGGATAAGACCGAGGTATTTTTACCCCGGGAAGAGCAGATATACAACGAACGTCTTCGTCGCGGCAATACGGTACGTTCCATTATCAAGGAAGTGCGTAACGAAGGCCGCGGGCCGGAAATTATCGTCAGCCGCGGGGACAGTAAGTTTTTGATACGCCTGCTTGAACTGGAAGTTAATGAAATTGACGACGGCATCGTTATCATCCGCAATGTGGTGCGCGAGCCGGGAGACCGGGCCAAGGTAGCGGTGGAATCCATCGACCGTCGCGTTGATCCCGTGGGCGCCTGCGTGGGTACCAAGGGCAGCCGCATACAGGCCATCGTCCGCGAGCTGAATAATGAAAAGATAGATGTGATCAACTACTCGTCGGAGCCGGAGATTTTTATCATGCGCGCTTTGACACCGGCCAAGCCCCTTAAGATCATTGTAAACCGCGAAGAGAAAATGGCCGTGGCTGTTTTGCCGGATGATCAGATGGCCATCGCCATTGGACGCAACGGTCAAAACCTGCGTCTGGCTTCCCGGTTGACCGGCTATCAGATCGAACCGATCAAGGAATCGGAATATGACTCCGAAAGCGCCTCGGCTTCCCTGCCTTCGGTGGAAGAGCTGGATCTGGCGGACGCGATTAAGAATAAGCTGATCGAGGCCGGAGTGACCGATGTGCGAAAAATAAAAGAATTGGAAATGGAAGGCCTGTTGGCCTTGCCGGGCATAGGGCCTAAATCAGCGGAAAAAATATGGGAGATTATTCAGGAATTCGAAACGGATGAGTCCGGCGAATAATGAATATATTTGGAGAATAAATGGCGGCAGCTAAAAAATATAAACTGTTTAAAATTTGCAAAGAGTTAAATGTTGGTCATGAAACCATCAGCCAGTTTTTGGTTGAAAAAGGGGTAAAGGTCAGCGGACCCAACTCGGCGGTCTCGGAAGAAGACTATCTGGAGATTGTTGAGCGTTTTGCCACGGATAAGGCCAAGGCGGAAAAAAGACGCGAGAAAAAGAGTCTTAAAGCGGAAGAGAAGGCCGGCGCTCAGGCGGAAGCCGCCGCGGAAAAGCCTTCGGAAGCGGAGTCCGATTACCTGAAGGCGATTAAGGAGTCCATCGAGGTGCGCGCGGAAGAGCTTTCCAAGCCGGAACCCGAGCCCGAGCCGGAACCCGAGCCCAAGCCAGTAGTGAAAGCCGCCGCCGGGAAAAAGGAACAGGCGGGGGAAGCAGCCAAAACGGAGAAACCGGTTACCCCGGAAAAACCCGCGGAAGAACAGGCTCCGGAGCCGGAAAAGCCCGCCAAGCCGGTGATACGCAAGCAGGAACCCTATACGGACCCAACAAAAAGGCCCAAGCCCGCCCCGGCGAAAATACCCGTTGCCGAAACCCCGCCGCGACAAGAATCTAAAAAGAAAAAAGAAAAGGCGCCCGAGGTGGAAAGCCTTTCCGAGAAGGAGAAAAAGCGTCAAAAAGCCCTGGAAATGATCCGCAAGGATGGTAAGAAGAAGGCTTCCAAAAAGCCCGATCTGCGCGTTCTGGGTATTGATGGCGACGGCGCGGCCCGTAAGCGTAAAAGCAAAAAACAAAAACGTAAAAATGTAGACGCCAAGGCGGTTCAGGATACGCTTAAAAAGACTTTGGCCTCTTTGGATACCAAGGCTAAAAAGCCCAAGTACAAAAAGAAGGTTAAGGAAGTTGAAGGCGAGCTGATTGAAGAAAAGGTTATTGAGGTAACCGAATTTATTTCCGCCAATGACCTGGCCAACCTGATGGATGTGCCTGTTTCCGAGATCCTTATGAAATGTCTGGAACTGGGGCTGGTGGTTTCCATAAACCAACGTCTTGATCTGGATACGATTCAGCTTCTGGCGGAGGAATACGGTTACAAGGTTGAAGAACACAAGGTGACCGAATTTGTAGACGATGAAGAGGAAGAGGAAGAAGACGATCCCGCTTTGCTGGAGCCCCGACCGCCGATTGTAACCATTATGGGGCACGTGGATCACGGAAAGACCTCTCTTCTGGATTATCTGCGGGAGTCTAACGTGGCCGGCGGTGAAGCCGGGGGGATTACCCAGCACGTGGGCGCCTACGAGGTGGATTATCAGGGTAAAAAGATTACCTTTCTCGATACGCCCGGCCATGAGGCCTTTACCGCCATGCGCGCGCGCGGCGCCCAGGTGACGGATATCGTTATTCTGATCATTGCCGCCGACGACGCGGTGATGCCGCAAACCGACGAAGCTTTGGATCATGCCAAGGCCGCCGGGGTGAAAATTGTTATCGCCATAAACAAAATCGATAAGCCCGGGGCCAACCCCGAGCGTATTAAACAGCAGCTTTCCGAGCGTAATGTGCTGGTGGAAGACTGGGGCGGCACTTATCAGTGCGCCGAAATTTCGGCCAAGACCGGAAAAGGCATCCCGGAATTGCTGGAAAAGGTTCTGCTGGAAAGCGAATTGCTGGAACTGAAGGCCAATCCCAATAAGATGGCTCAGGGTTTTGTGATAGAATCCCGTCTGGACAAGGGCAAGGGCCCCATCGCCACGGTGCTGATTCAGTCCGGCACGCTGCGCGTGGGCGATAATTTTGTTACCGGACAGTACTATGGCAAGGTGCGCGCCATTCTGGATGAGCGCGATCAGAAAATGGAAAAACTTTCTCCGGGCCAGCCCGGACTGGTGGTCGGTTTTACCGGAGTGCCCCAGGCCGGCGACCGTTTTGTGGTGCGCAAGGATGAGCGCAGCGCTCGGGAGATTGCCACAAAACGTCAGCAGCTCCATCGCGAGCAGGAAGCCAAAACCCATCGTCATAAAACGCTGGCGCAGATTTCCGAGCAGATCAAGATGGGCGAGACCCAGGAGCTGAATATTGTAGTAAAAGCCGACGTGGATGGTTCCGCCGAGGCCCTGGCCGACGCGCTGATCAAGCTGAATACCCAGGAAGTTGAGGTTAATGTGGTGCGCAAGGCCGTCGGGCCCATATCCGAGGGCGACGTTCTGCTGGCCTCCGCCTCGAATGCCGTTATCATCGGTTTTCATGTGCGGGCCAATGCCAAGGCCAAGGAACTGGCGGCCAGGGAAGGGGTGGATATTCATATTTACCGCGTGGTTTATGACGCCATCAATGACATACGCCTGGCGCTGGAAGGCATGTTGCGGCCCGAGGAGAATGAGGTTGTGCTCGGCCATCTGGAAGTGCGCGAAACCTTTAAGGTGTCCCGCGTGGGCACCATTGCCGGATGTTATGTAACCGACGGCAAGATACTGCGCCAGAACAAGGTGCGCATTATTCGCGATGACGTTGAAATTTATACGGGAAATATCGCCTCGCTGAAGCGCTTTAAGGACGATGTAAAGGAAGTGGCCTCCGGCTTTGAGTGCGGCGTGCAGATAGAAAATTACAACGACCTTAAGGTTGGCGATGTGATTGAATCCTTTGAAATAACCCAAACCAAGCGTAAACTTGAAAATGTATGATCGTGGGGATATTGGAACTGGAGCTGTACCTTTCGGGAAGCGATTCCCTGAAATATAAAAGGATGGTCCTCCGCTCCCTGCGCGATCGTTTGAGAAAAAAACTGAATGTTTCCGTGGCGGAAACGGCGTTGCAGGAAAAGTGGCAACGGGCGCGATTGGGCATTGCGGTGGTAAGCAACCGGCGGGCCCATGCGGACGAGGTGTTGCAAAAAGCCTTTGCCCTGGTCGATTCCGTCAACGAAGCGGAAATCATTGATCATGGATTTGAATATAAATAATGCAGGCAAACAGAAGAGCCACCCAATTTGCGGGCGTGCTTAAAAGAGAAATAAGCGTAATTATCGACCGTAAGCTGCAAGACCCCGACAAAGGGTATGTTACCGTGAGCCTGGTAAAGGTATCGCCGGACTTAAAGATAGCCAGCGTTTACTATACCGTGTTGGGCGATGAAGAGCAGAAAAGGAAAAGCGCGGCCGTTTTAAAACGCTCGGCGGGTTTTATACGGAATGAACTGAAACCCGTCATAAAATCGCGCTGGTTGCCGGAAGTACGCTTCTTTTATGATGATACTATCGATCAGGCGGAAAAAATCAATAAACTGATTCACAAGATTCATGATGATTCCCCTGGTAACAAAGACGAGTGATTTTGAAGGGCTGAGGGAACAGCCGGGTTTTTTGCTGTTGATAGACAAACCGGCGGACTGGAGCTCTTTTGATATTTGTAAAAAAATACGCGGCATAACCGGCATAAAAAAAGTGGGGCATGGCGGTACCCTGGACCCCTTTGCCACCGGGCTGATGACCATCGGCGTGGGGCGGGGCACAAAGGAGCTGACCCGCATTACGGCGCGGGACAAAAGATACCGGGCCCTGATACGTTTCGGCTATGCCACCGACAGTTTTGACATTACGGGGAAAACCACGGAAGAACTTTCCGGGTTTAGCCTGACCCCGCGGGGCATTGAAGAAAAACTTCATGCCTTTGTGGGTGAGATTGAGCAGTTACCACCCATGTTCAGCGCCAAAAAAGTACGGGGCAAGCGACTTTACGCCTCGGCGCGAAAGGGGCTGGAGGTGGAACGGACTCCCGTGCCGGTGCATGTTTACAGCGCGGAAATAATAAAATGGAGCGAACCCGAACTGACCGTGGACTTTCATGTGTCCAAGGGTACCTATATCCGGGCCCTGGCGCATGACCTGGGGCAGGCCCTAAGGGTGCCCGCGGTACTTGCGGCCCTGAGGAGAACGCATATTGGCGATTACGCTTTGGAAGAGGCCCTGACCATGGAAGAGTTTGACGGTTTATGGAAGCGGCAGGCGGCGGGCTGATGGAAATTATACAGGGAATGGATACGGCGCTGGGCCTGGAACGTGTGTTGACCATAGGCACGTTTGACGGCGTGCACAGGGGCCATTTGAAAATTTTAAACACTTTACGCGCCGAGGCCGAAAGGCACAAGGCGGTAAGTACGGTTTTAACCTTTGAACCGCATCCGAGGGTGGTGTTGGCCCGATCCGGCAAGGCGCCGGAAGTGAGGCTGTTAACCACCTTTGAGGAGAAAATGGCGCTTTTGGAAGCGCAAAAGGTGGATGATGTTGTGGTCATCCGTTTTGATGAGGCTTTCTCGAAGTTGTCTTATCAGGCGTTCTTTGAAAAATATATCGTTTCCCGGATGCATCTGAAATGTCTGGTGGTCGGTCACGACCATGCCTTTGGCCGGGACCGGCGGGGCAATCATGACGCCATAACCGCCTTAAGCCAAAAACAGCATTTTGATGTAAAACGGGTGGACGCCTTTCATCTGGAAGGCGAAGCGGTCAGCAGTTCCAAAATACGCCGTCTGTTGTCGGAAGGCCGCGTGGCGCGGGCCACGCCCCTGTTGGGTTATCCCTACAGCCTGAGCGGCACCGTGGTGCCCGGCGACGCCCGGGGCCGGCTGCTCAACTTCCCCACGGCCAACGTAAAACCGGAATGCGCGGACAAGCTGATCCCCCGCGAGGGCGTTTATGCCGTGGATGTTGTCCATAAAAACCGGATATTTAAAGGCATGATGAATATAGGATATCGCCCCACATTTAATAAAAATGCCTTCGCTCTGGAGGTGCATATCCTAAACTTTAACGAAACGATATATGGAGATACCCTGACCATTCGTTTTAAAAAACGTTTGCGCGACGAAAAGAAATTCGCTTCGAAAGAGGCGCTCATCAAACAACTTAACATAGACAAAAAGCAGAGTTTAATCTTATAATTTTGGAGGAATAATGGCTTTATCAGAAGATAAAATGAAAGAGCTTATTCAAAAATTTGGCGATAATGAAAATGATACCGGTAAAACCGAGGTTCAGATCGCCCTGTTGACCGAGCGTATCAAATATTTAACCGAACATCTCAAAACACATAAAAAAGATCATCATTCCCGTCGTGGTTTGTTGAAGCTGGTCGGGCAGCGCCGCCGTTTGCTGCGTTACCTGACTAAAGTGGATATTATGCGCTATCGTAATGTGATCAAAGAACTGGGTCTGCGTCGCTAAGCCGTGGTCCACTTGGAGGATAAATGATTCAAAAAAGTATAGAGATAGGTGGTAAGACCATCCGCCTGGAAAGCGGCAAGCTGGCCAAACAGGCGCATGGCGCGGTAACGGTAACCCTTAACGAAACCGTTGTATTGGTAACGGCGGTCTCCGCCGAAGAGTCGATGCGCGACCCCGGGTTTTTCCCGCTGAGTGTTGATTACCGGGAAAAATTTTATTCCACGGGCCGCATTCCCGGCGGTTTTTTTAAGCGCGAGGGACGTCCCACGGAAAAGGAAATCCTTTCCGCCCGTGTAATCGACCGTCCCATTCGCCCGCTGTTTCCGCCGCATTACCGTAACGAAACGCAAATCATGGCCATGGTTCTTTCCATGGATAATGAAAACGACGCCGATGTATTGGCCGGTCTGGGCGCCTCGGCGGCTCTTTCCATATCGGATATTCCCTTTTTCGGTCCCATCGCCACGGTGCGTATAGCCCGGGTGGACGGCGACTTTGTCCTCTTTCCTTCCCTGGCAGAGGTGGAGCGTGCCGATATCGAACTGATCGTGGCCGGTTCCGCGGAATCGATCATGATGGTGGAAGGCGAGGCCAAAGAGGTTTCCGAGAAGGATTTGCTGGAGGCCATCACCACCGCTCACGAGGCCATTAAAAAGCTGGTGGGCGTAATCCTGGAAATGAAGCAGGAAGCCAACGTGCCCATGCGCGATGTTGAAGAAAAGACATACGCCGAGGGTCTGGAAGAGCGGGTGACCGAACTGGGCAAAACGCTGATTACCGACGCCATCCGTCTTACGGAAAAGAAGGAGCGGCGCACGGCGCTGAAGGCGGCCAACGCCACGGTTATGGAAGCGCTTGAGGAAGAGTTCCCCGAGTGCGAGGATGATATCCGCGAAATTATGCATGACATCGAAAAAGATGAAGTGCGCAAGATGATCATCGAGGAAGGCAAGCGCCTGGACGGCCGCGGCCTGACGGATATCCGTCCCATCAGTTGCGAAACGGGCATATTGCCCCGCGCGCACGGCTCCGCGCTTTTTACGCGCGGCCAGACACAATCGCTGGGCGTGGTTACCCTGGGTACCGGTTCCGATGAGCAGATTGTGGACGCCATCGAGGGCGAGTCTAAAAAAGATTATATGTTGCACTACAACTTTCCGCCGTTTTGCACGGGCGAGGCCAAGCCTATCCGCGGGGTAAGCCGCCGCGAGGTGGGGCATGGCAACCTGGCGGAACGCGCCTTGCGACCCATCCTGCCCAAGGACGGCAGCTTTCCCTATACCATCCGCATCGTTTCCGAGGTGCTGGAGTCCAACGGTTCCTCTTCCATGGCCACCGTATGTTCCGGTTCCATGGCCCTGATGGACGCCGGGGTGCCCGTAAGCAATGCCGTTGCCGGTATCGCCATGGGTCTGGTTAAGGAAGGCGATAAGATCGCGGTGCTTTCGGACATTCTGGGCGACGAGGATCACCTCGGCGACATGGATTTTAAAGTGGCCGGCACCCGTAACGGGATCAACGCCGTTCAGATGGATATCAAAATAGACGGTATCTCGCGCGATATTATGGAGCAGGCCCTGGAACAGGCCCGGGTCGGCCGTTTGCATATTATGGATGAGATGGACAAGGCCATCAGCGAGCCCCGGGAAGATATCAGCCCCTATGCGCCGAAAATCTACGAGTTTAAGATTAAGGTGGATAAAATCGGCATGGTTATCGGGCCGGGTGGCAAAACCATTCGCCACATCATCGAAGAGACCGGCGTTACCATCGATATCGAGGAAGACGGCACGGTGCGCATTGCCGCGGTTGACGGCGAAAGCGCCAATAAGGCGCGCGGCATGATCGACAAGCTTCTTGAAGAACCCGAACTGGGCAAGGCCTACAAGGGTAAGGTGAAGCGTGTTAAGGATTTTGGCGCCTTTGTTGAATTCCTGCCGGGCAAGGAAGGCATGGTACATATTTCCGAGCTGGATCTGGCCCGTACCAACAAGGTGACGGATATTTGCAATGAAGGGGACATTATCGATATCGTGGTGAAAAATATTGCGCCCGACGGTAAAATCGCCCTCAGCCGCAAAATGTACCTGATGCGCGAGGAAAAAAAGAAGCAAGATCAGGCTTCGGAATAAACAGGGACTTTTTCCGGCTGATATTGTGTATACCAAAAGTAAAACAAAGCAAGGCATTACCGTAGTAAGTAATGCCTTGTCTTTTTATCAGAGTGTTACCCTGGGCATCTGGATAAAAACGGGCAGCCGTTTTGAACAACCCCATCAACGGGGCATGGCCCATTTTATAGAGCATATGCTGTTTAAGGGCACACAAAAACGCGAGGGGCCGCACATCGCGTTGGCCCTGGAGCAATATGGCGCCAACCTGAACGCCTTTACCTCCCGCGAGGAAACCTGCTTTTATATTCAAACCCCCCATTCCGCGCTGGAGCCCTCCCTGGAAGTGCTGGCCGATATGTTAACCGCTTCCCGCTTTGCCGCGCAAGATATTCAAAGCGAACGCGAGGTTATTCTGGAAGAAATCGCCGCCGTAGAGGATACGCCCGACGAATATGTGGTGGACCTGTTTCAGGAACATCTTTTTCCGGATCAGAGTCTGGGGCATCCCATTCTGGGCAGCCGAGAGAGCGTTTCCGCCCATACCGCGGAGGGCTTAATGGACTTTTGGCGGCAGCATTACACGGCGGACAATATGGTGGTGGCCGCCGCCGGTCGGGTAGACCACCGGCGTTTGCATGATAGCGTGGAAAATTATTTTGAGGGACTTAAAGCGCATGGCGCCGCCGCCGCTCCCGGGGAGGCAACCATGGCCCGGGGAGGCTGTTTTGAACATAACAGCGGATTCAGCCAGGCGCATATCTGCTGCGGAACGGCGGTCTGCTCCGCCACCGATGAACAGAGATTCGCCCTGCAGGCCCTGCATGTCTATTTGGGGGCGGGGATGAGTTCCCGGCTGTTTCAGTTGATGCGCGAGGAAAACGCCATGGTCTACAGCGTTTACAGTTTTCCCGAATTTTTATCCGATACGGGATTATTTTCCATATATTTGGGAACCGACGGCGGTAAAAGCGGCAAGGCGCTGGATCTGTTAAAAAGCGAACTGGAATGTTTAGTGCGGCGGGGGATAGACCGAGATACGCTTGAGAGGGTTAAGCGCCAAATGCGCGGCCGGCTTATGCTGAGCCTGGAAAGCACCTATAACCGAATGGTGAGACTGGCCAAACACCAAATCTTTTTTGACAAGCCCTATGAGCCGGAAGAGATATACCGGCGCATCGGAGAAATAGCCTTGTCGGAAATAGAAGAGGTCGCGCGCGCCTATTTTAATTTTGAAGAATGGATTGTTACAAAACTTCAGTAGCTTTTAGGCCGTGGCCTAAGGAAAGAAACGAGCAACATGAAATCCGTTGGCGTAATTAAGGAAATAAAGAATTTTGAGCGGCGTGTCAGCCTCTGCCCGGAGGGCGTGGCGGCGCTGGTGGCGCAGCAGATTCCCGTATTTGTGGAACGCGACGCGGGAGAACCCTCGGGCTACGGGGACGAGGCCTATGCCCAGGCGGGCGCCACCATTGTGCCTTCCGCGGAAAAGGTTTTCCGCAAGGCCGATATTATCCTTAAGGTGCAGCCCCTCTCTCCCGATGAGTGCGAGCTGACGCGCGAGGATCAAATCTTCTTTTCCTTTATCAATCTTTATCAGCATCCGGAACGCCTGTTACAACTATTGAAAACAAAAGCTATCTTTTTCTCGGCGGAACTGCTGACCAATGACCAGGGCGAACATCTAATCCTGAAAGCCATATCGGAAATTGCCGGACGCCTGGCCGTGCATGTGGCGGCTAATCTGCTTACGGTGAGCCAGGGGGGCAAGGGGATTCTTCTTTCCGGCGTCAGCGGGGTGGTGCCGGCGCGCGTAATCATTGTGGGTTCGGGGCTGGTGGGCAAGGTGGCGGCGGTACAGGCCTGGCAAACGGGCGCCGATGTGACCCTGTTGAGCGTGAAGGACCTGAATGAAGAGGCCATGATCCTGGAAAAAGACGGTTTAACCGTGGAGATGTTTTCCAAAAAGCGGCTGGATGAACTGTTGCCCCAAACCGATGTGATGATAGTGGCCGTGCAGGCCGTAAAGTCCAATTTGCCCGATCTGCGCATCAGCGCCGAACAGGTGGCCGGCATGGAAGCCGGAAGCGTTATTATCGATTTGTCCGTTGAGCATTCGCCCATTGTGGAAACATCCCATGTAACCAGCCTCAGTCAGCCTACTTTTGTTTCCCGGGGCGTCATCCACTATGGCGTGCCTAATATTTCGGCCACCATTCCCAAAACGGCCACGCGCGTTTACGCGCGCACCATTCTGCCCTATGTTGCCAAACTGGCCCGGGAGGGCTTCTCGGCGGCCATGGACAGCTCCCCCGAGCTACTCTCGGCCCTGGCTTCCTACAAGGGCAAGGTAACCAACCGCGTTATCTCCAATCGCTTTGACACCGCTTTTTACAACATCTTCGATTTGTTGGAGTTAAAGCTGTAAATCCATGCAAAAGCCGTTGATACCCATTCTGGCCTATCACAAAATAGAGGACCGGCCTGATTTTGGCGTTACCACCCGCAAAATATCGGATTTTAAGGAAGACCTGCACCTGCTGAAAGAACACGGCTATCAAACCGTAACCTTTAAAGAGCTGGACCGCGCGGAGGCGCTTCCGCCCAATCCCGTTATCATTACCTTTGATGACGGTTATGAATCCTTTTACACACAGGCCCTGCCCCTGTTGCTGGAACTGGGCCTCAAGGCGGTGGTCTTTATTCCCACCGCCTTTGCCGGACATGAAAACGACTGGGATGTGCAATGGGGCAATCACCGTTACCGCCACATGGATAAGGCGCATATCGTGGAGTGCCACCGCCGGGGCATGGAAATCGGTTCGCATATGGTGCATCATCTCTATCCCGGCTTTTTGGATGATCGCCGTCTGGAATATGAACTGATCGCCAGCAAGGAGCAGCTAAGCCGGTGGACCGGTGATACGGTGATTTCGCTTAGCTATCCTTTTGGCAAATATAATGCCCGGGTGGTAAGCGCCGCCTCGCAGCATTACCGCTATGCGGTGGGGCAAAGCGCGGCCGTGTTGGTCAACGGCCGGCCCTCGCCGCTCTTTTTGCCGCGCGTCAATGTATACAGGATGGATTCCTCCCATCAGCTTATAAAAAAAACCGAACGGGCCGCGGAGGGTATTTTTTCCCTGCGCGACCGCCTTATTCAAAAAGGAGCCTGGGCCTCAATCGCCCTGCAATATTTTAATCAAACGTCGGAAAGGAAAACAGGCAACCATGCGCAAGTTAACTAAGTGGTTACCCTTTGCCGCCATACTGGCCACGGCGGCGGGCAGCAGCCTTTACCTTTTTTTTGGTGGAGGCAACGGATACTACAGGCCGCAAACCAAGGACCCGGCCGTTATTTACCACCAGGCCTGCATGGAGTGCCACGGCAGGAACGGCGAGGGCAAGGGGGTGTTGTATCCCGCCTTTGACAGGTATATGGATGAGGAGGATGTGCAAAGGGAAATCCGGGAAGGAAACTGGCGCATGCCCGCCTTCCGCTATATCCGGGGCGATACGCTGGCCATTCTGGCCCGATATGTCGCGGATCATGGCTATCTGAAGCATAAAAAATAGCCTATTGTCCGTTTAATGTTCGATATCACACTTAGATTCATATAAATCTAATTAAATTTTTCGATCAACCGAAATAAGCTAACGATGCATCTGTCTGGAGTAATGTAAATGAGATTAGTTACGCGAGGGGATTTTGACGGGCTGGTTTGTGGCGTTATTTTGACTATTGCCCTGGATATAGATTCCTTCCTTCTTGCGAAACCCCATGAAATTCAGGAAAATGTATTTTCCATATCCAAAAATGATGTGATTGCCAATCTGCCCTATCATTCGGACTGCGGTTTGTGGTTTGATCATCATATAAACGAAGTGAAACTTGCCGGGAAAATAAACTTTAAGGGCGCCTTTAAAGTGGCCCCCAGTTGCTCCCGCGTGGTTTATGACTACTACCTTAAAGAGATAAGCGAACTGGAACGCTTTGAAAAGATTGTCCATGTGGCCGATAAGATAGACTCCGCCCAACTGAGCCTTGAAGACATTAAAAATCCTCATAAATGGTTTATCATAGAACGCACCCTGCATGCCTATGACCCCAACGGCCGTCTGGGTGATTTTCAGGAATATTTCACCGATATGATCGAGTGGATTAAAACCTATTCCCTGAGCACCATCCTGATGATGGACGAGGTGCAAAGCCGTATAGAGCATGTGCGTTCCGAACATAAGATATTTATAAACGCCCTGCGGGAAAGCTCCCATACGGAGCAAAATGTTATACTGACCGACACACGGGAGTATGACTATTTCCCTAACGGCAACCGTTACCTTATCTATACGCTTTTTCCGCAACAGAATGTGTCCCTAAGCATCTTTAACGTCCGCGGTTCCGATCAGAGCGTTATCTTTTGCGGACATAATATCTTTAATAAAACCTGCCGCACCGATGTGGGCGAGCTTATGAGCCGTTACGGCGGCAGCGGGCGTCTTTCGGCGGGCAGTTGCGCGGTTAATCGCGGCGAAGCCGACGTCATATACAGGGAAATTTGCCAAACTCTTATCGAAAACGGATAATGCGCCCATGAAAATATTTTTATCGATTCTGGCCGTGCTGGCCCTGTTGGTTGTCGGCGCCTGGTTTTATGTGGATCATGTTGTCAGCTATCAACCGCCGGATATCATGGAGATGCGACCGGTACCGGCGGCCGATTTCCGCCAGGAGGCCCGTCGCATAAAAAAACGCATGTCCCGCGAACTGAAGAGCAATGGCCGGACCACCGTGTCGGCGGATGATATTGAAAAGGTCACCTTTGCCGCTATCGCCCGTAAAAGTCCCTTTCCCGTCGATCAGTTGATTCGAAGCTACAAGGTTGATATCGATCCGCAAGGGGTGCGCATGTCCGCTGTTGTGGATTTAAGAAAGGTGCGCGAACTGAAGCTCCCGGCCCGGCTGCGCAAGGCCTTAACCACGGTAAGCTCTTTTGTGCCGGAAGATATGTTGGACGAAGTTTATTTTTCCGTAAGAGGCTTGCCGGAAAAGCGGGGCGGGATGGTAGCCTTTAGCGATGAGTCCGAGTTGCGCATAGGCGGCTGGAGCCGGAAGCTAAATGATCTTATGGATGACGCCCGCCTGGCGCTGGGGCGCGATATCTTTCAAAAACTCTCCTTTGCCGATATAAAGATCGAAGACGGACAGGTTGTGATAAAACGCTGAGATGCGGACGCCCCGGGGAAAACAGCTCGTGTTTTTTTTAGCGCTCCCCGGCCAATATCATTGTAAGTTGCCCATAAACAATAATTTACCCGTTTTTAGAATGCGGAAATGGTGGTTGATTTAGAAAAATCAAAGTCGTAACTTTTGAATCTTTAGTATTTTCAATAGGGAGTTGAAAGTGTCGGAAAGAACCTATGTGGTTGCCCTGGGCGGCAATGCCATTACCCGGGAGTTTGAGGAAGGCAATATCCATGAACAGTTTGAAAACACACGGCGCAGTCTGGCCGGCGTTGTTCATCTTATCGGCATGGGCCACAGGGTGATCATAACCCACGGAAACGGTCCGCAGGTAGGCAATGCGCTGATACGCGTGGAAGAAACGCGCGGCCTGGTACCGCCGCTGCCCCTGGGCGTAATTGTTGCCGATCTGGAAGGCGGCATGGGTTATATGATAGAACAATGTCTGCAGAACAAGCTGAACGACGCCGGGCTGCAACGGGAAGTGACCACGGTTTTGACCCAGGTGGTGGTAGACCCGGACGATCCTTCGATTCGGGAGCCCTCCAAGTTTGTGGGACCGTTTTATAAAAAAGAACAGGTGGCGGAACTGGAGAAGAGCCGCGGCTGGCTGATGAAGGAAGACAAGGGACGCGGTTACCGGCGGGTGGTGCCATCGCCGGCGCCCCGGGAAATTGTAGAAAAAAACGTGATAAAGGTATTGCTGGAAGCGGGCGGCATTGTGGTTGCGGCCGGTGGCGGCGGCATACCGGTGTACCGCGATGAACGCGGCTGGCTGGAAGGCGTGGACGCCGTAATCGATAAAGACCTGGCTTCGGCCCTGCTGGGCAACCAGGTTGGCGCGGACGTGCTGATGATTTTAACCGGCGTGGATAAGGTGGCCGTTAATTTCGGCACGCCGGAGCAGAAGGAGTTGGATCGCCTGTCCGTCAGCGAAGCCCGGCGCTATCTTGATGCGGGAGAGTTCCCCAGGGGCAGCATGGGCCCCAAAATTGAGGCGGCCATACAATTTTTAAACGGCGGCGGCCGGGAGGTGATCATCTCCTCCATCGAGAATGCCGTTCAGGCCCTTGAGGGCAAAACAGGAACGCGAATCCATCCCTGACGTGAGGGATAGCTTTTTAAACGCTTGGTTAAACTAACAATTAAAGGGTGATTACCGAAATAGGGGATACCCATAAACATATCAATTTAGGAGAGCCTTATGAATATTCATGAATATCAGGCTAAAGGCATTTTGAAAAAGTACAATGTACCGGTACCGGAAGGGTATCCGGCTTTTTCAGTGGAAGAGGCCGTGGAAGCGGCGGCAAAACTGCCAACGGAAGTATGCGTGGTAAAAGCGCAAATCCATGCCGGTGGACGCGGCAAGGGCGGCGGTGTAAAAATCGCCAAAACAAAGGCGGAAGTTAAGGCACTGGCCGAACAGATACTGGGCATGAACCTGGTGACGCACCAAACAGGGCCCCAGGGCAAGGTGGTACACAAGCTTTTGGTGGAACAGGGCGTGGATATTAAGCGCGAACTCTATCTGGGCATGGTGCTGGATCGCGGCTCTTCGCAGTTTGTGATGATGGCCAGCACCGAGGGCGGCGTGGAAATTGAAAAGGTTGCCGCGGAAACCCCGGAAAAAATATTAAAGGTATGGATTGATCCCGGCGTGGGCCTGCAGCCCTTTCAGGCCCGTCAACTGGCCTTTGGGCTTGGGCTGGAAGGCAAACAGGTGGGCAAGGCCGTAAAATTTATGATGGCCCTGTATAAAGCCTTTATGGCCAACGACTGCTCCCTGGCGGAAATTAACCCCCTGGTTGTAACCGGCGATGGCGATGTTTTGGCACTGGACGCCAAAATCAATTTTGATGACAGCGCCCTCTACCGCCATCCGGAGATTGCCGAAATGCGCGATCTGGATGAGGAAGACCCGTTGGAAGTGGAAGCCTCCAAATATAACCTGAACTATATCAAGCTGGATGGCAACGTGGGCTGCATGGTAAACGGCGCGGGCCTGGCCATGGGCACCATGGACATCATCAAGCTGGCGGGAGGCGAACCGGCCAACTTTTTGGATGTGGGCGGTGGCGCCAATGTGGAAACCGTGCGCAATGGTTTTAAAATCATTCTGGGCGACCCCAACGTAAAGGCTATTTTGATTAATATTTTCGGCGGTATTGTGCGCTGTGACCGCGTGGCCCGGGGTGTGATAGAAGCGGTAAAAACCATAGACGTCAACGTTCCGGTAGTGGTACGCCTCGAAGGTACCAATGCCAAAGAGGCCAGTGTGCTTCTTAAAGAATCCGGTATGGATTTTATTGTTGCCAGTACCATAGAAGATGCTGCTGAAAAAGTAGTTGGCGCTATTCAATAGCGAAAATCGAGGAGAAAAAAATGAGTGTACTTTTAAATAAAAATACAAAAGTCCTGGTTCAGGGCATTACCGGTTCGGAAGGCTCTTTCCATGCCGGACAGATGATGGAGTATAATACCCAACTGGTTGCGGGTGTAACCCCCGGAAAAGGCGGGCAAACCTTTAACGGCAGCGTGCCGGTGTTTAACACCGTCCGCGAGGCGGTAGACGCCACGGGCGCCAACGCCTCTGTGATTTTTGTGCCGCCGCCCTTTGCCGCGGACGCCATTATGGAAGCGGCCGAGGCCGGTTTGGAACTGATTGTGTGCATCACGGAAGGAATCCCCGCCGGAGATATGGTTGCCGTTTACGACTACCTTAAGGATAAAAACACCCACCTGGTGGGGCCGAACTGTCCAGGCGTCATCTCGCCGGGTATCGGTAAGAT
Source organism: Calditrichia bacterium (assembly GCA_027006055.1). Taxonomy (GTDB): domain Bacteria; phylum Calditrichota; class Calditrichia; order Calditrichales; family J004; genus J004. The sequence continues at coordinate 8,260 of JALTKX010000286.1, read as the reverse complement.
GGGCATTATGCCCGCCTTTATCCACAAGGAAGGCCATGTGGGCGTTATCAGCCGCTCCGGTACGCTGACCTACGAAGCGGTGGGACAGCTCACGGCCCGGGGTATCGGTCAGTCCACCTGTATCGGTATCGGAGGCGATCCGGTTATCGGCACCCGTTTTATTGACGCCCTGAAGCTGTTTAACGAGGATGACGATACCCATGCCGTGGTTATGATCGGTGAAATTGGCGGCAGCGCCGAGGAAGAAGCGGCCGAATGGATTAAGGAGAATTTTAAAAAGCCCGTTGTGGGCTTTATTGCCGGGCAGACCGCTCCTCCGGGACGGCGCATGGGCCACGCCGGGGCCATTATCAGCGGCGGGCAGGGCACGGCAAAAGATAAAATGGCGGCCATGGCAGCAGCCGGCATCCATGTGTGCAAAAGTCCCGCCGATATTGGAAAAACGATGGAATCTGTACTTAAAAAATAAAAGGAGAAGAAGTGAGCGAGAGAACATTGGCAATTCTTAAACCGGATTGCGTTCAAAATAATCATATCGGTAATGTGTTGGATTTGCTGTTAAAGGCGGGTTTTAAAATCGTTGCCATGAAAATGACAAAATTAACCCGGGAAGTGGCCGGCGCCTTTTACGAGGTGCACAAGGAACGCCCCTTTTACGGTGAACTGGTCGATTTTATGACCGAGAGCCGCGTGGTTCCCCTGGTGCTGGAGCGGGAAAATGCCGTTGCCGAACTGCGTAAGGTGATCGGCGCCACCGATCCCGCCGAAGCGGAAGAGGGCACCGTGCGCAAGCTTTATGCCGAAAGCAAGGGGCGTAATACCATCCACGCCTCGGACTCCGCGGAAAACGCCCGGCGCGAAATCGGATTTTTCTTTGCCGAATCCGAAGTGATTGCCAACGGTTAATCCCCGCGCGCGCATCATTATTAAGGTCGCCTGCAAAGGCGACCTTTTTTTATGCTTTAATTTGAATTACAGTAGGTAGTTTTTTATATTCGACGATTCTAATGAAAATACTAATTGCCGGTCTTAATCAAGGCCTAACTCATCTCTCTGAAGAAATCAGCCCGGATTTTCTTGAAACCCGCTGGCATGAATTTTATCCGGAACCCATCAGGTGCGACGTGGAGGTGGATCGTTTTCTCAGGGAACTCAGGGTAAAAATAAACCTGAGCACGACGGGGCATTACACCTGCGACCGCTGCCTGGAAGAGTTCAGCCGGGAACACGGCGGCTACTATGAGCAGATTTATAAAATCGGCGAAGGGCCGGACGCCGTTGACGATGAGGTGATTCAGTTGCCGGCGGATACGGTTGAAATTGATTTGACAGAGTTGATCCAGGAGATATTGATCCTGCATCATCCGCTAAAAATGTTATGTAAGGAAGATTGTGCCGGGCTGTGCCCCGGATGCGGCGCCGATTTAAACAAGGAAGCCTGCACCTGCCGGGAAGGTTCGGAAGACCCGCGCTGGGCACAATTAAGAAAATTGTTAAAATAGGAGAAAATTAAAATGGCAAACCCGAAACGTAAAATTTCAAAATCCAAAAGAGACCATCGTCGCGCGCATTGGATGGGCGGTTTGAACGCCTCTAACCTGGCGGAATGCCCCAATTGCGGCGAAAGCATGATGAGCCACCATGTATGCCCTTCCTGCGGTTATTACAAGGGTGACAAGGTCGACGGCATGGGTAACGCTTAATCTTATACAGGTTTATTATTCGTGCGAATTGCTTTGGATGCCCTGGGAGGGGATCATGGACCACGGTATACCGTGGAAGGGGCTTATCAATTCCTGCAACATAATCCCGGTCATACGGTTGTTCTTGTAGGCGACCGTGCCCAGATTCAGGAAAGGCTGAATCACATCCCCCCCAAATACCACCCCTCTTTGCCCATCGTTCACGCGCCGGAAAATATCGGCATGAGCGAAGCGCCGACCGAGGCTATCAAAAAAAAGAAAAATTCTTCCATGGTGGTTGGTTTGAAAATGCATGCCAATGCCGAGGTGGACGCCTTTGTTTCCGCCGGCAGCACCGGCGCGCAACTGGCCGCCAGTTTCGTCCATTTGAAGCGCATAAAAAACGTGCGCCGTCCCGCCATTGGCGCCTTTTTGCCTTCGGAACGGGGCATGGTCTATCTGGTGGATGTGGGCGCCAATGCCGAGGCCCGTCCCGAGCATCTGCTTCAGTTTGCCATCATGGCCGAAATTTTTGTATCCCATGTTTTCGAATCGAAAAGTTTAAGCGTGGGGCTGTTGTCCAACGGCTCGGAATCCTCCAAGGGGAATGAAATGACCGTGCAGGCCCATAAGCTTTTACGCCGGGAACTGCCCAATTTTACGGGCAATGTGGAAGGCTACGATATCTTTAAGGGCAAAACGGACATCATCGTCTGCGACGGATTTACCGGCAATATCCTGTTGAAAATGGCCGAAAGCGTTATGCATGTTATTCTTAATCAGATTCGCGCCAATATCGGTAAGAATATCCTTAAAAACTTTGGCGCCATGCTGGTAAAACCGGCCTTCCGGGCTTTAAAACAAAGTTTTAACTATGAGGAATACGGTGGCGTGCCCCTTTTGGGTGTTAACGGTATTTCCATCATATGCCACGGTAAATCGTCGCCCCTGGCTATCCGCAACGCGCTTAAGGTAGCCATGCAGATGAAGCAGAGGGAAGTGAACAAGCATATTGAACAACAACTTATGATTGAGGAAAAGATTAATGAACCTGCGAGCTAAGATCAGCGCCGTGGCCCACTATGTGCCGGATAAAATATTGTCTAATTTCGATCTGGAAAAAATGGTCGACACCAGCGATGAATGGATACGCACCCGGACGGGCATTAGCGAACGACGGATTCTGGAAGACGGCAAGGCCACATCCGACATGGGGGCCGAAGCGGTAAAACGACTGTGCGAACAACGGGGGATCAGTCCGAAGGAGATTGATTTGATCATTGTAGGCACAGTTACCCCGGATATGTTTTTCCCCAGTACCGGCAATCTGATTCAGGAAAAGGTGGGGGCTAAGAACGCCTGGTCTTATGATGTGGCGGCCGCCTGTTCCGGCTTTCTTTATGCCCTGGCTTCCGGGGCGCAGTATATCACCTCGGGCATGCATAAAAAGGTTGTGGTTGTTGGCGGGGATAAAATGAGCTCCATCGTTAACTATCAGGACAGGAATACTTGCGTTCTTTTTGGCGACGCGGCGGCGGCGGTTTTGCTGGAGCCGGATGAAGAATACGGCATTATGGACTTTATTTTGCATTCCGATGGCAGCGGCGCGGAATATCTGCGTATGAAAGCCGGAGGCAGCCTTTATCCGGCCAGCCTGGAAACGGTTACGCAGGACTGGCACTTTTTATATCAGGATGGTAAGCAGGTGTTTAAGTTCGCCGTAACCAAAATGGCGGAAGTGTCGGTGAAAATTTTAGAAAAGAACGGTTTTCATGGCGACGACCTGGCGCTTTTTGTGCCCCATCAGGCCAACCTGCGCATTATCGACGCCGCGGTTAAGCGTCTGGGAATCGACTATGAGAAGGTGATGATTAACATAAACAAATACGGCAACACGACAGCCGCCACCATCCCCCTGGCGCTCTCCGAGGCCTATCAGCAGGGCAAGCTGGAAAAAGGTGACCTTGTTTTGTTTGCCACCTTTGGCGGCGGTTTTACCTGGGGCAGCTCGCTGTTGCGCTGGGGGATGGATAAGCCGTAAAACAGGCCCGCGGCGCGGTACTGTTGTAACCGCTCAGGCTGAAATGTGTACCATGGATTTGAATCTGGACGATATATGAGTGAAAAGAATTTAGCTTTTGTTTTTCCGGGGCAGGCCTCCCAGTATGTGGGCATGGCCGCGGATTTTCTGGAAAACTTTGAACTGGCCCGCGCCTATTTTGAGCAGGCCAATGAAATTATGGAAATGGACCTGAAAAAAATATGCGTTCAGGGCCCCGAGGAAGAGTTAAAAAAGACATTTATTACGCAGCCCGCCATTTTTGTCCATAGCGTGATTGTGGCTACCTTGCTGGAAGAGCGGGGCATTGTGCCCGTGGCCGTGGCCGGACACAGCCTGGGGGAATACAGCGCCCTGGTGGCGGCCGGCGTGCTGGACTTTGAGGCTGGGTTAAAACTTGTGCGTCAGCGCAGCCGCCTGATGTATGAAGCCGGTCAAAAACGGCCGGGAACCATGGGCGCCATCATAGGCCTGGAACGGGAAGCGGTGCTGGAGATTTGCGAAGACCTGAAAGATGAAGGCGTTATCCAACCGGCCAATTTTAACTCTCCCGGTCAAATCGCCCTTTCCGGCGAAAAGAACGTTGTGCACAAAGCCCTTGAACTGGCCCGGGAAAAAGGGGCGCGCAAGGCGGTGGAGCTTGTGGTTTCCGGCGCTTTTCATTCGCCGCTGATGCAATCGGCGGAAGAAGGATTGGCCCTGGCCTTGCGGGAAACGCATTTTAAAGACCCGGCCATGCCCTTTTACTCCAATGTAACCACGGAATCCAGTACCTCCGGCGAGGCGATTAAGGAACTGTTGTTGCATCAGCTCACCAAGCCGGTACGCTGGGAGGGGCTGATTAAGAACATGGCCGCCGATGGTTTTACCCAGATGGTCGAAGTGGGCCCGGGAAAAGTGCTTAAGGGGTTAATTAAGCGTATTGACCGCTCCGTAAGCTGCGCTATTTGTGGCACGGTGGAGCAGTTTAACGCTGTAACAGGAGATGAATAATGGCCTTCAATGATAAAGTGGTTATCGTTACCGGCGGCTCCCGCGGGATAGGCCGGGCGATTGCCGAAAGTTTTGCCCGGGAAAATGCCCATGTGGTTATCACCGGCCGCAATCCGCTTACCTTAACGGAAGTGGCCGTGGAATTAAGCCTGCTGGGCGCGGGCACCATAGTGCCCCAGGCCGGCGATGTGTCTAAAACGGCGGACGCGGCGCAAATCGTAAAGGCCACGCTGGAGCAGTTCTCCCGCGTGGATGTGTTGGTCAACAACGCCGGCATAACCCGGGATAATGTTTTGCTGCGCATGAGCGAGGAGCAGTGGGACGAGGTGCTGAATACCAATCTGAAGGGCGCCTTTAACTGCATCAAGGCGGTTACAAAGCCGATGATGAAAAAACGCGGCGGAGCTATCATCAATATAACATCCGTGGTGGGCCAGATGGGCAACGCGGGGCAGGTGAACTATTCCGCCTCCAAGGCGGGCATGATTGGCTTGACCAAGTCCGTGGCCAGGGAACTGGCTTCCCGCAATATCCGCGTGAATGCCGTGGCGCCCGGCTTTATCGAAACGGATATGACGGCGGAACTGCCGGAAAAGGCGCGCGAGGAGCTGATAAAAGGCATTCCCCTGGGCACATTGGGGCAACCCGAGGACGTGGCGCAGTTGGTTTTGTTTTTATCTTCCACTAAAGCAAAGTATATTACGGGACAAGTCGTCAATGTGGACGGCGGAATGGTAATGTAAATACAACGTAACATGATAAACATTTGGAGAAGGAGGTTCTCATGTCGGTAGAAGCACAGGTAAAGGAAATTATTATTGAGCAATTGGGTGTGGATGAAGCCCAGGTAAAACCGGAAGCGTCATTTATTGATGATCTGGGCGCGGACAGCCTGGATACGGTTGAGCTGGTAATGGCGCTGGAAGAGAAATTCGATATCGAAATTCCCGATGAAGACGCCGAGAAAATCGTCACGGTTGCCGATGCCATCGGTTACGTGGAAAAGGCCACCAGCTAAAAAGTTTTAAACAGACCTAACTTAAAGAATAAGCAATTCGGCTGGCCGGGTTGCTTATTCTTTTAAATAGCAAAACAGGAGAACTACATGACCAAGCGCAGGGTTGTGGTTACAGGAATGGGGGTCGTAAGCCCGGTTGGCTTAACCGCGGCCGAAACCTGGAAGAATATGTTGGCGGGAAAAAGCGGCGTGGGGCCGATTACACTTTTTGACGCCACGGAATTTAAAACCAAAATTGCCGCGGAAGTGTCGGATTTTGATCCCTTGAACTATTTTGATTCCAAGGATGCCCGCAAGCTGGATCGTTATACCCAATTCGCCATGGTCGCCTCCGACGAGGCCATCGCTTCGTCCGGTCTTGATCTGGATAAGGAGGACCGCGACCGTATTGGCGTGTTGATCGGTTCCGGCATAGGCGGTATGTTTTCCTTTGAAGCGGAACATACCAAGCTGATGGAAAAAGGCCCCAAACGGGTCAGTCCCTTTTTTATTCCGCAAATGATTGCCGACATTGCCGCCGGTCATGTCTCCATGAAATATCAGTTGAAGGGCCCCAACTACGCCACGGTTTCCGCCTGTGCCACGTCGGGACACAGCATCGGCCTGGGTTTGCGCACCATACAGTATGGCGACGCGGACATCATGGTGTGCGGCGGGGCGGAAGCCTCCGTTTCGCCGATGGGGGTGGCCGGTTTTAACGCGGCCAAGGCCCTGACCACCCGCAACGACGATCCCGAACATGCCAGCCGTCCCTTTGATAAGGAGCGGGACGGATTTATTATTGCCGAGGGGGGAGCTGTTGTTATTTTGGAAGAACTGGAACATGCCCTGGCCCGGGGAGCCACAATCTATTCCGAGTTGTGCGGACTGGGATTTACGGCGGACGCCTATCACATTACCCAACCCGCGCCGGGAGGCGAGGGGGCCATCAGGGCCATGCGCATTGCGGTTAAGGATGCCGGCGCCGAACTGAGCGACGTCGATTACATCAACGCCCATGGCACCTCCACCTACTTTAACGATAAAAACGAATCCGAAGCCATACGTACGCTTTTCGGCGACCATGCCGATAAGCTGAATGTAAGTTCCACGAAGTCGATGACCGGACATATGCTGGGCGCGGCCGGGGCCGTGGAGATGGTTGCGGCCACCATGAGCGTGAAGGAAGACCTCATTCCTCCCACAATGAATTACGAAGTGCCCGATCCCGAGTGTACGCTTAACTATACGCCCAATAAGGCCGTGAAAAAGACGGTGAATGTGGCCATAAGCAACTCCTTTGGTTTTGGCGGGCACAACACCTGTTTATGCGTTCGTAAATTTAATCGATAAACATTCGAATGTTTCGGAGCATACTGCAATATTTCCGTCCGGCCCGAAAGGAGTATCCCATCGATATTGAACGTTTGCAAAAAACGATCGGTTATACTTTTAATCAACCGGAACAATTGATTAAGGCGGTCAGCCACCGTTCGAGCTTTGCCCGTTCGGCCACGCAAACACGTTACTCCAACGAGCGGCTGGAGTTTTTGGGTGATGCCGTTCTCGGTTTGATTGTAACGCGATATTTATATGACAGATATCGCGATGAGAATGAAGGGGTGCTTTCGCAAAAAAAAGCAATACTGGTCAGCCGTAAAGTTTTGGGCAAAATAAGCGATGATCTGAACTTTGGCGAATTCCTTATCCTGAACAAGGGCGAGGAAAAAACAGGGGGACGCAAGAAGCTTTCCAACCTGGCCAACCTGTTTGAGGCCCTGCTCGGCGCGATCTATTTAGACGGCGGTTATGAAGCCGCGGAAAAATTTGTTCATCGCCATGTTCTGAAACAGACGGAGCGTTTTTTGAACGAGGAACGCTTTTTTAATTATAAATCCCATCTGTTGGAATTCTCTCAGGGTAAGGGTTGGGGCGTGCCCAAGTATCAAATCATCCATGAAAGCGGACCGGATCATCAAAAGATTTTTCGTGTGCGGGTGGAAGTTAAGGAAGAATACGAGGGTGTTGGAGAGGGCAGTAACAAGAAAAATGCCGAGCAACATGCCGCCCGGGACGCCATAGCCAAAATGAGCAGTGAATATCCTGAAATTAACCTGAAAGAGAATTGAGAGCATATGAAGATTATTAATGTTGTGGGCGCCCGTCCGAATTTTATGAAAATAGCACCGATTCAGCGCGTTATGGACGCCACGGAGGGCATGGAGCCCTTTTTGGTGCATACCGGCCAGCACTATGATGAACGCATGTCCAAGTTTTTCTTTGACGACCTGCAACTGCCGCAACCGGATGTTTATCTGAATATCGGCTCCGCCAGTCACGCCGTGCAAACGGCTAAAATCATGATCGAGTTTGAACAGGTGCTTCTTAAGGAGAAACCGGACGCCGTACTGGTGGTGGGGGATGTTAACTCTACCGCCGCCTGCAGTATTGTCGCTTCCAAAATGGGTATAAAGATTATCCATGTGGAGGCGGGGCTGCGTTCCAATGACCGCCGCATGCCCGAGGAGA
>JALTKX010000285.1 GCA_027006055.1 Calditrichia bacterium | reverse complement strand
TAAGCCCGGAAATGCGCGGCGGTTTTGTGCGCCAACTGGCCATTAGAAACTATCTGCGACGTTTTCCCGAAAAGAGCGCTCTTTTCGCCTCCGCCCTGCAAAAGGTGGCCGCGCCCCAACGGCAAAACCAAAGTTTTTCTTCCTCCGGTCGTTTTGTGCTGCATTATGACAGCGACGGCATCCACGCCGTGCCCCCGAAGGATGCGGCTAATAACGGCATACCGGACTTTATCGATTCCGCCGCTGTTTATCTGGATCATGTCTGGCAGGTGGAGGTGGAGCAGCTGGGCTTCCGACCGCCCCCGGATATAGACGGCACGCCCGCCGCGCAGTATCATATCTACTTTACAAACTTTAGCGAGCCGGGCTTGTACGGGCAAACGGTTTTTCAGGATTCGATTACCTCCCTTCCCGGAGAAAACTATACCAGCTATATTGAACTGCACCACACCTTTCAGGGCGGTTCGCTTTATACCTTTGGCCTGCGGGCCATGAAAGCGACCATCGCCCATGAGTTCAACCACGCCTGTCAACTGGGCTACCGGATTTGGACCCAGGGTGGTTTATATACCGATCTCTTTTTTATTGAGTCTTCCGCCGTCTGGCTGGAGGAGTATGTTTACGGCGAGGTTAATGACTATTACCAGTATCTGCCGGGTCTGTTTGAGGGGATTCAGCGGGTGCCCTTTACCGCCGCCAATTATCCCTATCTTTACGGTAACGGTATCTTCTGGCTGATGAGCGGCCTGACCCTTTCGCCGGGACTTGTGCCCGAAATCTGGGAACAGATTATGCAGGAGCCGGCCTTTGAGGCCATCGGCACGGTTTTTAGGCGGCATAATACCTCCTTTGCCGAAATGCAGGCCCGGTACGGTCAATGGCTCTACTTTACCGGCGCGCGGGCGCTGCCGGGGCAGTTTTACCCGGAGGCGGCGGACTATCCCATGCTGACCATTAAAGCGGAACAGCACTTTGTCGCCGCCGATACACTCTCCTTCCGGGCCACGGTGGGGCGCAAGTCGTTGGCTTATTTCAGCATCGACGATCTGCCCTCCGTGCGTCAGCGCGGGCAGGTTAGGGCGGAGGGCGCGCTGAATACGCCTGCCGGCATGTTCAATCATCTGTCGCTGAGCGATCCCCAAAAAACGGCTGTCGCTATCTCCTCGGCGCAGATCATCGCCCCCTTGCCGGGCGATACGGTAACGGTGCTGGTGACCAATCCGGCCGATACACCGCAAAACATTTTTTACAGCCTGCAAAGCGATACGCTGATCGCTTCATCCATCGGGCCCAACCCCATTTTGTTAAACGAGGGCAGGGACAGGGCCTGGTTTTATAATGTGCCCGAACAGGCCCGCATATTCATCTATAATTTGAACGGCCGCCTGCTTAAAAAAATTATCCGCCGGGGCGAACGGGATATCAGCTGGGATGTGCGCGATGAAAACGGCAGGCTTCTTTCCACGGGAGTCTATTTTTATATCATTCAGGCGCCGGAGAGCCACAAGCGGGGAAAATTTGCCGTTATCCGCTAAGGAATAAAGCTCCGAACAGACATTGGGGCCATAATTTGTATTTCTTTTATATGTTACGTCTGATATATTTTGCCTGTTAACAGGATATTCTGAAAGTCCGAAAGCATTGGCGGCCGGGAGCAACAGGAAGCCGCGACAGGCCCGCGAGGAAGGAAGAATATAAAGCTGGCGGGTTAACAGCAGCTATCATGGCCTTTAATAGAGCTGATTATTCTAAAAGACTATGAAGCAGAACATTTGATAGAACAAGGTTACAGACTAAATGATGATGGAACTGAAATGATTAGGTGACATATATGAAAAAAGATAAAATTCTACTTGAACTCATATTTTTAGCACGCAAGTTTAGCAAAACTCCTAGTCTTTCCATTTATGCTTTATTGAAGAAAGCTGGATATTTTGAGAACTACAATAGAATCTCAGTAAAAGATATTCAAGGTTCACTTATTCAAAATCGGGAATGTGTTAATGATTGGCTTCAGTATTCTGATGACAAAAGAACTACATCCGGTTGGTACTATAAAATAATAGATAAAAATAGCTTCAAGGTTGGATACATTAAAGATGGAAATGATAATGTCATAGGCGTGTATACTGATCCAACAGAAGCTTGTTCTTTATTTATTAAGCATGAAATAGATGAAATTAAAGATTCAGGTAGTGTATCAGATTTTGTGTAAATAGTGGGAAAGGGAGGGTGCCTGTAGGGCGAGGAGGTGTAAGCTTTTTTGTGTAAACGAAAAGCGCCGTTTGGCTCGGCAA
>JALTKX010000284.1 GCA_027006055.1 Calditrichia bacterium | reverse complement strand
TCGGTGGAAGAGCCGCTGAAACTCCAGGAAGCGGGGATGATCAGCGCCGCCTGTTCCAAAACATAGTTCGCGTCGCCCGTCAGGGTAAAGGTCAGGGTGACGGTGCTGTTGGCATCGAGGGAGGCGGGATCGACCGCGGCGCTGCCGCTGCCGTCGCCGGCCACTTCGCTAAAGCTGCCCGGAGAGGGGCTGACCGCCGAAAAGGACTGTGTCCAATCTTCACTGGTTTCATCATGTCCGCTTAAACCGTTGCCTCCGGCAGTGGTTTCGGAAATCTCGACGACGCCGATGCGCTGGAAGCTCATCCCCGAGGCGGGAGAGCCCGGCACCTTTTGCGCCGCCTTGGGGGTATCGTCGGCATAGGCGCTGGAGTCGCCGTCCGCGTCGGGACCGTCCAGGCGGAGGCCGCTTTTATCCATCCACCGTTCCTTGAAAAAGGAGAGTCCCCAGGCCATATAATCCACATCGCTGATCAAATCGTCCTGACCGTTCCATTGAAACAGATGGATCATCCCCGCGCTGGGGTCCAGGCTGATATTACCGCCAACCCATAGATTGTCCATATCGGGGGTGTTTTCATCCTCCGCCGTAATTTCCCAATGGGCCTGTTTACTGTAGGCATTGCCAAAGGCGGAGCCGTACAAGGCCACAACCCGGCTTTCTCCGGAAGCTATGCGTGCTCCCGCCGGAAATTTTACCAGAAAATCTCCCACCTGGGTGCTGTAGGTACCGGTAACGATATTATAGGCCGAATTATAGTTGGCCAGATAATATTCACCAAGATCGATGCTTTGATCCGTCGGATTATAAATCTCCACAAAGGCATTTTGTTGTTGTGCCGAGGCCGGAACGTAAACTTCCGAAATGAGCAGATGGCTTTGCGCCCATAGAGCAAGCGGCAGGAACACGAGTGCAGCGAGAACGCGCATGAATAACTCCGTTTTTCAAGATTCGATGATTTTTTTGATAAAGGACAGGTAATTTAGCTCCTTCAAACCGCAAAAGCAAACGACCTGATGAAATGTTTACACAGTTAACAGGAGCCTTAAACACGCTTTTATTTTACCCGGGGAACGTTTTATCCGGCGGATTTATGTCCCCGGGCTAAGCGATTCCGTCCGTTTCACTTTTTTGCCCATTAACACGGCCTTTCTTGACTTTTTTGGCTGGTCGCTCTAAGTTCTGTTTCTACCCATATATCTGAATAAGGAGTTTACATGTCGTCTTATGATGTTATTGTGCTGGGTTCGGGCCCCGGAGGCTATGTGGCCGCCATCCGCGCCGCGCAACTGAAAATGAAAACCGCTCTGGTCGAACGCGATAAACTGGGGGGTATCTGCCTCAACTGGGGTTGCATCCCCACCAAGGCGCTGTTAAAAAGCGCCGAAGTATTTGAAACCTTCTCCCACGCCCAGAGCTTTGGCATTAAAACGGGTTCGTTCAGCGCCGACTTTCCGGCCATCATCAAACGCAGCCGGGAAGTGGCCGAGGCCAACTCCAAAGGCGTTGAGTTTTTGATGAAGAAGAACAAGATCGACGTCATTTACGGCAGCGGCACCTTTAAATCGGCCAACACCTTAACGGTTACGGATAAAGACGGTAAAGCCCGGGAGGTAAGCGCCAAACATATCATCATCGCCACGGGTGGGCGCCCCCGCTCCATACCCGGGGTTGAGATGGATGGCGATATTGTTATCAGCAGCAAGGAAGCGATGAGCCTGAAAAAACAGCCCAAGTCGCTCGTCATCATGGGCGCGGGAGCCATCGGCATCGAGTTTGCCTATTTTTACAACGCCCTGGGCACGGAAGTGACCGTTGTGGAAATGCTGGATCATATCCTGCCCATCGAGGATGCGGAGATATCCAAGGCTTTGGAGCGCAGCTTTAAAAAGGCGGGTATCAAGATAATGACCGGCACAAAGGTGGAAGCCGTTAAAAAGCTGAAAAACAGCGTGCAGGTAACGGTAAGCAAAAACGGAAAAAACGAGGTGCTTAAGGCCGAAAAGGCGCTGATGGCCATCGGCATTCAGGGCAATGTGGAAAATCTGAACCTGGACGCCATAGGCGTAAAGAATGAGCGCGGTTTTATTCCGGTGGATGCCTACTACCGCACCAACGTTCCGGGCGTTTACGCCATCGGCGACATCACCGGCCCGCCCCTGCTGGCCCACGTGGCCTCGCACGAGGGCACCATTTGCGTGGAGAACATTGCCGGTAAAAACCCGCATACGCTGGACTACAACAGCATTCCGGGATGTACCTACTGCCATCCGCAGGTGGCCAGCATCGGCATGACCGAAGCCAAGGCCAAAGAGGCCGGTTATGAAGTAAAAATCGGCAAATTCCCCTACACCGCTTCCGGCAAGGCCCGGGCCATCGGCGCCCGCGAAGGCATGGTCAAGCTGGTGTTCGATAAAAAATACGGCGAGCTGCTGGGCGCTCATATCATCGGCGAAGAGGCCACCGAGCTGATCGCCGAACTGGGCATGGCCAAGGCGCTGGAGGCCACGCCGGTGGAACTGGGCAAGACCATCCATGCCCACCCCACTCTTTCGGAAATGATTATGGAAGCCGCCCTGAGCGCGGACAACGAAGCCATTCATATTTAATTAAGGAACCCTCATGAAAACGACCCTGCTCCTTTTAAGCACCGCTTTTATCTTTGCATCGGCCTGCAAAAAACAGGAAAAGGCGCAAGCGTCCGCCACCGTGCCGGATACCCTGCACTTTGAACAGGAAAAACACCTGAAAAATGTACGCATGCTGACCAACGGCGGGGAAAATGCCGAAGCCTACTTTTCTTTTAAAGAAGACCAACTCATTTTTCAATCCACCCACGGGCAGTATAAATGCGACCAGATATTCACCATGAACCTGGACGGCAGCCATAAGCAACTGGTTTCCACCGGCAAGGGCCGCACCACCTGCTCCTACTTTTTACCGGGTGATAATAAGATCATTTACGCCTCCACCCATGCGGACAACGAAGATTGCCCCGCGCCGCCGGATTTCTCCAAAGGCTATGTCTGGAAGGTGTACAGCAGCTTCGACCTTTACGTGGCCAATCGCGACGGCAGCGATCCGCGGGCTTTTTTGCCCTCGCCGGGTTATGACGCCGAAGCCACGGTTTCCCCCAGGGGCGATAAAATCGTCTTCACCTCCATGCGGGACGGCGACCTGGATATCTATACCGTCAATATCGACGGTACGGGCCTGAAAAGGCTGACGACCGCCCTGGGTTACGACGGCGGCCCCTTTTTCAATTGGGACGGCAGCAAAATTGTTTATCGCGCTTACCATCCCAAAACCGAAAAGGAAATCGCCCGTTACAAACAGCTTCTGTCCGAAGACCTGATTGAGCCGAACGCATTTCAAATTTGGGTGATGGATGCCGACGGTGGCAATAAACGCCAGATTACCGACAATGAATATGCTAATTTTGCCCCCTTCTTTCATCCTGATGGAAAACGTATTATCTTTTGTTCCAACAAGGGCAGCAGTGACCCGCGCCGGCCGGATTTTAATCTGTGGATGATCAACACCGATGGCAGCGGATTGGAACAGATCACCTTTTTCGATCAGTTTGACGGCTTTCCCATGTTTAACCATGACGGCAGCAAGCTTGTGTTTTCATCTAACCGCTTCAACGCCAAACCGCGGGAAACCAATGTCTTTATCGCGGACTGGATAGACTAGGGGATAGCAGCCTCGGGCTTAATTGACCACATGATCATTGATCCCATGTTCCGGAAAAGGGTGCATGGGATTTATCTTATGTCCGGGCGCTTTTCAGATTATTTTATCTTTTTGGACAGCAGATGGGTTTTACAGGTAAAATTAACCGTGATGAATATTATTTCATCCTTTTGTTCGGCCTGCTTTCGGTTCTTGCGGCACAGTTGAATTTTGTTTTGGACGTGGCGGGAGGCATCCGCACCGACCCCCGGGAAATCGTCGCCCTGAGCAGTGTTTTCTTTTTAAACAACTGGCGCTCGGCATTACTTGTCGGGTTCCTGGCCGCCCTCGGCGGCCCTTATGACGCCACCCTGTCCCAAAATATCGCCATGCACATCATTGCCATTCCCCTCGGCTGGCAGACCTATTACTTTGTTTTAAGACATTTCCAGGATCATCGACTGAGACCTTTCATGTGGGGCATCGGCGCAATCCTTTTATACATGTTTGTCTATAGCCCCGTTTACATTCTTTTTAAGGTGATGGACGCCTCCATTTCGTTTCATCTCTCCCTGCGCCACTACGGGGAAATCCTTTACAGTATCCGGCTGGAAGTTTTGGCCACGGCGATATTCACCGCCCTTATCCTGGCCATAAAAGAAGTAAGGTCCGAACTACAGGAACGGCAAATCATACAGGAACTGGCCCTGCATCATGGCAATATCGGCACCTGGAAAATAGACGTGGCCGGAGAGAGCATCCTCATGAACGATATGTGGCGGGAACTGCTGAAGGATGACGAGCATCCAGGGCCGCTGTTTCCCCTGGATTGTTTTTATAACCGGCTTAGTGAGGATGACCGGAAAAAGCTCCGGGAACAGTTAAGGCGCATCGCGCGGGACGGCCAGGCCAACTTCACCCTGGAGCTGACCATTGCCACACGGGATAAAAAGGAACACCGTATCATCATGTCCGGCGTAAAACTGCCGGAATCCCTAAAAAGCGCGGGGCCGGTTTTGTTCGGCATCATTGTGGATATCAGCGACCTGACACACAGCAGGGCCGAAGAGGAAAAATTGCGCCAGCAACTGCTGCAATCGCAAAAGCTGGAAGCCATCGGCACGCTGGCCGGAGGCATCGCTCATGATTTCAACAATATCCTGACGGTTATCCTGGGCCACTCCGAAATGATGTTGGCTAAGGTTGACAAGGAGAGTGAACTGGCAAAAAACATATCGGTTATCCTTTCCAGCAGCCGTCGCGCGGCTGAACTGACCAATCAAATCCTTGCCTTTAGCCGCAAACAAATTTACGCCCCAAGGATCATCGCCCTGAACAAAGTGGTTGCCCAGTACGAAACCTTCACCCGGCGACTCATCGGCGAGGACATCGAAGTGGAAATGGTTTTGGATGACAGGGTAAAGAGCATAAAGGCCGATCCGGTGCAGATAGAACAGGTGCTTTTAAACCTTATCGTCAACGCCCGGGATGCGCTGATGCTAAGAAGGGAACCCGGCTTTCATAAAAAAATCACGCTGGAAACCCTGTGCGTTAATCTGGACGAAACCGCCGACAAGGATGTTCTGCCCGGAAAGGGAAACTATACCGTGCTTTCCATCAGCGATAACGGTAGCGGCATGGACGCGGCCACCCGGGAAAAGATATTTGAACCTTTCTTTACCACCAAGGAAAAAGGCAAGGGAACCGGCCTGGGTCTGGCTACCGTCTATGGCATTGTAAAGCAAAACGGAGGAACCATCACCGTTTATTCGGAACCAGGCGTCGGAACAACCTTTAAAATATACTGGCCTTCAAGCACGGAGAGCCAAAGTGAAGCAGTTGAGCCCGCGGTTTCCATCGACAGCCTGACGGGCGAGGAAAAAGTGTTGCTGGTTGAAGATGAAAAAACGGTGAGGGAATTTGCCGTTACCGCGCTCTCGTCCCTGGGCTATCAGGTGTGGGCCGTGGCCGACGGACGGGAAGCCGAGGCTTTTATAAGCTCGGGAGAAGTCGTTCCCGATATTTTGGTTACCGACCTTATTTTACCCTTTAAAAGCGGTAAGGAAATTGCGGAGCTGGTCAGGGCCGCCTATCCCGAATGCATCATCCTTTACACTTCGGGTTATACGGATAACCACATTGTACACCAGGGCGCGCTGGAACCCAACATAAACTTTTTACCCAAACCCTACACCCTGCAACAACTGGCCGGGTTTATCCGGCGTCTGTTTAAGTCCCGTGACAGGGGGGAGGAATAACCATCCATAATGCTTAGTGTGTTTCCAATTCACTGATTTTTTTGGATGATGCTTCGAATCCGGGATCCAGACTGAGCGCCTTGCGGTAATTTATCAGGGCCGAATCCACATCTCCCAACGCCCGGTAGCCATCCCCCAGGCTGTCATAGGAATTGGCCACATCCGGTGTAAGCGATACCAGCCGTTTAAACATTTTCAGAGCTTTCCTCTTTTTACCCCGCTTTAAGAGATAATAGCCGTAATCGTTAAACACCCCCGGCTGGCCCCCGGAATCGGGAAAGCTTTTCACCAGCAGATCATACTGCTCTTCTACCTTTTCAAAACGGCCTTCCTTTTTATAGATTGCAATCAAAAGCCAACGCCCCTTTTCCGAACCCAGTCGTAAAAGGGTAAAGGCCTGTTCCCGGGCTTTCCCGATATCTCCGCCCATAAAGCCCGGTGCCATCAGGTAAAAGTTTGCCGCGCCGATATGTCCGCCGATATGGGTGGAATCCAGTTCGATAGTCTTTTCAAACTGTTCCAGTATTTTAGGCGCCAACCAGCCCTGTTTAAACACATTGGCCTTTTGAGCAATAGCCCCCATGACATTGGCATAAACAAAATGGTACTCGGCTATGGATGGTTTTAGCTCTACCGCCCGCTCCGCGTAATCCAGCGCCGTATCATAATCCTTTTTCCCGTAATGAATTCGGGCCAGATAATAACAGGCCGCGGCATTGTCTTCATCCTGTTTTAAGATCGCTTCCAGGACCCGACGGGCGTGCTCGTACTCTTTGTTTTCAAACAGCTTAACGGCTTCATCAAGACCGGTGGCCGGGGCAGGGGAAAACAAAAGGAAAATAGACAATAAAAAAAAAGCGTGTTTCATAATAAACCTCCGGGATGGCTAAGGGTGGGGTATATTCCACTTATATCAATCTTTGACGAAATTTTACATTAAAGGTTGCCGTCCCCATTTTCTCAATGAGGTTTTCCTTTTTTTTTTCCATAAATACTTTTCATAGAGATCGAGGTCCTGCTCAAACTCCTTTTGAACACGCGGGAAATAGGGAGAAAAATATCGGGGTTTAACGGCACTGTTGTATTTTTGGCGGGCTTGCCGCAGATAACGTTCTGCCGCCGGGCGATCCTTAAACCTTTCATAATACAGCTTTGCCATAAAAAAATAAGGTTTTGGATTATCCGGGTCCCGCTGAATCTGTTCCTTAAATACCCTGAGCAAATCTTTTTCCGGAACGTCCGGCTTGTTTATGTATTCCCCGGCGATTTTCATTGCGGACGGATATTCGGGATAATCCTTTAGAATACACTTTTGCCAACGCTTATATATGCCCTTAAAAGTCAGTCCGGGAGACTCACCCCTCTTTGTGCGCGGCATAAGCTGTTTTTGCCGGTACAGTTCCATAACTTTAAAAACAGACAGATATTTTTTAGTTATGGGAGAAGCGGGATATTCCCGCGTGAGTTTATCCAGATAGAACAGGTATTTGTCCCTGTTTCCCAAAATAAGATAGATATGCGCCAACAGATAGACCAGCCCGGCATCCGCCTGGGGCGCGGCTATTTGCAAGGCCTTATAAAAAGCGCTCACGCTGTCCCTTAAAGAAAATTCTTCAAAAACTTTCAGCCGTTTCTGATTGGCCCAGTACATCTGCCAGGCCGGATAATTATCGGGATATAAGGCCAGTTCTCTTTTTAACAAAGAATCTCGCGCCTCATCCATATAGGCCAAAGCATAACGCGCCAAGGAGTTTCGCGCCGGTTGGCCATTAGGGTTGTAGATTATAAAGCGAAAAGTGGAATCCACGATTCTTTCTTCCCGGTTTATGATATGAAGCTCCAGGGAGGACAGCTCTTCTTTAATTTTAAAACGGGCACGATAGTGTTGTTTTTGTTTTTCCGGTTGGAGCAGCATGGATTCACTCTGTCCCTCTTCCCCATAAAGGTAAAAGAGAAAAAAAGGGGCGGAAGGTGCATCCACTGTCGCACCGGGATAAAATACAACTTCCAGGGTATCACCCCGGCGGGGTTTTTGCGGCTGCGTTACAACCGTCTGCCCTTTTAAAGGTAACAGGCTTGCTAAAAAGATGAATGCGGAGAAACAGGAGCGGAACATCTGCCCTTCCCGCTAATCAAGCTGCCAGCTTAGTTGAACACCGCTGGCATAGCGCCCGAACCAGGGCTGCATTTTCAGGCGGCTATATGCCTGGCGCTTGTCCCGGTTAACGATAAAACGTCCGGTGGCATAGCCGATGACGCCCCCCAGAAATACATCGGAAAGCCAGTGCTGATTATGATAAATACGCGCCGCGCCCACCCAGGCGGCCGCGCCATACCAAAAGGTTTTCCATAAACCGCTGTCCACGGCGTCGGCCAGCACGGTGGAAACGGCAAAGCTGACCGCCGTGTGCCCGCTGGGCAGACTGTGATAGGTATTATCCAGCCAGTTAACGGGCCGGAAATAGAGCTGGGAATCTCCGGCAAAGGGTCGGCGGCGGCTGAACAATACTTTAAACACCCCGGTAATGGCTCCGGAATAGACAAAGGCCTCCATGGCCATCAATCCCGTATGCCGCACCCGGTTATTGCCGCCAATCAGGCCATAGCCGTAAATGCCCGCCCCCAGAAAAAAGGAGTATTGATTGCCCATATAACTATCGATGAAGAAGTAGTTGTCCAAAGCCCCCTTGTCCAGCCCTTGCGCGTAACGGCGCACCTCCCTGTCCACGGTGAACAACAAGGCCGTGGTGGCAATGGCGCCACCAACATACATCCAGTCCTCGCTGTCATAGCTTAAGGGAGCCACGGCCAGGTCCAGGCCGGTTGCGGCAAAATGCTTAACGTCCCGGCCCATGTTGGAAAAAAAACCGTGCTGGGCCTGTAAGGGGGTCGTAAGTAATATCATGCTGAACAGAAATGAAAAATATCTAAACATGGGTCAATAATCTCCGGTTACAAGCGATAATCAAAATCTATGAAAAAAATATATCTCTGCCTATTATTTCTGTTCGCTCCCCTGATTATGGCGGCACAGGCACTTCTGCCGGAACAGACACGTGTCAGCGAAGGGATCGATTACAACTCATTCTACCCCCATATTTTGCTGCGCCATGAGGTGGGCGCCTTTTTTAAACTACCCAAAAATCCCGTCTTCCGGCCCGCCCGGCAAGGCTGGGACAGCCGGGATGTGGCCGATCCTTTTATCGAGGTAAGGCCGGATACGATATACCTTTGGTACGATGGCAGCAGCGGCGGCTCCTACAATATCGGGCGGGCCTTTTTGGACCGGGAGGGCTGGACCTGGCAGCGGGCAGGCATGGAGAACTTTGCCTCTCGGGACGGATATGTCTATCACCGGATCGCCCCTGCCCTTATACCGGGAACTACGGACGGGCACCTGCTGATCAACGGTAATAACAGTGACAGCGAACTGGGTTACCGCCTGGGGCTGGCCCGGAAAACGGAGCGGATCTGGCATATCAAAGACCTGGAGCTATCCATTCCTCAATCCGGGAACTGGGATAACAGCGGCCGGGCCTATGCCACCGGGCTCTATCTGCCGCAAAAAAGACAAAGGCTTCTGTATTATACGGGGTTTGACGGACTTTTGTCTTCCATCGGCCGCGCGGAGTGGAAGGACGACGGCCAATGGCGGAGCGGCGACAAACCGGTCTACAGCGCCCTGCCCGGGGTAATCGCGCCGCAGGTAATTTACAACGGACGGGAATACAGCATGTTTTATGTGCGCCTGGATCTGAGCAGGGGTTTTGGCAGCCATATCGAAAAAGCGGTATCCGGGGACGGCATAAACTGGCGTTTTAAGGAAATTGTTTTAAAACCGACCAAACGCTGGGAAGGGAAACGGCTGATGCGCCCTCACCTCTCCTATTACGAGGGCAGCTTCCATCTGTTTTATTGCGCGCAACGCGGTTCCAACTGGCGCATAGGCGAGGCGCGGGCCGGGGGGCGGTTCAGCGCGCGGGGTTCCGTATTTATCAAAATAAACGATGCGCGGCGCCTGATAATGGATTATGAGCAGCCTCCGGACACGGACGTTGAGCTCTATGTAACGAAAGCGTCCGGAGACAGGGTAAGGATAAACGGACAGAAAAAAGCCCGCCGCCGCGCGGATGTATGGCTGCTGGAAATAGATACCACCCCATACATCGGAAAAACGGTGGAGGTGGAACTTATCAGTGAAAAGGGAACGGCCAGCCCGGTGATATACCGCATTGAACGGCGCTGAGTCTGTCAGATCAGATTAAAACGCCGGGCGCTGTTATAGGCTTCAATAGAAGTGACTTTCAGAATGCCGGCCGCGGGAACCGCCACCAACATGCCGATCATGCCAAAAAACTGTCCGCCGATAATTATGGCAAAGATGATGGTCAGCGGATGCAGGTCCACGCTGCGGGCCAGTACCAGCGGCTGTACAAGCACATTGTCCACCAGTTGTATGATTAAAAAGGCCAGCGCCACATAAAGCACCTCCTGCCCGCTGCCGTGACTGAACAGAACCGTAAATATGGCTACAACCGCCCCGGAAAAGGGGCCCACATAAGGAATCATATTGGCCAGGCCGGCAAAGATACCAATCAGGACGAAATAAGGCACATCCAGAATCCATAGGGCGCCGATGGCCAGCACGCCGATAATGGTGGAGTCCAGAAACTGGCCGCGCAGATAGCCGCCCAGTTGAATATCCACCTTGTGCAACAGGTTCAACGTCATCTCAAAATAACGGTTAGGCACCAGACTGACCAGATGCTTTTTCATATCCCGCCCGTCCTTGAGCAAAAAGAATACGGCAAAGGGAATGATGATCACCGAGGTAAACAACGGCACCAGATTGACCAGAATGGCAAACAGAGACTCGGCCAGGTTTTGGATACCCTTTTGCATCTCGGCCTGCAGGTTTAACTGTTGTCCTTTTAATAAGGGGATGGTCTCTTTTATAAAACTTTCGATATTGTCAAAAAGCTGGGAAGTGGTTTTGCCATCCAGCCCTTTTTGCAGGGATGTAATCTCATGCGACAGGGCCGGGACCAGAAAGTAAAAGATGGTAAAGACGACGCCACCCAGAGCCAGAAAGATGATGATGGTGGCCGTAGTGCGCGACAGCCCCTTAAACTCCAGATAACTGGCAAACGGATCAAGAATATAGGCCAGCAATGCGGAAATCACCAAAAGCACGATGGTGGAACGAATGGCGCTTAACAGCCAGATGACGGCGGCAAGGGCGGCAACCACCAACACAATTTTCAAAAAACGTGAAACGGTCGACTCCATCACTCCTTCTTCCCCTTTTTCAGGGTTTCCAGCTCACTTTGCAAAACATTAAGCCGCGCCTTAAGCTGACGATTTTCCAACGTACCCAGCCGCAGACGTTCGGCAATCATCTGCGACAGGCGAAACATGATTTTATTGCCGATCTTGGGATTGGTCTCCATCAGGTTGAAAAGGTCCGGCTGAAAAAAGCCCAGCAGGCTTGTTTCCTCATGGGCGATGGCCGAGGCGGTACGCTTACCGGAAAGGATCAGAGCCATCTCTCCAAAAAAATCCCCGTTGGAAAGCAGCACCAGCAGCTTGTTTTCCCGGCCCACGGTAATATGCACCTTGCCGTGTTCGATGATATACATCCCCACGCCCGGTTCGTTCTCACGGAAAATAACCTCGTCCCGCTTATAATGCCTGCGATGTAATATCCGTTCCACCGCGCGCAACTCCTTATAGCCCAGGTCCTGAAACACGGGTATGCGTTTCAGCACGGTGAACATGTTTTCCTTTACGACATTCTTTTGCTTGAATATATTGGCCCAAAGCGCTTCATCAGACATAAACCGGTATTCTCCCTAAACGGTATGCGTGCATTATTAAAGTATCGAAATGTAAATATGAATATTGACAGAAAACAGGGAAAAGTTCACATTTTATATCTTTTTTTTGAGTACAAAAAAGGCTCCCCTTTTCAGAGGAGCCTCAACGGATTGGGATTCCGTATTATTTAATGCGGTAACCCAGGCCTATGGAAAAAGCAAAAATATTCATATTATGCTTGCCGGGAACGGCGTCGGCATATTTACCAAAGGGAATTTCGCGCTCCGTACCCATAAGATACTCAGCGCCGGCGTCCACCACCAGGTTATCAAAATTAAGGCTGAAGCCGCCGGTAAAACCCTTGTAACCGATGCTGGGAAAGAGGATATTGTACGTTTCATCCGGCGCCGGAGCAGGATCGGTATAAAAACCGCCACGCACCGTGGCCATGTCATTTATCGCATACTCCGCGCCCAGGCGAATTTGCGTGGCGTCATTCCAGTTGAGGGTAAACTTATTGTCACCGCTCGGCTCCAGGGCCTGTTGCCAGGACGCTTCCTTATATTTGGTTACAAATTCGGTTTCACTGGCAGACCACTGGCTATACTGCACGTCAAAAGTCAGGGTCAAATTATCCGAGGGTTTAACAGCCACGCCACCGGCCACCCATAACGGCCAGGAAACATCGCGGTCAAAATCGCTTTTGGTCGGGGCCCCCATTTGGGCAAAGGCCAAGTTTTCACCGCTGCCGCTCATGGAGACATCCGTCTTTGTTCTAAAGGAAGCGCCCAGTTGAATCATATCGCTTACCTTAAAGTGAGCGCCCAGGGTAAGGCCGTAACCCAAACCCGTTGAGCTTTCACTGTATTGGGCAAAGGTGTTCGGGGCAACCTCCGCCGGCCGGTCCAGATCAAAAAGAGCGTAAAAAATGTTCACGGCCAAGCCAAGCGAAAAGTTATCCGATACCTGATAAGCCACGGCGGGGGAGATGTTCACCACGCCGATCCTGGAAATCCAGTTTAAGGATGTACCACCGCTAAGGCTTCTCAAATCGGTTCCATCCCATTCGGCGCCCAGACCCGCCGGTACATAGGCCCCCAGGCCAATAGTCAGCTTGTCGCTCAACATGCACACCCAATGTCCCATCAGGCCGGGAGAGGGATAGAGGTTGGACTTTGTCTGCGTATCGATATTTTCACCGCCAAAGGGGCTAAAGTCCGCCTGATAGGTGCCCGTAGGCATAACACCGGTAAAGTAACCGCCAATAAAAACGCCGTCCAGATTGCGGAGACCGGCGGGGTTCCAATAAAGGGTGGTATAGTCATTGGCCAGACCAACCACCGCGCCGCCCATGCCCAGGGCCCGCGGACCAATACTGTTCAAACTTAAACCATTGGCCCAAAGCGACGTGCTTAGGAACAGAAAAACAAAAAGAATACGTATTGCCTTACTCATGCAAACACCTCCTTTAAAGTATGGAATAGAATAGTCAGATCAGGGAATAACATCTATAATATACAAAAAAGATGCGGCCAAAAAACAAAAAGAAGAATATTTTGTCTTATTTAATTACGGATCAACGCATCACAAAAAAAGAAGGAAGGGAACAAGGAGAATTCAGCAACTACTCCCTGTCGGGATAGCGGGCCTGAATGGAGCGGATAACATCGATGATTTCCATAAACACATCGATCAGCTCCGGGTCAAACTGACTGCCGGCGCCGGATTTGAGGGCTTCAAGCACATCCTCTTCACTCCAGGCCTCTTTATAGACCCGTTTACAGGAAAGGGCGTCATAAACATCGGCAATGGCCACGATACGGCCGAAAAGGGGAATCTCTTCCTCTTTTTTTCCCCGGGGATTGCCATCTTCATCGGCATAGCCGGGCAACGGTTTTCCCGTTTCCAGGTCGATATGCCCCGGATAGCCCTTGCCATCCCAGCGCTCATGGTGGTTCAGCGCCACCTCTTCGGCTATTTCATCAAAATCGGAACGGGCGCCGTTAAACAGACGGGCGCCGAGCACGGTATGCTGTTTCATCACGGCATACTCTTCCTCGGTAAATTTACCGGGCTTTTTCAAAATATTATCGGAGATGGCCACCTTGCCCACATCATGCAGCATGGCGGCCATGCGCAGCGCGTCCCGCTGGGCGTCTATCTTTTTTTGAGGAATCCCCTTACGCTTGGCATAGGCTTCGTAAATTTCCAGCGAATAGGCGGCCACGCGGTTGACGTGGGGACCGGTTTCCTTGGGGTCGCGCAGTTCGGCCATGGAGATCATGCGCATAATGGTGGTCCGCGTAAGCTGCGCCCGTTCAATGGCGTTGGCGGCCATGTTGGCAAAGTGCTGTACCAGCGGTTCGTCTTCATCCAAAAAGGCAATGATGTTGCCGTCGTCATCCTGGGCGTTGATCATCTGCAACACGCCGATAATCTGTCCCCGGGTATTCTTTAGCGGTACGGTCAACATGGACTGGGTGTGATAGCCGCTGATTTTATCATAACTGCCGTCAAAAGAGAAGGGCAACACGGAAGAGATTTTATAGGCATCCGGAATATTGGAGGTCGTGCCGTTATTGGCCACAAAACCGGCAATGGATTTGTTGTTGATCGGCATGGAGAAAGTGGTATAGATCAGTTTTTTCCCCGGCCCCAATTTGGCTTGCAGGGTGTCGTTTTGAGCGTGGCTGAACTTAAGGGTATCCTTACCCTCCTTTATATAGATGGAGCCGGCGTCGGCGTTAACAAGTTTTCTGGCCTCGGTAAGTATTTTTTCCAACAAAACATCAAGATCGCTGATCTGACTTACCTCCAGACCCAGCTCAATCAATCGCGACAATTTCTGTTTTCTATCCAGCATGGCTTTCCTTAACCTTCTAAACCCGAATAGGCATATGAGAAAAATAATTCTAAGTGATTTCGATTGTGATTACAAATATTTTTATTCTCTATCGGACGAAAGCGTTAAAAAGCTAAGAAATTTGAGGGGAAGTTTCCTCACATTAACACATAAAGCCGGTGCGAAAGGCCTTTTTTTATAGCGGAAGATATATCCGGAAGCCCCGCCGATAGACAAGGCCGCCGACGGAAACCCTTTGTTACGAGTCCCGGAGCGCCTTTAAACCGGAACGGCTGACCGGCAGACGGGCGCCGTCTTTTAAAACCGCTATCTGCCCCTCTTCTATTTTTTCCAGATAACGGATATTGACCAGATAGGAACGATGCAGGCGTTTAAAAACGGAGGGATCAAGCCGGCGCTCCAACTGGCCCAGCCGCTCTTTTTTTGCAAAGCGTTCGCCGCGGGCATGGATATGCACATAGTCATCCCTGGCCGCGATGTAAGCAATATCATCCACGGCAACAATATGAATATCGGACTGACGGCGGATCAACAAACGGCTTAAAAAGCCCTGGCCCTCCCGGCTTTTCATCAGCTGCCACGTGGCCCGTTTCTGGGCGTCAAAACGTTCATGCAGGCGGGCAACGGTATCTTTCAGGCGGGCCGGATCCAGCGGCTTTAACAGATAGTCCAGGGCGTGGGCTTCAAAGGCTTTTACCGCAAACCGGTCGTAAGCGGTTATAAAAACCACCAGAGGCGCCTCATCACCCAAAAGCTCCACAACCTCAAATCCGGAAAGCCGGGGCATGCGCACATCGAGGAACATCACATCCGGCCGGAAGGTCTCCACCGCCCGCAGGGCTTCCGGGCCGTTGGCGCAGCGGGCCACAATTTCAATTTCCGGAAAAGCGCTCAACTGTCTTTCCAGCCCCTCCCGCGCCAGGGCTTCATCGTCAACAATAATAGCGCTATACATCATTTTTTATTAAAGGCAGGTAAAGTTTTATGGCAAAGGCCTTGCCCCCGCGGTGCGCCACCATGCGGGCCGTATTATTATAGGCCTGATTGAGCCGCGCCTTAAGGTTAAGCAGACCCTGCCCGGTAGAGGGCCGCGCCGTCTCCGCCTCTTCCGGCAGGGGATTGTTAAGCTCCAGAAGCAGATGGGTTTGATTGCGCTTGATGGAAATATTAATAACCCCGCCGTCCAGCCTCGGTTCTATGCCATGCTTGACGGCATTTTCCACCAGGGGTTGCAGGCAAAAACTTAACAGCGGCTCATCCTCCAACCCCGGTTCCACATCCCAGGCCACACGCAACCGTTGCCCAAGACGGGTCTTTTCTATGCTCAGATAATTCCGGATATGTTCCAACTCCTCCCCGAGGGGAACGATATCATCCTTAAAGGAAAGGCTGTAACGCAGGAAATCCGCCAGTTGCAGGCACACCTTTTGGGCCTTTTCCGGTTGAGAAACGGTCAGGGTGCTAAGGGCGTTCAGGCTGTTAAACATAAAATGGGGATGCAGGGAGGCCTTTAAAAACTTAAGTTCCGCCTCACCGGCCTTCAGTTTATTCTCCATGGTTTCCACCTCGGCCTCGCGGGCACGCTCGTTGGCCAGGGAAAGATAGGAGATCAGCGCGGCGACAAAATAGATGATAAAACCGGCGGTTATCAGCAGGGGGGTCATGCGGGTAAAATATTGCCGCCAGACCTCCTGCTCCAGCACGGCGTTTAAAAATTCCGCGTAGAGCATAATCATATAAAGCCAAACCGCGTTCATAACAATATAGGAAAGGCCGTGACGCATAAGGAAGACCGCCAGGTTGCCGGTTTTGACGGCCGTGGCCCGGGCCACATACCAAACCCCGCTGAAAAAGAACATCTGTATCACCAGCGCCGGCACAAGCAGAATGGCCGCGTCCCGCAATGAGCATAAGGCCAGTTGACTGCCCAGATAGGTCATGCCGGCCATTACGGGCAGCCAGGCCGCCAGAAAAGCGGCAAAATGTTTTGGAGATTTTATCAATGGATTCATATGGATTGTTACTTTTTTAAAGCGCACATGTGATATACACAAGCTCCGCTAAAATATTCTTTTATACCCCCGGGATCCGTTTTAGTTTTTCACTTCCACGCCGCCCATAATGGCCGAACCGGTGATAACCAGCGAACGCGGAGGCGCGCTTACTTCCAGCCCTTCTATGGCCTCCGGCGGATTGGTATTGTTTTCCATGGCCCCCAGCAACGGAGCGCCCTTGATATTCACCTGCCAGTGAAATGGCACTATGATTTCTATACCGCCCCACATGGCGAACACCTCAATCTCCAGCACCTCTTGCCGGGTGTCCGCGCGGCGCAAATCTATGGTGCCGCCGCCCATAACGGCGGTTATGCGTCCTCCGCGCAAACTCTTTGAGGTATACTTGTGCTCTCCCCCGCCCAAAATAAAAAGCAGGTTGATAAAGTCGGCGCTGTCGCTGCCCTCGGGCATTGCCGATTGGGCATGATTGCGCAGAATGGAAAAACCTATGGCGATGAGTACCAGCGGCCACAACTGACCGATGCTGAACCAGATGATGTCAAAACTGCGTAACAGAAAAAGTATGCCAAAGGCGATAAACAGCCAGCCGTTGGTGGAACGCCCGCCCTGCTTGCCACTTGTTATATAGTTCAGGCCGATAACAATTAAAATTAACGGCCAGAAGTCAAAGAGATCCACACCCAAATCCAGACCGATATTGTCCAGAAACATGACGACGCCGGCAAAAATAACGGCCACCCCTATATAAACCTTAATATCTACATTCTTAAACATGGAACTCTCCTTTTCTCTGTTCCCCAAAAGATACACCCGTAAAGGGACTTTTGTTACACACTTATCGGTAAACATACCAAAATCGTCGGTAAATAAACAAACAGCCCCTTCAATGTCTATAAGCATTGCATCTATCTTTTTTGTATTTTCCCCTTTCAGGCTCCCCTGCCGGCCGTAAAAGGCCTGTTAACAAACAGGGCGGGAGTTAGGTATATTTATGGATGGGGCCCATGTTAATTTGCAGAGTTATCGGAGATATTGTATCCACCGTAAAAAACGCCGAGTTTCGCGGTAAAAAAATACTTATCGTACAGCCGCTCAGCCTGGAAGGCGAAGATACGGGCCAGGCCTTTTTGGCCCTGGACAGCGTGGAAGCGGGAATGGGCGACCGCGTTTTGGTTATGCGCGAAGGCGGTTCGGCCCGCATTGTTTTTAATAATAACGCTATCCCCATCCAAGCCGTTATAACGGGAATTGTAGACGGCCTGGCCATAAATGAAAAACATAACAGATAAACGGGAAACGCTTATGTCCAACATTACACCGGAAATAATCGATCATATCATCAGCCAGGTGATAGCGGATATGAACCTGGAGCCCTGTCCCCATTGCGGGGAGGGTGAACCCCGGCCTTTCAGCTATGACGCGGCCAACGATCTGGTCTCCTTTGGCGCCAGCCGCATCGGCGCGGTGGCCCCAAGCTGCCCGCCCAAATACGAAATGGCCCGTTGGATCGACCATACCCTGCTTAAACCGGACGCCACCTTTGAACAAATTGAAAAAATCTGCCTTGAGGCCCGGGAGAACAACTTTGCTTCCGTATGCATCAACCCCACCTGGGTTGCGGACGCCTATAAAATATTACGCGGATCGCCCGTAAAGGTCTGCACGGTGATCGGCTTTCCCCTGGGGGCCACCCTGCCGGAGGTAAAAGCCACCGAGACGCGGCAGGTTATCGATCGCGGAGCCGAAGAGGTGGATATGGTTATCAATATCGGAGCGCTCAAATCCGGCAACCTGGAGTTGGTGGAGCACGATATCCGCTCCGTGGTGCGCGCCGCCGGACGACGTACGGTTAAAGTGATTCTGGAAACCTGCCTGCTGAGCGACGAGGAAAAGGTGACGGCCAGCGTTATATCGCAGCGCGCCGGAGCCAACTTTGTAAAAACATCCACCGGCTTTAGCAAGGGCGGCGCCACCGTGGCCGATGTGGCCCTGATGCGCAAGGTGGTGGGCCACACCATGGGCGTAAAAGCCAGCGGCGGCGTACGCAGCTATGAAGAGGCCTGTAAAATGGTTGAGGCCGGCGCCACGCGCATAGGCGCCAGCGCCAGCGTGGCCATCGTTTCCAACGGCAAAACCGAATCTGGCTCCGGTTACTGATCATGAAAAAAACAGCTTTACTCACCGGGGCCGGCGGCAGCCTGGGCGGCGCGGTTCTGCGCGAGCTGAAACAAAAGAACTATCACGTGTTTGCGGCGGTGCGCTCGCCGGGCCGCGTCACCGCGGACGAACTTTGCACGCCCGCCATTGTGGACTTGGCCGATGAGGCCCAAAGCGCGGCCTTTGTGCAAAAAGGGCTGGATATGCTGGGCCGCTTTGACGCCGCCGTGCTTACCGTGGGCGGGTTTGCCATGGCCCCGCTGGAAGAAACTTCCGCCGCCGATATCGAAAAAATGATTCGTATGAATTTCTTCAGCGCCTGGCACATCATACGCCCGTTGTTCGCAGCCATGAAAAAGCAGGGTTCGGGGCGCATTGTGCTTATTGGCGCCCGGCCGGGGCTGGAGCCCGCATCGGGCGGGGCCATGGCCGCTTACACACTAAGCAAATCCCTGCTTATCACCCTGAGTGAAATCCTGAATGCCGAGGGCCGGGAGGCGGGCATTGTTACATCGGTAGTCATTCCCTCGGTAATCGATACACCGGCCAACCGCCGGGCCATGCCCGACGCCGACTTCACGCGCTGGGTTTCCCCGCAAAGTCTGGCCGGGGTCATCCGTTTTGCCCTGGAAACCCCCGACCTGAGAGAGCCGCTCTTTAAAGTATACGGCGATCTTTAGATCATGCCCGCGTCCACAAAACGGCTGGCACTTTTACTTCTTATGATCACGGCCTTTATTTGGGGCAGTTCCTTTATTCTTATTAAAAGGGGTTTGGAAGTTTTCAGCGCCACGCAGGTGGGTCTACTGCGCATTGCCTTTGCCATGCTGGCCATGCTGCCCCTGGCCCTGCACTCCTTTAAGCGCTATTATAAGGGTCGTTTTTGGCAACTTTTGGTGGCCGGCCTTAGCGGTAATCTTTTGCCCGCCCTGCTGTTTGCCACGGCGCAAACCCATCTGGATAGCGGGCTTACCGGCGTGCTTAACGCCCTGACGCCGCTGTTTGCCATGCTGGTGGGCGTGCTGCTGTTTCGCTTCCGCTTTATCCCCCGTCAGCTTTTGGGATTGATAATCGGTCTTTCCGGGGCGACCGTGCTCAGCTTTATCGGGAAAAGCGGCTCCTGGGAAAGCTTTAATATCTACACCCTGCTGGTGGCGGCCGCCTCCTTTTTATATGGCTTTAACGTTAACTGGATCAAACGCTTCCTCTCGGATATGCCCAGTCCAAACCTTACGGCACTTTCTCTTTTTTTAATGGGCGTCCCGGCCATGATCATGCTCTTTTTCGGTGATTTCGTCACACGGATGGAAACGATACCCGGCGCCTGGACCGCCCTGGGCTACCTGACCATTCTCGGCGTGGTCAATACGGCTTTTGCGCTGATTCTCTTTTTTAAGCTGTTGCAAATCGCCAGTCCGGTCACGGCCAGTTCGGTAACCTATATCATTCCGGTTATCGCGCTGCTCATCGGTTTTTGGGACGGCGAGGCCCTGGGTTGGATTCACCTTTTGGGCATGGGACTCATCCTGACGGGGGTGATCATTATAAATCGCGCCGAATAAAAAAAGGTTGCCGTATGACAACCTTTCAGACTATTCTCGCAACTTCAGCACGCTTTAGTTTGGCACATCCTCAATGGTCAGGTAGGCCAGGGTTTGATTAAGCAGCTGGTACGCAATTTCTCCAAATGTTATCGGTCCGGTCACACCCGGAGTCTTTTTTCCTTCCAGGTCAGAATAAAGGAAGTTAAGGATACAATTGCAGGAGAAAGCTATTTTATCAGATTTATCCGTTGGCAAATGCTCGGTAAACTCTTTTACATAATCCTTTATTTCCGAAGCATGCCGATACTCCATTCCTTCAAACACCGGAGCATAAAAAACAACTTTTCCATTTTCCCTGTCTACATTCTGAAAACTGATATTGATTCGGGCACCCGAGTAATCGGCAACCAGCGGGAGTCTTGTGTCTAATTGTTTTTTCTCCACATATTCAGCAAAGTTCATCTCTTCGCCATTAACCAAAACCACATCCGCATCCCAGCCGGAAGATTTAAATGTTATTTTATCTCCCGGTCCCTGATCAAAAATATTAACAATATCCAGTGTCGCATATTTATTTTCAGGTAATTCACAATGTATTACAAGAGCTTTGTTTTCATATACTTGTCCATCGGAGCCATTAAAAACTTTGGGAGTTACCTTACCAAGATCATCAAGATGAACTCCCGATATCCAGCCAACCAAGGGCGACTTGCCAAACGCTTTATAGTCCGGCGCGTTTAAGGCAAATGAAAAATGTATCGACGACATGGCAGGAATCAGGATAAGACTAAAGCCATTATCATAGGCATCTTCATAAACATTTTTCAACCCTTCCTCATCATAGGCAACTATTTTTGTATTTTTTATATACCCGGGAAGTTCGGTTACGTATACATTGTCTCTGTTTACCTCGCCCCCTTCTTCGGCCATAAAATATGGAATCGTACCACCAATCCAGTTTCCTTTTGGTAATTTAGCTAAAGCTTGCTCATCGCCAGCCAGATAAAGTGATTTGCCTTCTTCAATCAACCTTGATACGTATTGAGTATCATGTAATACTTTATCCATTAGTTTACTCCCATTATTGTTTGAACATCTCTTTGTACCGACGGCAAGTTCTGGTTTTTTGCCAAAAGGTCGACTATCTCCTGTTTATAAGTATGATATCCCGATAACTGAGGGTCTTTTTTTATATTCATCTTCAGGCGCGTTAAAAGAATTTTTAGCGCTAAAAAATTAAATTGAGGATTACTTTGACCTGTAAGAATTTTTTTTAAGGCCTGATCCGAGATTACCATTTTAACTCCTTTACTTTGTTGTTTGATAGAAAGAATTTCGCCTGTTTAATTTTAATAATAAGAAAAACTAAACACTTGGAAAGCATCTGAACACAGAGTCAGAATTACTAAAGATAGCATTGTCCACCATAAATGATAGTTAGTTTTGCCCTGGACAAGCTTAAAAAAAAATGAAAAAAGCTATAACAGATAAAGCGGAAAAATATTGCTGAATATTAAAGAATGAAGGTCGTCTACTTGTAGTAATTTTTTTTAAAGCCCGTCTTTTCGCCCTTTCCCAATATCACCCGGCGGATAAAATTGTAGATAAAGCCCAGGCCATAACCAAAAATCTGCGCGGGCATCACCAGCGGCAGCCACAGGGCCGGGGCAAAGGAACGATAGATACGGATGGAATCGAAAACGGAAAAGATCAGCATCAGGGTGGCTGCCATAAAACCCAGGGCCGCCAAAAAAGCCGCCGGCGGCCAAAAGGGGGCCAGAAGCAGTATCAGAAACGTGAGCAGCGTGGCCAGGGCGGGCAGGGTATGCAGGGGCTCCAACATGCCCCCGTCCAGCTTATAAAGATTGATGCGCGCCACGCCCCAGTTAAATACCTGTTTGTAAAAACGCTTCAGGTTGGTGCGTCTTTTATGATAGACCGGCGCGCCGTCCACAAAAATCACCCGGGCGCCGCTTTTAATAATACGATGGCTGAACTCGATATCCTGACCGTGGCGCAGGCTGCCGAAACCGCCGATTTTTTGCCACAGGGTTCTGCTGAGACCCATGTTAAAGGAGCGCGGATAAAATTTGGCCAGCTTCTTTCCCTTTTTGCCGCGCAGACCGCCGGTGGTGATAAAACTGGTCATGGAGTAGTTAATGGCTTTCAGCAGGGGAGGAAAGGAATCGCGATAGGTATCCGGGCCGCCAAAGGCGTCGGCCTGTTCTTTTTCCACGGCGGCGGCGATCTCCTTAAGCCAGTTCCGGGGCACGGTCACATCGGAGTCGATAAAGATAAAAAAATCCCCGCGGGCTTTTTCCATGGCGGAGTTACGCGCCGCGCCGGGCCCCTTGTTTTCCTGCCTCAGATATACCAGCGGCAGATCGGTCTGGCCGCGGAAGTATTCCGCCAGGCGGGCGGTATCGTCGGTGGAGCCGTCATCGGACAAAATCACCTCAAACCGATCCCGGGGAAAATCGAGCAGGCGCAGGGAGGGCAGCAGCTCCGCCAGTTCTTCCATACGGTTATAGGTGGGAACGATGACAGAGTAAAAAAGCGACGCGGCCATTATGCTTAGTCGAGTTTGTTTTTTATGCTGTATTCAATGGACTGACTACGGGTGTTATTGAGCATTTCTCCCAAAAGACCGATGGAAAAGAACTGCACCCCGACGATGAGCAACAGCACGCCGAGAATAAACAAGGGCCGCTGACCGATGCCGTGGCCCTGAAACCAAAGCACGCTGAGATAGGTCAGAATGATAAATCCTAAAAAGGTGGAGCCCAGCCCCATAAAGCCGAACAGATGCAGCGGACGCTGTTGAAAACGGGTAATGAACAACACGGTCAGCAGGTCAAAGAATCCGTTTAAAAAACGCTTGATGCCAAACTTGGAATAGCCGTATTTGCGCGGATGATGCTTTACCGGAATTTCCCCTACTTTAAACCCCATCCAGTGGGCCAGCACCGGCAGGTAGCGGTGCAGCTCGCCATAAACGGGTATGGATTTTATAACCCGGTGGCGGTAGGCTTTCAGGCCGCAGTTAAAATCATGGATGCGGATGCCGGTAAGGATGCGGGTGATAAAATTGAAAAAGCGCGACGGCACCGTTTTATTCAGGGGGTCATGACGTTCTTTCTTCCAGCCGGACACCAGTTCCAGACCGCCCTCTATTTCACGGATCAGATTATGGATTTCCGCCGGATCATCCTGCAGGTCGGCATCCATGGTGATGACAATCTCGCCCCGGGCCATCTTAAAACCCTCGGACAGGGCGGCGCTTTTTCCAAAATTCTTATTAAACTGAATCAGGCGGATGGCCGGATGACTTTCCCGGAGCTGCAACAACTTTTCAAAGGAACCGTCCGTGCTGCCGTCGTCAACATAGATGATCTCGAAGCTCTTTCCGGTTTTATTCAGCTCCTCATGCAGGCGCCGGTTCAGCTCCTCCAGGGACTCCACTTCGTTAAGCAGGGGAATGACAATTGAAATATCCATAATTATAAATCTAAATCTATTTGAGTGGCGGCCTCATCGATTTCAATCAGAAAATCCCGCGCCGGAATGGGTTGATTGATTTTTACATCGGTAAAAATAAGCGACAGACCCTCTTTTTTACCGGGACGGACAAAATTTACAAGCTGAGGGAAATAGATGCCATCGATAAGGGTATAATTTTCATAGGTTTTATAATAGGCCGGCGTATCCTCGTTCAGGTCAAAATATTCCACCCTTTTTATAAGAAAATGGGCCGGGTCAAACCAGATGCGATAGCGGTAGCGGCCGTTTTCCGCTTCCAGAAAGTAGCTGCCGTCCTCTTCCCGGAAGGCCCGTTTTTTTAAAACCATAAAACGGTCCCGCGCCGTAAGGATGTACGTGAGTTGATCGATGGAAACGGGAAACTGCAAAAATTGCCGGTTGCGGAAGTCTTCGCGCTCACCGGTTAAAAACTGGTTCATCACCTGATTATAAAAGACAAAGCGTTTTTTATTGACAAAAACCTTGCCCAGATGCATGCCAAAGGGGCCGCGCACGGTTACCAGCAGACTGTCCGGGGCGTCGCGCAATACCCCGGCATTAAAGGTACCGGAGTAGAGCGGGCTATCCAGGGTGATGCGTACATTGGCTTGCAGCGTTTTAATCGACTCCTGCCAGCGGTTGTGGTTTTCCAGCAGAAATTTATAATCATATTGTGTAAGGTCAACGCGCGCCGCCTGCCGGATGGGCACGCAGGCGGCCAGCATGGCCGTCAGCGCCAGGAGAATTATTTTTTTCATCTTTCGGTAATCGCTTTTTAATTTTGATTGGCCAGCTTATCCCGCACCTGTTTGTTTTCCGGGTCAAGCTCCAGGGCCTTCATATAATATTCCCTGGCTTTTTGCGGCTTATTCAGTTTTACATAGATATCGCCCATGTGCTCCAGCACCACGGCCGAAGCCTCCCCTTTTTCTATGGCCCGCAGAATATACTTCTCCGCCCGGGCATAGTCACCCAGTTTAAAATAAATCCAGCCCATGGTATCCAGATAGGAACTGTTGTCGGGCTCCTTTTCCAGGGCCTTGCGGGCCATCTGCTCCGCCTCTTTCAGGCGCAGATTGCGCTCGGAAAGACTGTAGGCAAAGTTGTTCAGCAGCAGGGCGTTATCCGGCAGGCGCTTAAGGGCCACGGTGTAAACGCTGTCGCTGCCCTTAAAGTTACCTTCGCTTTCGTAAATAACCGGCAGACTGCTCAGGGCGTTGATATTGGAAGGGTCATAGCGCAGGGCGTTAAGAAAAGCGGCAATGGCTTCCTTGTTTTTATTTTGTTGCTGCAGGGCCACGCCCAGCCAGGACCACAATCCGCCATCTTCGGGCAGCACACGCGTGCCGGCGGCATAGGCCTCCGCCGCCGCCCGCTGATTGTCCATATCGGCATAGGCAAAGCCCAAAAAGAGCCAGCCAAAGCGATTTTTCGGTTCCAGGCGGGTGATGCGCCGGAAATAACGCACGGCCCGTTCATGATCCTTCTCTTCCAGGGCGATGCGTCCCAACAGGTCATACACGCCCCAACTGGTGGTGGAATCATCGGCCAGGGGTTGTAGCAGCCGTTTTACGGCCGTGGTGTTTTCCAGCAGATATTGGGCCTCGGCCAGGCTCAGCCGGGCCACCACATCGGTGGAATCCCTGTCCAGCACGGGTTCAAACAAAGTGATGATATCCTTGTAGCGCTGGTTGCTCCGGTAAAGGGTGGCCAGCCGGTTCAGATAGTCCTTATTCCCCGGATCCAGGCGTATGGCCTTTTTAAAGCTGATCATGGCCGAGTCGGCCTTGCCCAGCACTTCATACAACTGGGCGCGGTAGGCATATATCTGGGCGTCGGAAGAATCGATCTTTGTAATTTGGTTCAGATAGTGTACCGCGTTTTTATAGTCTTTCTGCCGGGTATAGATATCGGCAATCTTTTTAAGCACCGATTTGCTTTTACCGTACAGACCGAGCATTTGCCGGTATAGCTCCGCTTTTTCGGCGACCATTTTGTTTTTTTCATACAAAAATAAAAGGAAATTACGGGCCTGTTCGTTATAGGGGTCCAGCTTCAACAGGGCCCGGTAGGCTTCGATGGCTTGCTGGTCCTTTTGATCGCGGAAATAGAGTTCCCCCAGCAAACGGTAGGTTTCCGTATTATGCCTGTCGCGCTTCAGAGCCTGTTTCAGATGATGCAGGGCCGGCTCCAGTTCGCCCAGTTTTAAATAATTCTCCGCCAGGGAATTATAGATGGTGGCCGAGGTGGTATCGAACAGCTCCGCCTTGTGGAACTGCACCAGGGCGTCGCTGTAGCGCTCCTCCATTTGCAGAAAAAGCCCCTTAAGGTAATAGTCGCGCGCCTTAAACGAAATCTTTTCCGCCGGCGCCCCGGGCTTTTTTTTTGCCGGACGGGTGGCCGCGCAGCCGGAAAGAATTAAGACGGACAGTGTAATCAGAAAGAGTATTTTTTTCATAAGAGGCCCAATTTAGCGGTTTATGGATTCGCCCACAAGTAAACCCGTTAATTCGTTTGATTTAAGATAGGGTTTTATTTAGCTTTTCCAATGGCTTTAAATGGATCAAAGCTATAATGGCATCGTTTATTACGACATTGTTCCTATAACCTTTAAGATTTAAAAAGTTCCAGAACCATGAAAAGAAAAAAAAGGGGGGCGCCCACTTCCACGCGCATCCGTACCGTAACCGGTCAACCGGCCCCAAACACCCCGTTAAAAACATCCCATAAAAAAAGATGGCTTTGGGCGGCAACGCTTAGCGGCCTTTTTCTGCTGGGCGTGGCCTATATTGCCTGGCTTAGCCGGGAACTGCCCTCGCTGGCCCGGCTGGAACAGATAGAACCGGCCGTGGCCACCCAGGTGTATTCCTCGGACGGCGAGCTGATCCACTCCTTTTTTACGGCTAACCGTACCTACACCCCTTTTGAAAAGATTCCGCCCTATGTGATTCAGGCCCTGATCTCCATGGAGGATCGCGATTTTTACGACCACTGGGGGGTAAACCTGCTGGGCATTGTGCGCGCCCTGCTGGTCGATATCCGCCACATGGCCATCGTGCAGGGGGGCGGCACGCTCACCATGCAGCTTACCCGGCCGCTCTTTTTCGGACGCGAGCAGAAGATCAGCCGCAAAATCAAAGAGGCCTTAACGGCCATCCGCATCGAAAAGACCTACTCCAAAAATGAAATTCTGGAGATGTACCTCAACATCAATGATTTTGGCAACAACGCCTTTGGCATAGAAGCCGCCGCCAAACGCTACTTCAACAAAGACGTGCAGGACCTGACCATAGAGGAATCCGCCCTGCTGATCGGCATACTGAAGGGCACCTCCTACTATTCCCCCATCCGCCACCCGGAGCGGGCCAAACATCAACGCAACGTGGTGATGAGCACCATGGTGGCCACCGGCTATCTGAGCAAGGCCGAATATGACAGCCTGCGCCAACTGCCGCTGAAACTGGATTTGTACGACCCGAACAAGATGCACACCGCGCCTTATTTTACGGAATCGGTGCGCCTGCAGCTCAACCGTTTGCAGGATTCGCTGAAGGTAAACATTTACGAGGACGGCCTGCGCGTTTATACCACGCTGGATACCCGTTTTCAGTATTATATGGAAAAGGCCATCGCCAAACATATAGACGGGCTACAGGAAACGGTGCGCAAACAACGGGATTTCCGGGAATTGCGGGAAACCCTGCCGGACTCCGCCGCCTTTGATAACGCCACCACGGTGGAGATCGCCTTTGTGGCCATCAATCCCCACAACGGCCATGTGCTGGCCATGGTGGGCGGGCGCGATTTTGATAAATCGCGCTTTAACCGCGTTACCCAGGCCCGACGCCAGCCGGGATCGGCCTTTAAGCCTTTCCTGTACACCGCCGCCATCGACAACGGCTATAGCCCGGCCTACCGCCTTTATAACAAACCCACGGTGGAAATCAACGCCGACGGCACCCAATGGCGCCCGGAAAACTATGACCATTCCGTGGGCGGCCTGACCACCCTGCGCGAGGCCCTGCGCCGCTCGCTGAACCTGGTGGCCGTGCAACTGATCAACGAAATCAATCCGCGCAATGTGGTTAAATATGCCCGGGCCATGGGCATCACCACCCCCATCCGGCCTTACTCATCCCTGGCCCTGGGCAGCAGCGAGGTGATTCCCATCGAACTGGTTTCCGCCTACGGCACCTATGCCAACAACGGCCTGCATGTGAAGCCCATTTCCATCGACCGCATC
Organism: Calditrichia bacterium; assembly: GCA_027006055.1. Classification (GTDB taxonomy): domain Bacteria; phylum Calditrichota; class Calditrichia; order Calditrichales; family J004; genus J004. The sequence goes on along the minus strand of JALTKX010000284.1, from coordinate 3,094 downwards.
GAGGACCGCAACGGCAACGTTATCTATCGCAACACGCCGCGGCCCAGGGTGGCCCTTTCGCCGGAAACCACGCAGATCGTGCGCGACATGATGCAGACGGTTATGGATCGCGGCACCGGTTACGGCGTGCGCCGGGATTTTAAGTTTTATCTGCCCGCCGGAGGTAAAACCGGTACCACCAATAATTATACCGACGCCTGGTTTGTGGGCTACACCGCCGACCTGGTGGCCGGCGTCTGGGTGGGCATGGATGATCCGAAAATGAGCTTGGGGCCGCGCATGTCCGGCTCGCGCGCCGCCCTGCCCTTTTGGGGAGAGTTTGTAAAATCCGTTTATGACAGCATCCCTTTTATACACGGTAAATTTGCCGAATCACCGGGGGTGTTTAAACTGGAAGTATGCCTGGACAGCGGCGAACTGGCCCGCCCTTACTGCCCCAACACGGTTACGGACCTGTTTACGGAAAAGAACCGGCCCACGGAAAAATGCCATCTGCATACCGGCGTCAGCTCCGGCAGCCACGGGCGCAAAAAACGCTTTTAAGCCGGATTTCCATACAAAAAAATATTACCTGAACCGGTCCTTAACCGGCACGCTTTTTCGTATGCTGTATTATGACTGCCCCTGCTCTATGCGGGTGCCAGGATGCGCCTTTTAGATTTTATCCGACTGAAAATAAATCTTTTAATCACAAGCTCAGGGCCTGCTAAGCCGCTCACTGTATTTGCGGTAAAGCCTTTTCTGGCGGTTATCCAAATCCACCGGCCGGCCGCCGATAAACATATGGGTTACGGCATTGCCGCCATAGTCCATCACATCGCCCCGGGAGAGGAACAGGGTTGCTTCGCGGCCGGTCTCCAGGCTGCCCAGACGGTCGGCCACGCCAAACATTTGCGCCGGCCACAGGGTAAGGGCGCGCAGGGCATCCTCCCGTGAAAGGCCGAAACTGACCATGGTGGCCCCCCAAAAGGGCAGGTTGCGGATATCCCAGTTGTCGGTGCCCGTTTTGGTCAGGGCAAAGGTCACGCCTGCCCGGGCCAGTTGAGCGGCCGTTTTAAAGGCCTGGTCGTAATCCTCATCCTCGCGCGCGGGCAGGCTGTGCGGCTGACGCAGGATGACCGGTACATTTTGTTCCCTGAGCAGTCCGGCCACCTTCCAGCTGTCCGCCCCTTCCAGTAAAATCATTTTCAGGCCGCGTTCGGCGCAAAAGGCCACGGCCTGGCGTATTTGTTCCTGATCGTTGGCCCGGATCACCAGCGGCGTCCGGCCCTCCAGAACCGGAATCATGCTGTCATAGCGGATGTCAAAGGCCGTTTCTCCCCCGGCGGCGCGCACATTCGCGTAGGCCCGCGCTTCATCAAAAAAACGTTCCAGTTCCTCGCGGCTCTTTTTTATCTGTTCCAACTGTTTGGCCTCGGGTATTCTATTCCACCAGGCGCGATTGACCCGCACGGGCGGCCAGTTGAGGATCATGCCGGCGTCGCTTTTAACCACGGCGTCGTTGCGGTTCCAGCCGTCCAGATAGATCAGCGCGCCCATGCCGGAAATACGTCCGCCGGCCGGAGCCACAAAACCCAGCGCCACGCCGTTGGAGCGCACCGTGGGCGTCACCTCGGAATCGGTGTTGTAGGCCGTTTCCGCCCGGGCGTTGGGATTAAACAGCCCCGTTTCGCTGACGTCGCGGCTGGCGCGCACGGCCCCCACCTCTACCAGTCCCACGGAGGTTCTGCCGGCAATCAGCCCCGGATAGAGATGCCCGCCGGCGGCGTCGATCACGGCGGCGTTTTCGGGAACGGCCACATCACGCCCCACGGCCGTGATCCGCCCCTGATCAAATACCAGGGTGCCGTCCTCAATAATACCGTTGCTTACCGTAAAAATACGGGCATGGATGATAGCCACCGGCGTTTGGGGCATGGCCCCGGGGATCAAATCGTTGGCTGTCAGCGGCAGCGTCCATAGCAAAACAAGTAAAAGCTTTTTTAACATTTTTCTTTCCTCAAAATAGTTATTCGATCTTATTGCGCATCGCGCAGAAAGTCTTCCATGTCATCGCAGCGGTAATCCAGCCGGGCCTTCTTTTCCCCGGCGCCGGCTTTCCCGGCCGCGGGGGTTTTATCCTTCAGCGCTTTTTGAATCAGCACATTGCGTTGTTCGGCGATTTCCCGCCGGCGTTGCCGGTCTTCCCCGATATCAAAATATTTGCGTCCCTCGATCCAGGTTTGCTCCACATGGCTGTAGCCGGAAAGAGGCGAACCGCTCCAGATGACGATATCGGCGTCCTTGCCCGCCTCCAGGCTGCCGACACGCTCATCCACCTTAAGCTGCCGGGCGGGATTGATGGTCACCAGCTTGATGGCCTCTTCCGGGGAAAGACCGCCGTAGGTCATGGCCTTGGCCGCTTCCTGATTGAGGCGGCGGGCCATTTCGGCGTCATCGGAATTAACGGAGGCGATCACCCCGCCGCGCACCATCAGGGCCGAGTTATAGGGGATGGCCTCATAGACCTCAAACTTGTAGTCCCACCAGTCGGCAAAGGTGGAGGCCATGGCCCCGTGGGCCGCCATCTCCCGGGCCACCTTATAGCCTTCCAGAATATGGGTAAAGGTACCCACGCGGAAACCGAAACGCTCGGCCACTTCCATCAGCCCCAGAATCTCGCTTTGCACATAGGAGTGGCAATGAATGGTGCGCCGGCTGTTAAGGATTTCCACCAGGGCGTCCAGTTCCAGATCGCGGCGCGGGGGAACCGTTTTTTTACGGGCGGAAGATGACAGGGCCTTGTAGGCCTGCCATTCCTTTTCGTAAGCCCGGGCCCGCTCAAAGGCGTCTATAAACAGCTCCTTTACCCCCATGCGTGTTTGCGGGTAGCGGCTGCGGAACATATCGCCCCAGTTGGATTGCTTGACATTTTCACCCAGGGCAAATTTTATGGTGGGCGGCGCGGCTTTAAACTTGAGCCCCTCGGCGTTGGCGCCCCAGCGCAGCTTGATCACCTGCGCCTGTCCGCCGATGGGGTTGGCGGAGCCGTGCAGCAGTTGCGAGGTGGTAACCCCGCCGGCCAACTGGCGGTAAATATGTATATTGTCCGGAT
>JALTKX010000283.1 GCA_027006055.1 Calditrichia bacterium | reverse complement strand
CACCACATAGTCCGGCCCCAGATAGATCTGGGTACGTTTATCTATATTCCTGCAAAAAAGTTTTGTGCCAACGCGTATCTCCGAACTGTTAATAACAGGGGCCACAATGCTGTTAATGGCCTGAACCATGGAGTGTTCGATCGACTGACGCACCATTATAAACATACCGGCCCACACGGGATAATGCTTTATGGAGTTGGCAAAAATGGATTGCCCGGCATAAACGCGGGAATGATCCAGTTTTTGCATATTTTCCAGGCCGAATTCGGCGGTTACATTACCGGCAACATAAATATGGGAAGAACGGATTACCCCGTGTACGATCAAATTGGAAGGAATGGAAATTCTTGAACCGCTGCGCACATCCTGTTCCACTTCCAGGGTGTTTTCAAATTCCACGCGTCCATGCATTTTCCCGATATTTTTTACTTTGCGCAACGGATAAACAGCCACGGTTCCATAAATACTGCGATGGGCATGACCGTCAATCAGCGCATGGACCGCGCTCCCCTGATCATTCACATAGGTATTCTCTCCTGAATAGATTGATATATCCCGGTCGGCCAGATCGCTGATAAACTCCTGTTCACCATTAGGGAAACGCAAAAAACGATAGGGCCTTTGGGAAAGACTCATCAGGCGCTCATCCTTTTTAACGGGATAGGTAAAGTCTATGGAATCAAAGTTACCATGCTCGATCCAACTGTTAAAGTTCGAGTCATTCAGAGCGTCCTCAAAATGGAACCAGGGTCTGCCCGGGTCTTCATCCAACTCTGCCTTGGCTATGGGTATTTGGCCCTTATGGCCGGCTTCAAGCATATCCAGGCTGCTTTCCAGAATGCCGTAACGATAACCGTTGTTATGTATGCTGGTTTTCAGTTCGCTCTTTTTGGCGCTCCCATAGCGAATCTCACCCATAACAACGCGTCCGTCCCACAGTTCAGTCACTTCCAGCAGTCCGTTTGTCAGGAGTAGCCTCTTTTTCTTAACCATGTTTAGTTTTCCAGTATAGATCCAAATTTTTCCAGCCAGTCTTCCATGGTCTTCGCGTATTCTTTCATCTCTTTTAAACGATATTCATTTGTAAACTGCTCATATTCTATTGATTCCAGGTCCAGTTGTTTCTCCAAAATGGCAAACAGCTTTTCCAGGGTAAAAGGTTTCTTCAACTCATCATCATGGGGTAAGGCCCGGCCCTCCTTCACCAGTTTGGAGTCGCTATTGGAATACATAAACACGATGGGTATGCGATGATTATTTTTTACCTTGGCCGGTGAATTAAAATAGTTAATCACATCCTTGGGATTAACCATTTTTGTTTCGATATCCACAAAAATAACCGCCACCTCATCGCGTATAACATTGTTCTGGGAGTTCAGGTTAAATAAAACAACCGGCTCAAAGTTAAGAGCCGTAACCAAACGAGAGATATCGTTTAGGGTGGTTGAATCACGATCTATAATTAATATGTGACGCATAGAATTCTTTAGTTTTTATAATGCTTGCTATCCTCGGCTTTTTTGAGCTGTACTAAACTCCGAAGCTGAAAAATGAAATTTTTGGCTTATATTCGGGCAAAAAGGGTAATTTAATCCCATTAATGAGCCCCACGGCTAATTGTTTATTGCCATCTGCCGATAGATGCGGTGAGGAAAATGAATCGAGTATCCATAACAATCAACCTATGAGCACAGCCCATATCAATAATGACCATGACAATATCCTGTTTCAGATTCTCCGGTACAGCTCGGATGTATTGCTCATTGTAAAGCTAAGCGAGATGAATATGCCCACGCATATTCAGAATGCCAGCAGGCAGGCTTTGTCTTTTTTGGATGCCCCCCTCCGTGAGATTATGGAAAAGGATATTTCACAATTATTGGCCCCAAAGTCATACAGAGAGCTTATTCTGTTTCTGGACAGGCAGGAAGAACCCTTTGATCTGAACCTGAGTTTTCTTAAGGCCGAAGGGGAGGAAATCCCTCTTAAGTCCCGTTGCTCCACGGGGCGCTATAACGGCCAGGACGTCCTGATCATTTTCGGAAAGGATACCCGTGAGCATAAGCAGCTTGAAAACAAACTTTCGCAAATAGAAAAGCTGGAAGCGGTTGGCCAGTTGGCCGGGGGAATCGCCCATGATTTTAACAATGTTTTGGCGGGAATAAGCGGGCTGGCCGAGCTGACCCTGCGCAAGCTCCCCGATGATCATAAAGCGGTTTCCTCCATTAAAACCATTTACCAGAAAGCCAATAACACGGCCAACATGGTGCGTCAACTGGTGGCGTTTAGCCGCAACCAAAGGCTGACCACCAAGGAAACGGACATCAACAAAATAATACGCAGCAATCAAAAACTGCTCGAACGCTACCTGGGTGAAGATATACGGTTTATTATCAAAACCCAAAGCAACCTGAACATTATCAAGATCGACCCCAGCGCCCTGGATCAGATTATTACCAACATGTGCATCAATGCCCGGGACGCCATGCCCGACGGCGGCACGCTCATCATAAAAACAGCCAATATAACCGTGGATAATGAAAGGCTTACCCCTTCGGGACTTATGTCTCCCGGGCGCTATGTCCACCTTTCCATACAGGATACGGGCATGGGCATACCCGAGGATGTCCTAAAGAGAATTTTTGAGCCTTTTTACACAACAAAGGACGTCGGTTATGGAACAGGACTGGGCCTTTCCATTGTTTACGGTCTGCTAAAGCAGCATGGTAGTTTTATCGAATGTACCAGTCGCCTGGGCGAAGGCACCACCTTTGACATGTATTTTCCCTTTTACGCCGAGCGTAAAAAGAAGAACACCGTAAAACAAAAACAGAAAAAACTGCATGGCAACGAGACCATCCTGTTGGTGGAAGATGAGGCAGATTTAATTATCTTTTTAAAGGAGAGTCTGGAGCTATACGGCTACAAGGTCTATCTGGCCCATAACGGCGCCAAGGCCCTGGATGTTTTTGAAACACGTAATGAAGAGATTGACCTGGTGATATCGGATGTGGTTATGCCGGAGGTTGGAGGCATTGAGTTGAAATTGCTGTTGGAAAAACAAGCGCCCGGCTTAAAATTCCTGCTCATAAGCGCCTACACCAACCGCCTGGAACCGGGGGTCCCCTTTCTTCAGAAGCCCTTTCAATCCGAAGAGTTGCTTGAAACCGTGCGTGCTATTCTGGATAACAGTTATGTTATGCCCGATCATGCCTGATTATTCACCAAAATTACCGGACACGTTCATCATCTTGTCCACTACCTTTTCGATCACTTCATCATTAAAGTAGTGCTTGGAGGCTATTTTTTCCTTAATGCCTTCCAACTCCTGAGCGGTTACGGCCCTGCTGTTTTTCACGTCGGAAATGTACTTTTGCGCCTCGGCCTTTAAGGATAAAAGCTGGCGGCCTTCCGCTGAGATTTCTACCTGATCCGACTTTCCCGTCTCATTCCCGGAAACCTTGTTCAAAGCGTCGTTCTTTTGATAGGACGACTCTGCCTTTCCGGTCTTCTTTCCCGAATCTGTTCGTTTTAGATCAGGAGATGTGGAAAATAAATTTCTAATAGGACCCATTTTCTTACTCCTGAATTATGTTTATACGATTGATGGTATTTTTAACCTGAATTTCCGCTTTTTTGGCATAATCGCTTTTTCCCGCCACCGCGGCGGATTGCTCCACGTAGGCCAGTTTTCTTTGCTCCAGATTTTTATAAATTTTATCATCAATATCCACCAGTTTGCCGGCGATCTCGGATATTTGTTTCATTAGTTTTCTGCTGTCCGTGCTGATATCCCCTTCGCCAAAAGCCTTCCTTTGGACTTCCAGTTCCTGGATTTTTTCAATCCACTCCTTGCGGTAATCCACCATCTCCGAAAGTACCTTCACCGGCAGTTTTTCCACCTGGCGGACCACCTTTTGAGAAATCGTCAAAACCGAGTTAAAATAATCAAGCTCGGTTTGCAGCACATGTTCCAGACTGTTTTCCGATTGCATATTTTTTTGGAACACGCTATATCCTCCCATTAAACATCATTCCCACCAGATCCCGCATTTTGCGGTTCAGATTAACCATCTCTTCCGCGGGAATCTGACGAATGACTTCTCCGCTTTCCTTGTCTTTAATAATCACCACCGGCGGATCGCCTTCCCCGGCTATTTCAAATGTAATTTGATTGTTATAGGCCGAAGTCACCTGGTTGGTGCGGCTGACGATCTCTTCCAGGTTGCCCTCTTTTCTGGAGCTGCCGGAATCCGTATCGGAGCGGGCCTGGTCTTCCTTTTTTATTTCCGCCTTCACCTTTGTACTCTGCTCGATTTTACCCACCGCCTCAACGGTTGGCGGCGCCGGAGTTACATCGTTTATGATAAAATTACTCATGATATCCTCCTAAAAGCCAAAGTTACTTGCGGAAAACATACTAAAAAACTGTTGTTGATTCTGTACCCGGCTCATGGTTGATTGCAGATCGACAAACTCCTTTGTCAATTGAGTTCTTTTCTGTTCAAGCAGTGTATTTTCCAGATCTATACGCGTATCCAGTGTTGAAATTTGATTAGTTATGTTTTTCTTGCTTTGTGAAATGGTACCGCCGGCCTTGACATATCCTTCCAAATAGTCGTTTATCCGGGTGGCAATACCGTCCGAACCGTTAAAGAGGTCGGAAACATATTCGGAATTTGTTTCGACGGCGGTTTTAAATTTGTCCTCGTCCGTAATCGACAGGCGTCCCTGTTGATCCATCTCCATACCAATATCATACAGCAGGTTATACTCACTGTAGGTAATATCCGTCACTTCGCTGGATACGATATCACGCAGATCCAGGGATATTGTTCTGTACTTAAGATCATCGGCCAGGGCGCCGCGGGATTCGGTTCCGGGATTGTATTGGGTTTCCTTGCGCAGGAAGTCTATGGACTCGTTAAAAGCATCAATAAAACCTTGCACCTCGCCCTTTACCGCTTCATAGTCGGTGGATACGGTAACCGTTTCCTCCGAGGAAAAAATATTTTTCAGGTTCAGGGTCAGGCCTTGCAGGGCGTCATCCACGTTGGAACTGTCCCTGTAATAAGTCAGCCCGTCCAGGGTAAACTTGGAGTTCAGGTCGGATGTGGAGGCGCTGGTGCCCACCGTATACATATAGCCGCCCGCCGTGCCCGAAGCCTGAACACCGGCGTTAATCTGTAAATCATCCAACAGGGTGCTGGCGCCAAAATCCATGCGGTAGGTATAACCGCTGTTGGCGCTGATAAACTGCAGGCGGGACTTTCCGTTTTCCTCACTGACCACGGAGGCGTTTACGCGTTCTTCATTTTTTATAACATCATTGGCCACCGCGTCATCCATGGCCGAATCCACGGCGGTGCCGATGGCCTTAAGCACGCTTTCATTGTCTCCGGTAAAGGCGCTGGCCGCCACGGTTACACTGATGCTCACCCGGTTATTGGGGTCGGCGTCGGTGGGGCTGGCCACTTCAATGGTAAATGTCTGATCCGTGGTATAGGATGTAAAATCGGAGGCCGTGCTGTCGTATTGTTGAGAAACCCGCGTATCGGCGCTGGCCAGGCGATCCACGGTTATGGAATGCGTCCCCACCTTTGCGGCGGAAGTCGCGCTGGCATTTAATACATCCGTATTGGAAGAGAGAGCCTTGCGCGCGGCGAAATAATCGGTAAATGTATCCGTCATGCGCTTGGTTCTGCTCTGCAACGCCGAAAGCTTCGAATCCAAATCGGAAAGAAGCTGGTTGGTTGAGTTGAGTTTACTCTTTTTGCCCGTCAGAATCTGCAACGGCTCCTGTTCGAAGCGCATAAACTGGTCTACCAGATATTGAACCGACCCCTGATTGGCAAATAACGATGTCACATCCATGATGTTATCCTATAGTTGTTAGACTACATTCATATTTTCCGACCAGATGGTTTTAAGGTCTTCAAAATATTTCTTAGCCTCGGCAAAATCACCCGTGGACAAAGAATTATTAATATATCGGTAAATATTATAAAAACTGGTGCTGATTTCTTTGTAATCAAAGTTTAAGGAGTTGATAAGTACCTGAACAACACGTAAGGCGCGGTCCCGATCCTCCTGGGCGCAGGCGCTGACGCCGGCATCATACACATAGGAAATCAATTGCTGAGGACTGGCGGACATGATCTTTTGCGTAAGATAAGGATTCGGTTTCCGTTGAACTTTTTTTTCGAGTGTTGCTGCGTACATCTTCATCTCCTGTTTTTAGTACAAAAAGGCAGGGGAGCGCACTCCCCTACCTGTTTTGGTATTCTTGTCTATCCGTTCCGTTAGAAGAGCGAGAGAACCAACTGCGGGGCGGAGTTCGCTTGCGAGAGTGACGCTACCGCGGTTTGCTGCATGATCTGCGCTTTCAGAACTTCCATCTGTTCCTTGGCAAAGTCCGCATCTTCTATTGTACTTCGGACGTTCTCCGTGTTGGTGATGGCAATACCCAGGGTATTTTCCTTCGCGGAGAGGCGCGACTTGTATTCACCCACATCCTGCGCACGGCTGGCCAGGGTGTTAATGGCGGTGTCCAAAGCGGTGATGGCAGCGGAGGCGCTGGCCTGCGTGCTCATACCCAGGTCGTTAATGCCCAGGCCGGTGGAAGTGGCACTGCTCAAAGACACGGACAGGGTTTCGGATGCATTTTCACCCGTCTGGAAGGAGACGCTGAAAGTACCGTCGATCAATTTCGTGTCGTTAAAGGTGGTCTCGGTAACAATCTGATCCACCTCGGAACGCAGAGCAACAAACTGGTCGTTAATGGCGGTACGTTGCGTACTACTCAAACTACCATCCGCTGCCTGTGTGGCTTTCTGCTTCATGGTTTGCAGAATGTCCATGATATTTTGGTAACCGCCATCGGCAATATTCAAAATAGCCTGGGCATTGGACACGTTATCCAGAGCGGTTTCCAAACCGCGACGGCGTGTCTCCAAACCACGGGAAAGCTGATAACCGGCAGGATCATCGCCGGGAGAATTGATACGCTTACCACTGGAAAGACGCATTTGACGATCGGCAATGTTGGCATTCGTCTTATTCAGGTTGTACAGGGACTGCATAGCCTGAATGTTCGATGCAACGCGGGTTAATCCTACTGCCATGTTAACCTCCTTGTTTAGGTTAATTTAAGGTTAAAACTACTAACGAATATTATTTCGTTTTCTTTGCTTTACTTCATTGGTCGTGGGGTGCCACTACTTCTTAAATCAAATAGGATATTTTTTTAATTTTACGTAAAGCATTGTTTATATATTACTTACATAAAAATAAAATCGAAATGATCAAAAAAATAATAAAAAATTGTCCATAAATATTTTTAAAGATGAAATTTCGACACCCTACTTATCCGGTCGTAGCGGACGGATTATCAAAACCGTGTCTCCCGCCGCCAGTGTGGCGCTTTTATTGCGGTTTATATGCTTAAGGTCAAAGCTGTTCACTCCAAACCTTTCCGCCAGACTAACATAACGTTCCGTACGCGGCATGGAATAACGCAGCCTTTCCAGGGGAAGCGTAACCGGGATTTTTAGCACCGTGCCCTTGCGTAGAGATTTAAACTTCAAGCCGTTTACTTTCTTCAAGTGACTTTCCGTAACATGAAACATACGGGCAAGCATATGCAGGGTGTTTCCCCTTTGGACAACATAAAGAAGGGTGTCTCCCGGCTGAAACAGCTTTTTATCCACAACCCTGCCGGGATCATAGGTTTTACGTGCCTTTTTTTTCTTTTTGATTTTAAGGGGAGCTTTCCTTTTTATTGCCGTTATCTCTTCCCCACTAACAACGATATTAGAAACATTCAACTCACGCGGAATAAACAAAGGATAATCCAGGTACCCTTCCTTTTGAATCTGATCCATGGAGTCCAGGTCCGGGTTTAACTCTAGTATGCGGTCGGTATCAGCACCGAACCTCTCCGCGAGCGGTTTGACGTAGCGGGAATCTTTAACCCGGTAAAGCCGGACAGCGCTGGTATCCACAAAGGGAATATCCGGAAACCCATAAAGCGAGGCATTTACGGGATTGGCCAGGGTCATTACCGCATAAATCTGCGGCAGGTATTCACGGGTCTCAGATTTTAATTCGTTACTTTCCAGCGTAAGCTGCCAATAGGTTCTGTGGTGAATCGAATTCAAATTCTTTAAAAGACGCCGTATTTTATTAGGACCGGTATTATAAGCGGCAAAGGTCAGGTTAATATCTCCAAGTTCCAAATAGAGGTCTTTTAAATATTCCGCCGCCGCGGCCGCCGATTTCATCACAAAAAAACGTTCATCGGTTTCCGGGTTAACCGTAAGCCCATATTCCCTTGCTGTCGCCGGCATAAACTGAAACATCCCGGCGGCCCCGGCTTTACTGATGGCATTGGGATTAAAGGCAGACTCCACCGCTATAAAATAAATCAGATCCTCGGGAAAACCATATTTTCCAAAAATCGGCCTGAAAACAGGTATGAATTTCCGGGAACGTCTGACCACATTCTCAAAGTAGACCCGGTACGTTTTATTTTTTCGGTATAGATGGACATAGCGCTCTATGTTATGAACAAAACTATCCGGCACAACAGTCCCGGGCCCCACCTTCAGGGCGCCCGCCAGTTTTCTTATTTGCCGCTGTATAGCCTTTTTTATTGTAACGGAGTCGCTTTCTTCAACTTTCACTTCCTCAGCAGGCTCCTCCGGCACTTGTTTCAAATACAATGCCTTTAACAACGAATCCTGCAACAAACGATATTGATGAAGTTGATAGTAATGTTTTTTAAACCATAAAAAGGCCTGGTCTTTTTTACCTTCTTTCATCAACATCAACATTGACGTCAGACCCGTTTTCAATGTACTTTTTATGGAATCACTGTTTCCGGAAAAGAGTAAATCGGTTTGGGCCGGAGACGTTGTAGATAATACGATAAAAAGAAGAATTACATACTTAGACAGTCTATTCATGATTATTTGCCAATCTTCCGATGAACCTTAAGATATATAGTGTCTAAGTCGAAAGTGAAACTCAAATGATTAGTCCATTTAATAAAAAACGACTTTTCTAATTGAATAAGGATGTTATGGAAAACTCAAATGCAGGCATTATTGAAAAAGACAGCTATCTGACCGCTCAAATAAACAAGCTTTCTCATAAGATAAACCTTTTATTGGAAACGGTTTTCAATCAATCTACCGATGGGATGATGCTGCTTGATTACCAAGGGGTTATTTTATTATGCAACAGCTTAACACACACTATGTTTACGACAAAGCCCAGCCCGGGCATCTCCCTGGAGGCGCTTTTTGCCGGCTCAAATGGGAA
>JALTKX010000282.1 GCA_027006055.1 Calditrichia bacterium | reverse complement strand
GGCGTTTCAAATCCTCTGTCTGGCCGATATAGAAGCGGTCAAAAGCTTGAGAGTATAGCAGATAAACAACATACATGTTCATCCCCCATATATATAAAAACCCCGTAAACGTTAATTTACGGGGTTTTAAGCTCTGGCGGTACCCCGAGCCCTCGGGGGAACCTACAACCTTGCTAAAGCAAGGTCTAAATGCTCCGGCGGTAGGACTCGAACCTACAACCTAGTGATTAACAGTCACCCGCTCTGCCATTGAGCTACGCCGGAATAGGGCTCGTTTCATTTAAACAATCTGTTTCAAATGACGAGCCACTAATATAAATACTGGAATCCATAACAGTCAACAGAGGCTTTCATTTTTTGAGCTAAAAAGTGAATTTTTTTTCACAAAGGCGGCTATTCTGTCAATTCTCATTTTTTCCTCATTCTTATTTCACTTTTAGCCGAAGCTGAATATTGTGAACAAGGATGTTTATAACGGAAAATTGACATGTCTAATAAAATACAGGATAATCCGCTACCCACGGTGGAGGATTATCAAAAGCTGATCGAAGACCTGCGGGTCAGGTTGAATGTTCTAAACGCCTCCGTTTTTCTGCTGGAAGAGCGGATGCCGCCCCGGGACATGGAGATGGAAAATTATCTCAACAAGATTAACTCTGAACTGGAGGTCATACGTAAAATGATCATCACAACACCAAAAGTTGTTTTTCAAAAGAACTAGTTTATGGATTTTAAAGATATTTCCCTGCTGGTCATTGAGGACGAAGAGCTTGTACGCGAAAGCTATGTGGATATGTTTGAGCTGTTCGGCTTTCAGATTGACGAGGCGGCCAACGGACAATTGGGTCTGCAAAAGCTGGCTCAAAAGGACTATGATATCGTCATCACCGATCTGAACATGCCCGTGATGGATGGTCTGGAGACTCTTAAGCGTATTAAGAAAAAGAATATCCAGACGGAAGTCATCGTCATCACCGGATTTGCCACCATAGAAAACGCTATCACCGCCATGAAGGAAGGGGCTTTCGATTATATCACCAAGCCCATCAGTCTGGAACACGCGCGTATTGTATTAACCCGCTGTGTACAGCATATCGAGGCGGTGCATGAGAACGAGGCCTTGCGCAACGTAAATGCCCGCCTGCGGCAGGTCAATGAACTCAAGGATAAGTTCATCACCATAACCAACCATGAGATGCGCACGCCGCTGGCCGTTATAAAAGGATATATGGAGCTGTTGGATTTAAGCCTTGAAGAAAAGGGGGCTGAAACCGAGGAATATATCGGTATTGTCAACAGCACCCTTGGTGAGTTGATTGAACTGGTGGAACGGATGCATAATCTCTCCGAGGCGGAAGCCGCCGCCGCGCGCTTTAAACCGCAAACCTTTAACCTGGTGGACAGCATCATAGAGGTAGCGGCGGGGATGAAACTGCTCTTTCAGAAGCGGGGCATACATTTCAGCGTCTATTCCAACGAAAAAAACATTCCGTTCACCGGTGACAAAAACGGTCTGAGGCGCATGGTGCGCGAGCTGTTACAAAATAGCCTGAAATTTACCGAAAAAGAGGGCCGGGTTACCCTGCGCATAAAAAAAGAAAGAGCGCATGGCAAGGTGTATATAAAAGTGGAAGATACCGGCGTGGGCATTCCCGGGGATCAGTTGGATGTTATCTTTGAACCTTTTTACGAAGTGCAGGACGTTATGCACCATTCCACCTCGCAGACGGATTTTATGGGCGGCGGCATCGGCGTCGGTCTGTCCATCGTTCGGGAAATCGTTGAAGCGGCCCGGGGAGAGATCGCCGTGGAAAGCACCCCGGGAGAGGGAAGCACCTTTACGGTTATCCTGCCCTGCAGCCAGGAAAGCGTGCCCGCCTAAAAGCTCATCATCTCCTTAAATTCACGCCATCGTTTATCCACCGCGTCCCGGTCGATATTTTTCAGGCGATCCATGCTGAATTCCTCCACGGTAAAGGAAGCGGTGGTGCTGCCATATACCAGGGCGCGCCGGAGGGTGATCTCGTCCAGGTTGTCCTGTTCGGCCAGATAGCCGATAAATCCGCCGGCAAAGGTGTCGCCGGCGCCGGTGGGGTCCATCACCCGCGGCAGGGGGTAGGCCGGGGCAAAGAAAAAGCGCCCCTCGTTGTACAGCACCGCGCCGTACATGCCCCTTTTTATTACCACCACCCTCGGCCCCAGCGCGGTAATCTGCTTCAGCCCCTCCATAAAATTATCCGTGCCCGTGTATTCGATAAGCTCCTCATCATTGATGATCAGGATATCGGTGCGTTGAATAACCCGGGTAAGCGCTTCCTTTTTGCCACTGATCCAAAAGTTCATGGTATCCAGAATAACCGCCCTGGGCTTATGCATCTGGTCCAACACTTTTAGTTGCAGATCGGGATCGATATTGGCTAAAAAGAGATAATCCAGGCTTTTATAATGATCGGGAAGAACCGGATCGAAGGTCTCGAAAACATTGAGATCGGTAAACAGGGTGTCGCGCATATTCATGTTTTTATGATAGACGCCGCCCCAGCGAAAGGTTTTGCCCGGCGCTTCGACCATGCCGTCAAAGTTTACCCGACGTTGTTTAAGGAAGTCGATATCGGCGGGGTTGAAGTCATCACCGATCACCCCTACCACATGTACCGGGGCAAAAAGGCTGGCCGCGCTGCTAAAATAAAGGGTGGAGCCGCCCAGGGCGTTATCACGTTTACCAAAGGGGGTTTCAACGGAATCGTAGGCGATGGAGCCGACAACTAAAATACTCATTTTTTCTCCCGGGTTACATGCGCTCCGGAGCCCGGATACCTAATATCCGCAATCCGTTGGCAATTACAATTTTTGTGGCCTGTATAAGCGCCAGACGCGCCTGGCTTAGCTCTTTATCCTCGGTAATTACGCGACAGACCGTGTAAAAACGGTGAAAAACGGTGGCCAGATTGTGCAGGTAGTTAACGAGCCTGTGCGGCTCCAGCGTTTCCGCGCATTGCCGGATGATTTTGGGAAATTCCAGCAGCTCCTTGATCAGGGCTATTTCCTCGTCTGCCCGGAGTATTTCCAGCTTTTGCTCTTCGGGACGAGCGGTCTCCAGTTTCTTTTCGGTGGCCAGGGCGTGTATGCTGTTTATACGGGCATGGGCGTACTGGATATAGAACACGGGATTCTCGTCGGATTGTGTTTTGGCCAGCGCCAGATCAAAGTTAAGATGCGAATTCATGGAACGCATCAGAAAAAAGTAACGGGTAACATCCACGCCCACCTCATCCATCAGGTCGTCCAGGGTGACAAAGTTGGCCTTGCGGGTGGACATCTTAACCTTTTCCCCGTTTTCGGTAAGGGTAACAAACTGATGGATCAGCACCGTTACCTTGTCCGTGTCGTAGCCCAGCGCCTTAAGGGCGGCCAGAACGTCCGGGTAGGTGTCGATATGATCGGCGCCGAAAATATCGATAATGCGGTCATAACCCCGCTCCATCTTATTGACATGGTAGGCCATGTCGGGCAAGCGATAGGTAGGTTCCCCCGTGCTTTTAATGATGACCCGGTCCTGGTCAAAGCCCAGTTTGCTGGTCAGGAACCATGTGGCGCCGTCATGGGTGTCCACCAGGCCCTTTTCCGAAAGGCGGGAGACGATCTCGTCGATCTTACCGTCATCATAGAGGGACTTCTCATTAAAAAACGAGTCAAAGGAAAATCCCAGTCGGGCCACGGTTTTCTTTATGTCTTCAAAGATGTTTTTTTCGGCGGCATCTTTAAAAGGGGTCACCTCTTCAACATCCATCAGGGTCTTACCATGCTCTTCGTACAGAAGGCGGGCGATATCGCGTATATATTCGCCCTGGTAATGATCCTCGGGAAAGGTGATCTCCTGTCCGCAAATTTCCAGGTAGCGCAGGCGGACGGATTCTCCCAGGACGCGCATCTGCCGGCCGGCGTTATTAAAATAGTACTCACGGGTAACCTGATAGCCGGCCGCTTCCAGAATGGAGGCCACGGTGTCGCCCAAAACCGCCTGCCGCCCGTGTCCAATCGTCAACGGACCGGTGGGGTTGGCGCTGACAAACTCTATCTGGGCCCGCTGCGGTGTGTCCAGCCGTCCCCGGCCGTATTGCTCCTTCTCCGTCAATATCTGTCGCAGTTGCCTGTACAGCCCTTCCCGCTTAACATAAAAATTGATGAAACCGGGTCCGGCAATTTCTATTTTTTCCAGATAGGGATTGTCCTCCGGGAAAAAATCAACGATATCGGCGGCGATGTCCGCGGGTTTCTTTTTTAAAAAACGGGCCAGCTGCATGGCAATATTGCTGGCAAAATCGCCAAACTGCTCATCCCTGGGGCGCTGAAGGATCACCGGAATATCCCGTATGTCGTGTTTTTTTAGGAAAGCGCCCAGCTGCTGTTTAATATATTCTTCGTTATTCATGTGAGTTCTCTTCGGTTAGCCAGGTGAATTTCGCGTCGGCCCACAGACGTTCCAGCCCGTAGTATTCCCGCGCTTCCTTACGGAAAAGGTGTACTACGACGTCAATATAGTCCAACAGAATCCAACTGCTGCCGTCCTGGCCTTCGCGGTGGTAAATGCGTCGGTTGAAGTCTTCCCGTAATTTTTTTTCGATATTATCGGCGATGGCCCTAAGCTGGACATCGGAATCGGCGGATATGATAACAAAATAGTCGGTCACATGGCTCAGGCCCTGTACGTCCAGGGTGCATATCTGATCCCCTTTTTTCTCCAGGCCGAGCCGGGCTATGGTATCCGCGAGTTCTGCGGCGGTCAATGTTTACTCCTGATGGTTGAATATGGGCAGGGTTTTGTAATCCTTGCCAATGATGATGGTGATGTCGGCAATGGGCGAGGGATTTTCATAGGATTCCACATTGCTGTAAAGCACTCCCATGGCGTCCGCCAGTTGGCGGGCGTTATCCACCTTGCCTATCTGATCGATGATGCGTGTTTCGCTTACATTCCAGTCGACTTTGCCCTTTTTAAGATAGTTGCCTTTGTTGACAACGTCATAATTGTGTTTTTGCAACAGCCGGGTCAACCGGTCGGCAATGCCCTTCACACCACAGCCGTTTAAAATTTCCAGTTGAATCTGTCGCTGAATGGGCGAGTAGACCTCTTCCTCTTTCAGCGGCAGGGCCGGCGCCTGTTCCGACGGGGTGTTCACCCGGGTCGCTTCATCCCGGGGTAAAACCGTTGTCTTGTCGCTGAACAGTTCAAGCCCGGGCAGGGAAAGGGTGTCCGTAAACAGCAAAAAGGCGCTGCCGGCGGCGATAAGCAGAATAATAATATACAGCGGCCCGCGCGATTTGGCGGCCTGTCGGGGCAAGGCGCTCCGCGAGACCGTGTGTTGCCGTTTTTTGGTAATTTGTGTGTTTTGTATTCTTCTGCGATGTCTCAAGCTGTCAGAATGCTCCCAAGTTAGGTCAAAAAAATAACCGGGCTTAAAATAAACCCGGTTTGGTTAGCATAAAAATATTCGCGGTTTATCTGCCGTTCCCCGTTGTGTGGCCGGCGCCTCCCCACGGCGCATAGGATGAAAAGGGCGAACCGTAATAGCCGCCATATCCGTAACCATAGTTATAGGGCGCTTTTTCAATGCGCAGGGAAATACTGGAATTTTTTGAAATTTTGTAATTCAGTTGCGCGCTGCCAAAAAATTGCGGCTGATTGGAATTGCTGTTTTCGTTAAAACTTTGATACGGCGTCGACATGATGCCAATATTGGTCTGCAGGGTCAGGTTTTCCGAAAAAGGTATAAACATACTGTTTATATAGGCGTTTTGTAACACCTGTCCGCCGCCACCCATGCCAAAGGACATCGATATCTGATGGTTCATCTGTATTTTCCCCACATCCAGCCAACTGAACAGAGAAGGCATGGAGGGCTGGGTCAGCGCGGTGGTAATATTAGGC
Source organism: Calditrichia bacterium (assembly GCA_027006055.1). GTDB lineage: Bacteria > Calditrichota > Calditrichia > Calditrichales > J004 > J004. The sequence continues at coordinate 26,065 of JALTKX010000282.1, read as the reverse complement.
TGGCGCGTATCTTTTTTTAACTGCGCCGAAACCCATACCGGCATGGTGAAAACAAAAACCAATGCAAACAGGGTAGCTTTTTTCATCCTTCATCCTCCTTTGAGTGGGCTAAAATATCAAACCTGCATCATTAAATCAACCTTAGTATCAAGAACGTTACTTTTAGCGACCGGTTCCTGCCAATCTTAAAGAAAGGCACGGGGCCGGATAGGATTTCCGGTGCGCCTCTTTGATCCGGACAAGGCGTAAACGGCTCATAAAAGATAAATATGTTTTTATTTTCGTAAAGGATATTTTTTATTTACAGATTTTTATTTAAATTAAATGCCTTGCATGAAAATATACAGCCAGGTCCCACGCAATAGGACTTCGCCCAACCCCGTCAGGTCCGGAAGGAAGCAGCGGTCAGCGGATGGACTATGTGCCGTGGGTCAGCCTGGCTTTTTACATTTAAATAAAATTTTCTGCTTATGTCTTATGTAGTTATTGCCCGGCGCTATCGGCCCATGCGTTTCGAAGAGGTGATCGGTCAGGAACATATCACCCAAACCCTGGCCAATGCCATAAAGAACCAGCGAATCGGTCAGGCCTACATTTTTTCCGGTCCGCGGGGGGTGGGTAAAACCACCACGGCGCGCATTCTGGCCATGGCCCTGAACGCCGAGGACGGACCGACGCCCGAGCCCGATATAAACAGTCCGGTCTGCCAGGCCATCATTCAGGGGCGCTCCATGGATGTTATGGAGATCGACGGCGCCTCCAACCGGCGTATCGAGGAAATACGCAATCTGCGCGAAAACATTAACTACACCCCTTCGGAAAGCCGTTACCGCATCTATATCATCGATGAAGTGCATATGCTGACCAACGAGGCCTTTAACGCCTTGCTAAAAACGCTGGAAGAGCCGCCCGCGCATGCCATTTTTATCTTTGCCACCACGGAAATCCACCGCGTGCCGGCCACCATCCTTTCCCGCTGTCAGCGTTATGATTTTAAACGCATTCCGCTGAATACCATTAAGGCGCAATTAAAGCATATCTGCGACCGGGAAAATATCGCCGCCGAGGATGACGCCCTGCTGGAGATTGCCAAAAAAGCCGACGGTTCCATGCGTGACTCGCAAAGCATTCTGGATCAGATAATCTCCTTTAGCGGTCAAAATGTAACCCTGAAGAGCGTGCAGCAGGCCCTGGGCGTTTTGGATCGCGAGGTATTTTTCCGCCTGAGCGCCATGATTGCCGGCCATGATATTAAGGGGATTCTGCTGTTTGCCCGGGAGTTGTTTGCTTCCGGCGTGGATTTGATGGAACTGTTGATCGGCCTGGAAGAACATTTCCGCAATCTGCTGGTAAGCCGGGCCATGGAGTCCGCCGAACTTCTGGAAGTTTCCGAGGCTTATGCCGGGCGCTATGTTGAGGAGGCAAAAACCTTTGAAGAGCGTGATCTGACCAGTTACCTTACCCTGGTGGGGCAGGCTGTTCAGGAGATGAAATGGAGTACGCAGCCTTATCTGAAATTTGAGCTTTCCCTGGTACGGATGGCGCAGATGCCCGCCACAAAAAGCATAGAAACCCTTTTAAGGGAATTGAGCGGCATAAAAAAAAAAGCCCTGAAGGCTCCTGATCCCCCTGCCGCAACGGCCCCGCGCGACACTTTTAACAACGATATCGAATTCTGGTGGCCCAAAATCCTAAAGCACATTACAACAAAATCCGCCACCCTGGGCAGCCTGTTGGCTTTGGCCGAACCTAAGGAAATTGCCAACGGACAGGTACGGGTTTTCCTGAAATGTGAACGTTTTAACAGCGAGCGCATTAATAAAAACATAGCCTTTCTTAATGCCCAGCTCAAAGAAGTTACGCAACATCCCCTGGGATTAATGATCGACTATGAAATCGTTGAAAGCAGCACGGGGGGCGGAAAGGAACATGTAAGCAAGGCCCGCGAGGAAAAACAGGCCCGCTTGGAACAGTTGAAAAAGGAGAATATTCTTTTTGGAAAATTTGTAAGTGAATTAGGCCTTGAGCCGGATTTTTAATTTAACTGGGGGAATAAACCATGAATATGAACGATCTGTTAAAAAAAGCCCAGGAGATGCAGGCGGAAATGTCCAGGGCGCAGGAGGGCCTGGCGGACATAACGGCCGAGGGCAGCGCCGGGGGAGGCATGGTAAAGGTTAAGGCCAATGGCAAGCTGGAAATCCTTTCCATTTCCATCGAGGCGGAAGTGATAAACGCCGATGAAAAAGAGATGCTGGAAGACCTGGTGACGGCGGCGGTGAACCAGGCTATAAAAAACGCCCAGGAAAAGGCGGCGGGCGCCATGCAAAAAATTACGGGCGGCATGCTGGGTGGCCTGAACCTGCCCGGGATGTAATCGGTTAATACGGAACAGCCATGTCTCAATTTAAAATAGCTTCTCTGGATAATCTGATCGTCCAGCTTTCCAAGCTGCCCGGTATCGGCCGGAAAACCGCCCAGCGCCTGGCCATTCATATACTTAAGGGTTCCCATGACTACGCCGAGGCCCTGACCGGGGCCATCGTGGATGTAAAACAGAATACGCGGCTTTGCGGGCGTTGCTTTAATATCGCCGAGGACACGCTTTGTTCCATCTGTGCCGACCCCGGACGCGACCACTCCAAGATTTGCGTGGTTGAGGATATCGTGGATGTGATGGCCATAGAGGCCTCCAATGAATATCGCGGGGTTTATCATGTTTTGGGCGGGGTTATTTCACCCCTGGCCGGGGTGGGGGTGGATGATCTGAAAATCCGCGAACTGCTGGAACGGGCCCGCACGGGGGGGATCGGCGAGGTACTTTTGGCGCTTAACCTTTCCACGGAAGGCGAGGCCACGATGATCTATCTTTCACAGCTTTTAAAAAATCATTCCGTGGAAGTAACGCGCATTGCCCACGGCATACCGTTGGGTTCGCATCTGGAATTTGTGGATCAAACGACCATAGGGCGGGCCATTTTAGGCCGGCAAAAAATTTAAACCTTCCACTCCCATCCTTCCACGGCCAGTTCGCAGTTGGGGAAAAGGGCCCGGGCCTTTTTTTCGATGGCGCGCAGATCGGCGTCACTGTGGGCCGGGTTATGATGAAAGAGAATCAGCTTGTCCGCACTGGCCTGGGCGGCGGCGTCGCAGGCGGACACATAGGTGCTGTGCCCGTAGCCGGCAAACATTTTATACTGCTCTTCGGTATACTGGGCGTCATGAATCAGCACATCGGCATTTTGGGCAAATTTTATTAAACGCTGATCCCCTCCGATATACTGCTCCACGTCCGTGGCATAGACAATTTTCTTATCCTTAAACTCCACGCGCATGGGGTAGCTGCCGTCCTTGGGGTGAAAATAGTACTTCATCAGATGTATGGAGAGGGTGCGATCCAGCGGAAGCTTTTCCATCACATGGGCCACCTTGGGCGCGGGGCGATCCTTGGTAAAGTAGATGACGTCGTTTTCGGTCATATCGTGAAATTCCTTGGTGGAGCGGAACTCATCCATGCCCACGGGATAAAATTGCGGCATGACCAGGGTGCGCAGGATTTCCTCGAAACTTTTTCCCAGCGTGGCCGGGCCGAAGAAGTGAATAAAAACATTGGGCATATACAACGGCGCGAAAAAAGGCAACCCCAGCAGATGATCCGAATGGGTATGGTTAAAGATAAAGGTTATATGAAAAGGCGTATCATTCTTTTTTTGATGGGCCAGAATTTCCGGCACAAGTTCCTTGCCCAGATTGATAACGCCGCTGCCCGCGTCCAGAATAACGATGTTTTCAGGGGTGCGCGCCAGTACACAGGCTGTGTTGCCACCAATCTCCGTGCCTTCCCTTGAGGCCACGGGATAACTTCCGCGTACGCCGTAAAACTTAAGTTTGAATTTATAGTCGGCCATAGGTTCTACCTTTGTTCGGATAGTGCATTATTGTTTCGCTTCCAGGCGCTTTATTTTGTCCCGTATCTGCGCAGCTTTCTCATATTCTTCCGCTTCCACGGCTTTTTTCAAGTCTTCTTTCAAACGATCGAGTTCTTCCGAACCGGATTTGAAAATAAAACTTCGGTCCATGCTCTCTTCCTTGTCCTCCGCCACATAACTGGCCTGATCCATTACGGACTCCTCCACATAAATGGGGGTATGGTTGCGCACGGCCAGGGCGATGGCGTCGCTGGGACGGGAGTCAACCTCCAGGGGACGGTTGTTTTCCGTTCTCAGCCGGATGGTGGCATAAAACGTGTTTTCCTTCAGGTCGTTTATCAGCACGCTTTCCATGCCGATGCCGCACTGTTCCATGATCTGGGTGGCCAGGTCATGGGTGATCGGCCGGGGCGGTTTTATGTTCTCCAGCCCCAGGGCGATGGACTGCGCTTCGTATTCGCCAATGATTATGGGCAGGGTTCTGTCTCCCTCGGTTTCCTTTAGCAGTATGCCGCTGGATTGGTTTTGTGTTAAAAAAACGCCTTTTACTGAAACTTCAATCATCGTAAACCTTTTTATAGTGTCCCCCAGCATCGGCAGTATCCGCGCTGAGTTTAAATGTTGTAAGCTCTATGTTTAACAAAGCTTTAACTCGGATAATTTAGAAAAAGGTTAATAAAAACGATACTAAAGTCAAAATCTTTTTAGATTAGGACTAATCTATCTGACTGTGGATTTTATCACATTGATTTTCAGCACTTTGACCGAAAAAGTTTTATACGCATTTATACCTTGATCGTTTTTGAATAAAATATATATTAGGACGATAGGAACAGGATATGAAAAAAATCAGCTTTTTTCTTTTTATATGTTCGCTGGCCGCGGCTCAAAGTTTTAGTCCGCTGCAGCATGTGCGCCTGGCCTCAACGGGCGATTCTCTCTTCCTTAAACCGGCGGCCATCGACATCAGCCCCGAAAAAAAGGTCTATGTCGTGGATACCGGTCATAACCGGATTGTGGTGCTGGACAGCGGCGGCCGGGTTATCCAAACCATCGGCGGTTTTGGTTTTGAGGCCGAACAGTTTGATGAACCCCGGGATATCTGGAGCCGCTCCGTGGTGGATATTTATGTTTCCGATTATAACAACCGCCGCCTGCAGCGCTTTGATCGCCAGTTGAATTTTCTCTCCTTTCTGGAGGCCAACAGCGCCCTGAGCGAGGAGTTGCAGTTTGACTATGCCGCCAGTTGCGCCGTTAGCAGCCAGAACGAGCTTTTTCTGCTCAGCCAAAATCAGGATAAGGTAATCAAATATAACCGTAACGGCGACGCCGAGTATGCCTTTGGCTATCTTGAAAGCGCTTCCGCGGAGCTTAACGAGCCGCAACAGATAGACATCTGGCGCGGAGACCGCCTGTTGGTAAGCAACAGCGGCGATTCCTCGGTAATTGTTTATGATTTTTTTGGTAACCTGCTGCGGCGTGTCGTGGCGCCCTCCTTTATCCGCCCCACGGGCCTGACCGTAATTGACGATAACTATTTTCTTCTTGCCGATCCCGCCGCGGGCGCTCTCTTTCTGGTCGATCATCATTACGCGGTTAAAAAAGTGGTTTCCGGGCTGAAACATCCCAGGGACGCGGCCCTGCTCAGGGAAGGAGAGACGCTTTTTTTATATGTGATTGACGGAAATGAAATGATAAAAGGGATATTAACGCTGCCGTGAAGAGATTTCTGTTTATTTTTTGGCTGGCGGCGGCTTTTCCCCTTTTAGCCCAAAAACAGCACGGCCCCTGGCAGGTGGATTCCACCATCGTGCCTGTTCGCCCGCTCGGCCATTTCTCTTTCCCCGACCGCCATTTGCCGGTGCTGCCCTCGCTGGAGGTGTATATAAACGGCCATAAGGCGCGTGAGGTGCTGGACTTCCGGTTGGAAGAAAACCGGATACGCTTTATTCCCGCCCGCCAAAAGGGGGATACGCTGCGGATTATATACCGCCGTTATCCCATAAATCTGCGCCGTCGTTATACATTGTTTAAAAAAGATACCCTGATCAGCAAGGGGAAGGGAAAGGAGGGCCGGGAAAAGAGGGTGGTCATTTCTCCGGTGAGCATCGGAACGGTATTTGAGGATTTCGGCAGCGGCCTGCAAAAGCGCGGTTCCATTGCCCGGGGGGTGAATATCGGCTCAAACAGGGACCTCAGTCTTAGTTCCGGCCTGAACCTGGAGCTGAGCGGCCGCCTGAATGAGAATATTGAGATTGTGGCCGCCCTGACCGATGAGACCACGCCCATACAACCCGAGGGAAACACCCAGACGCTGGACGAAATTGACCGCGTTTTTGTACAATTTAAAACCCCTCTGCTCGACGGCACCGTGGGCGATATTTACTATAATATAAACACCCTGCGCTTTGGCAATCTTAAAAGAAAACTTCAGGGGATTAATCTGACCGGGAAATATAAAAATCAGCGTCTGGAACTTACCGGGGCCACAACGCGCGGGCTGGTGAAGCGGCAGGTCTTTATCGGGCGCGAGGGCAACCAGGGGCCCTACCAGCTTACGGGCAATAACGGCGAGCGGGAAATAATCGTGCTGGCCGGCACCGAGCAGGTATGGCTGGACGGGCAAAAGATGAGCCGGGGCGAAAGCAATGATTATGTGATCGAATACGGAAACGGCGAAATTCGCTTTACCAATAAAAGGCTGATTACGGGCGAGAGCCGGATTGAGGTGGATTTTGAGTTTTTTCCGGCGGGACAAAAATTTAACCGCGACGCCTATGGCGCCACCTACGGCGGCGAGGCCGGTACGGATTTAAGCTACACCTTGCGCTATTTCCGGGAGAGCGACAGCAAGGAACGCCTGCTGGGCCGGGAAAGCGGTTTCAGCGCGGCCGAAAAGGAGGTGCTTAAAAAGGCCGGAAACGATCCCCTGAGGGCCTTTATCAGCGGCGCAACGGAGGTGGGGCCGGGAAAGGGCCGTTATGTGCGCGCCGATACGCTCTATGCCGATTCCCTCTATGCCATCTATAAATATGTGGGACGGAACGCGGGCAACTATAATGTGACCTTTAGCTTTGTGGGCCGGGGCAACGGCGCCTATGCCCGCGACAGACTGGGGCAGTATCGTTGGCTGGGTCCGCGGCGCGGCGACTATGAACCGGTAAAACTGCTGCCGCTGCCGCAGGATCATCAACTGGCCGATCTGGATATCAACTGGCGGATTTCCGAAAAAACCGACTTTAAGGCCGAGTATGCCTTCAGCCGCTTTGACGCCAATACATTCTCCGGCCTGGACAACAGCCAAAATAACGGTCAGGCTCTGTTTATGCGATTTAACGCGCGCGACTGGCAGCCGGAATTTTTCGGCGTCAGGCCCGGCCGCTTTTCCGCCGACGTCAGCGCGACCTATGTGGACGACCGCTTTCGTTCTCTCGATCGTCTGAACAAACCGGACTATCAGCGCTTTTGGAACGTGCTTAACGATAACCTGGATACACGCGAGGAAAAAAGTCTGCAATTTAACGGACGTTATTCTCCCTCGGATAATCTAAGCCTGCGCCTGAACGGCGGTTTGCTCAATAAGGCCGGTCAGAACACGCAACGGGTCAACAGCGCCGTTGAGTTGCGGAAAAGCCGCTGGGGCAGGGGGCAGGCGGACTTTACCTACCTGCGTAGCACACAGACCAGCGGTAACATAGAGAATATCTGGCGGCGCATGAATGGCGACTATGCGCTGGCCCTGGGCGGATGGGAACCGCAACTGTTATACCGCTTCGAGAACAGAAGAAACCGCACCCCTTCCCAGACCCAGGGTTTCCGCTATGATGATTTCGGCCTGAGGCTGAATATAATAAAATGGTGGCGCATAAAGGGCTTTGCCCAGTATCAGACCCGCTTTGATCAGGTATACGACGTGCAACGCTCCGGGCTGCTGACGCCGCAATCGGCGGCCCGCACGGCACAGATACATTTTGAACTTAGCGGCGTGCCCCGCACCGCCCTGACCGTGGATATCCTGCGCCGTCAAAAAGTTTTTGAGGAGCGTTTTAAGAATATAAAGGTGGATACGCTGAAACTGCTTTATGCCGACGCCACGGTTCAGGATACGGTTTGGCAGGACAATGAAACCAACCTGGCCGATATCACCTTTAGCCACAGCCGCTGGAAAAACGCCCTGCGCATCAATGCCAAATACCGGATCAGCACCGATCAGACCGCCCTGCGCGAAAAAGTGTATATCAAAGTCGATCCCGGGCGGGGCAACCTGCGTTTCGACAACGACCTGCAAGAATACGTGCCCGATCCCGACGGCGACTACGTGCTGTTTATCGTTTCCTCCGGGCGTTTTCAGCCGGTAACCCGTCTGAACTCGGCCCTGAGGCTGACCTATGACGGCGCGGCCTGGTGGAGAAAACCCGCTAACTGGTGGCAGACCGTGCTGCAAAATTTAAGCGGAAACAGCTATCTGCGCGCCGATGAGGAGACGCGGGAACCGGATATCGCCTCCATCTACCTGTTGAATCTGGAGCGCTTTCAGGGGGCCTATACCCTGCGCGGCGCGCTGGTGTTTGATCAGGACCTCTATATCATGAAGCGTAACCGCGCCCTGAATTTTCGTTTGCAATACCGTTACAGGGATGACCGCTTTAATCAGTTCCTGGACGCCGCCGACAATGAGGATCGCCTGAATATTGAGCGGGCCCTGCGCATGGATTGGCGCGTTATTCCCGCCCTGAAAAGCCAAAGCGAGCTGCGCGGCCGCTATGTTACGCGTAACAGTAAAAGCAACATCCGCCGTAACAGGGATATCAGCGGCCTGTTGTTCACCGAAAAAATAACCTGGCGTATCAATAAAAGGTGGGAAGGGCGCCTGGAAACCGAGTACGGCCGGGAAAAAAACCGCACGGAAAGCTATCCCCTCAGCCTGTGGTACGCCCTATTTAAACCGCAGTTGAATTTTATTATCCCGGGACAGGCGCGGCTTTCCCTGGATTATGAGTATCAAACGGTGCGTGTTACGGACAACCCCCTGAGCCTGACGGTGCCCTACGAGATGGCGCGGGGACGCAAGGAGGGGCTAAGCCAGAGATGGCAGGCGCGCATGGAATATAATATCACCAAAAACATTCTTTTTAACTTTTCCTACAGCGGCCGTAACGAAGCGGGTTTTTCGCGCGTGCTGCACACGGGGCAGGCCGAGGTGCGCGCCTTTTTTTAGACCCGGAGAGAAATTTATGTCCTGCGGGCGGTTTTCCTTTTTTAACGCTCTTTATCGGTTGGGAATATGGTCGTATATTTGACCGAATCCGTATAAAAAAGGGAATGTGATGGAAAAGGGCACAAAACAATTCGCGGGTCTTATTGGCGGGCCCCTGCTGTTCCTGATATCGATGATGGCCGCCTGTGACGGCAGCATGTCCCCGGCCGCCGCCGGCGTGCTGGCCTCAACCCTGTGGGTGGCCCTGTGGTGGATAACCGAGGCGGTGCCGATTGCCGTAACCTCGTTGCTGCCCATCATTCTGTTTCCCCTCAGCGGTGGTCTGGAGATAAAACAGACCACCGCCGCCTACGGCAATCCGATGATTTTTCTTTTTATCGGCGGATTTATCATTGCCGTGGCCATTGAACGCTGGCGCATTCATAAACGCATCGCCTTAAACATAATCGCGGCCATGGGCACTTCCGGTTCAAGGATTATTTTCGGTTTTATGCTGGCCACGGCCCTGCTTTCCATGTGGATATCCAATACGGCCACGGCGCTGATGATGATGCCCATCGGCATGGCCGTGGTTGCTCAACTGGGCAGCGGAGAGGGGGTGTCCCGCTCCTTTTTTGGCAAGGCGCTGATGCTCAGCATCGCCTATGCCGCTTCCATCGGCGGGATTGCCACGCTTATCGGTACCCCCACCAATGTAATCTTTTCCGCCATTGTTAAGCAGATGTATGGCTACGAGGTCACTTTTTCCCAATGGTTTTTGTTTGCCCTGCCCCTTGCGGGGATATTGTTGGCCTTAAGCTGGCTTTATCTGACGCGGACCGCTTTTCCGCAACGTTTGGGCGCCATCGCCGGCGGCAGGGAAAATATCCGCGAACAGTTGCGGCGCATGGGCCCGATGAGCAGGCAGGAAAAAGCGGTGTCGGTGATTTTTGTTCTTACCGCCGCGGCCTGGATGGGCCGTTCGTATATCCTCTCTTCCTGGATACCCGGTATCAATGACAGTATCATTGCCCTGTCGGGCGCCATGCTGCTGTTTGTGGTTCCCTCGGGCGAAGGGCCGGGCGAGCGTTTGCTACGCTGGGAAGACGCCGTAAAATTGCCCTGGGGCATTATTTTGCTTTTTGGCGGCGGGCTGGCCCTGGCGGCGGGATTTAAGGCCTCCGGCCTGGCCGAATGGATAGGTGGTCAGGTACGGGGGCTGGATCAGGTTCCCTATTTTGTACTGATTCTGCTTGTTGTCGCCGCGGTAAATTTTTTAACCGAAATCACTTCCAATGTGGCCACGGCTTCGGTGATTTTACCGGTGTTGGCCGCTTTGTCGCAGGCGATTGACGTTCATCCCTTCGGTTTGATGATCGCGGCCACCATCGCCGCCTCATGCGCCTTTATGTTGCCGGTGGCCACGCCACCCAACGCGGTGGTCTTTGGCTCCGGCGAGGTGGAAATGAGTGACATGGTGCGGGCCGGGCTGAGGATGAATCTGATTTCCATTGTCGTGGTGAGCGTTTATGTTTTGTGGGTTTTGCCCCTGATATGGCATATGGACTGGCAATCGTTCCCCGTCGAGTTCCTTTCCCTGGTGAACATCCTTTTTTAAAAACCGGCGTCGGAGATGTTGGGGAGGTTCCCCTTATGCCGGAGAGACCTGCCGGCCCCTCCGGTTAAGGTTTTGGCTTTTAGCTTTTTGCTCCTCCGGAGTAGAGCAGAGCGGCTCCGGCCAGGGCCGTGTCCTTCAGCAGGTTGGGCATGGAGGCCTGCATCGTTTCGGCATTCAGCACGCCGGGCAGATGAACCAGCAGGGCAAACAGAAGCAGCATAATGCCCAAAAGCAGGGTTGCCAGTTTGGCCTGTTTGTCGATAAGGATGCTTACGCAGGCGGCGATCAGCGCCAGTCCCGTCAGGTAGACCCAGAATATGGCCCCGGGTAGCGGAACCATGCCGGTCATGGCATTGCCGTTCATAAAGTGAAACAGCCCGAATATGCCAAAAGGCAGGGCAAACAGATAGCGGGCCAGGGCCCCGGTCAGTACATTCATAACAACTCCTCCAGTTAGTGTTGGTATGTGTTTAAACGTATATTTATATATGTTTATTCCTTATGTCTATTAAAGAATAGACCGCCTGTTTCCAGAAACATACTTTTCCGGTGATACTCTCTCGCCTGTCGATATAGCGCATTTTTTGCGCGCCCTGGTATCGTTTTGCTCAATAAATATATTCTTCCGGTGACGGTGCCGGCGCAAAAGCCGTGTATAACGGGCCCGGGCCCTTTGGCACGACTGTTGATACATATTATGGCGTCATAAAAAACATAAGGAGACATAAGATGTCTAAGGTATTTACTTTCAATTCACTGTCACGCGCCCTGTTTATAGGTTTGGCGCTATTGTTGGCAGGCTCCGCGCCTCTTTTCGCGGATGACGATTATTTTGAAACGGAAGGCGCCATTCAGGCTATAGACGCCGACAGTCTGGTGGTCAACGGCTTTGTCTTTGACGTTGACAGCCAGACGCGGGTAATGGATGACTCGCTGGGAATGATCTCCTACGGCGATCTGCGTCAGGGGGACCGGGTAAAAGTGGAAGCCCGGGAGATGCAAAACGGGCGTTATCTGGCCCGCGAGATCAAGCGCAAAAACGGCGATAACGACCATGACGGCGATCATGATGATGACCATGATGGCCGCGAAATGGAGACGCGCGGATTTATCAGCGCCCTGGGGGACAGTAGCCTGACCGTTAACGGCTATACCTTTTGGGTAACCGCGAATACCCGTTTTAAGGCGGAACACGACCGGATGATCGGTTTTGACGATCTGGCCCTGGACATGAATGTGAAGGTGGAAGGATATTGGCAGGGGGACACGCTGCTGATAGCCAAAAAGGTTGAGGTCAAGGACGGCGAGGATCGTCATGATGATGAAATGGAATTCAAGGGTGTGATCGACTCTGTGCTGAGCGACGCCATCGCCATCAACAATTATATCATTAAGGTGAACGATCAGACATCCATCCGTCTGGCGCACGATCAATTCGGTTCCTTTCAGGATCTGCAGGCCGGTATGTATGTGGAAGTTGAAGTTATATCCACCGACAGTGCTTTAGTTGCGCTTCGCATCCACGTAGAAAACGATCAGGAAAAAGAGATCGAAATAACCGGCGCCATAGATTCCCTGGGAACCGATTTTATTTATGTACTCGGTTACCGGGTGGAAGTGAACGCCTATACAAAAATAGAGAACTATAATGCCGATTCCCTGGGCATGGGCGGCCTGGAAAAAGGGCTGCGCGTAAAGGTTAAGGGCAATCTCACCGCCGAAAACACCATCAGCGCCCGTAAGATTAAGGTTAAGCGCTTTTATGATCGCAAAGTGGAATTCAGCGGCGAAATCACCGCCATTGGCTCCGGAAATATTCAGGTGGGTCAAACCCTGTTCCTTACCGACAGCAATACGGTGGTTTACGATGATAACCATAACCGCATTTCCCCGGATCAGTTGACGGTCGGCCTGTTTGTGGAAGTTAAGGCGCAATACGATGATAACGGTGATTTGTGGGCCCTGAAGATCAAGGTGGAAAGCCCCGATCGCGACAAGCTGGAGTACACCGGCGAAATCATCGCCATATCCGCCGATTCCATCAATGTAAACAACCGTCTTTTTTACGTGGACAGCAATACCGTGATTCTGGGTTTTCAGGGCGAGGCTTTGACTTTTGACAACCTGGCCGTTGGCGATGTTGTTGAAATAAAGGCGGAAATGCAGGCCGACGGCAGCTTTTATGCCCTGCGCATAAAGCTGGAAGACAGCTCGGATATGATCATGGTTGCCGGCCCGATCACGGCCATCAGCGACAGCAGTATCTGGGTTAATGGCCCCGAGTTCCGCTTTAACGCCAATACAACCGTACTGGACAGGGACTATCAGCCTGTCGACCTTAGTCAATACAGTGTTGGTCAGGATGTAACCCTTCTGGCGGTGGATGACGGCAGCGGCAGCCCGCAGGTGGTTCAGTCTCAACTGGGTGTGAATGCCACAATTACCGGCCTGCCCGCTGAAGGCGGAACGGTTGTAACGCCCAAGGCTTTTGTTCTTAACGCCAACTACCCCAATCCGTTTAACCCGGAAACCACCATATCCTTCCAGGCTAATTTTCAGGGCTTCCGCCAGGTTACCCTGGAGGTATTTGATATAACCGGACGCAAAATGCAAACCCTTTATAGCGGTCCCCTGGACGCGGGCCGGTACCGCTTTAAGTGGAATGGCCGGAATGCCCTGGGCCAGGCAGCAGCCAGCGGCATGTATATCTACCGCCTTTCCTCGGAGAACACTGTTATTAGCCGCAAGATGATGTTGCTGCGCTAATATCGAAACTGCCTAAACCCCACCCCCGGTAATCCGCCTATCCCAGGATTGCCGGGGTTTTTTTTGCCGATTTTTGCAGGCACGCATGGCATAACCCATTGTTACCTTTAGGTAAAAAGGTTCAACTCTCCGGCACAAGGGCCCTGCCATATAAAACACGTTATTATATAAAGCTTCTTTTGGTAAAATGATCCGGCTCCGGGAGCTTCCCGCAAGCGGGAGATAAGCACAAGCTGGCGGTAATGCATGTAAATTACAGAATACTCTAAAGCGGGAAAGCCGTTTTATGGGTGTGTTATGGATTTGCCGTAAGCCATCGCCGCTTTGTAATGAGCGGGAATATGGGAATCATCGGGAATGGTTGCGTTTATGGAAATTTAAGGGTGATCCAGATGGCAGTTAAGGGTTTAGCCCGCCGGCCTGTGAGGAGCATTACACCGGCAGGCAAGGCGGCTTGTTAAAGGAGGCCGGAAAGAGGCGACCTAACAGCATGGTAGCCCGGGGCGGAACAGCCGCGCCCTGAATTGACAGACCGCTACGGCATAAAGAAAAAGACGAAAGGCGGGGTCAGAATCTGATCTGTAAACTCAGCCCCAGATAGTCTTTGTCCGCCTGGGGCTGTAACATGGGGTCGTAGGCGCTAAACAGGGCGTCGGCCACCGAGGCGGCCCACAGGGCCAGCGTGGCATACTCCATCACCCGGCGCGTTTTGGACATGGTGTTATAATCCGTGTAGCGGGCCTCAACCTGATCTACATTTTTTTCGTTCAGGTATTTTTGGCGTAAATCATTTTCGAAGATATAGGCGATCCCCGTAATCAGCGAGGCGCTGACAAAGGCGCCTCCGAAAAGATAGGCCTTGGATTTTTGTTGTTTATACATCTGCCCCCAGCCCGGCAGCAGCAAAGAGCGCCATCCCGCCGCCGGGCGGATATCTTCCACAAAAACATAATCCTTGTAGGGAATAACGGTTTTGGCCTGTAAATCCTGTTCAAAGCTGTTTTTTATCTTTTGAAAAAAAGAAAGAATTTTGGGCGAGGTTTGCACGGGGTCCGGTTCAAAACCGGGGTCAAGCGTTAACAAGGTGTAAAAATGGGAGCGCGAGGAGTCCCTTTGTCCTGTGTTATAAAAGGAAAGGGCGAGGTATTTATGGATGTACAGCAGCTCTTTTTTATCCAGGCGGGCGGGGTTTTTCAAAAGCTTGCGTCCCGAAACAATAACCTGGTCAAACTTAACCTCGTCATACAGATAGCCGAGCTGAAAGATGTCGTATCCCCTGTCCTGAGCAGAAAGAGAGCTTAGGGACAATAAGGTGAAAACGTAAAAAAGCAGCGCGGTTTTATTTAACATAAGTAATTTTTAATATCTGATGTTGTCCGCCGGATCGAATCAGAATAAAATAACTTCCCGAAGCAACCCATGTGCCGTTGTTATCCCGTGCATCCCAGAAAGTGGAATAGTTTCCGGGGCTAAAACGGCGCTCTTCCAGGCGGCGAATTTTTTGACCGATGCTGTTTAATATATCAATTTGCACGGTACCGCTCAAAGCTATCTTGAAATCCAGGCGAATCCGGCCGTTAAAAGGGTTGGGGTAGGCCCGGGCCAGGCGGAAGCCTTGCGGTAACGGCCGACGGGTGATGATGGCCGTGATATCCGGTGTGTAAACCTCAACCTTGTCCAAAATATCGTTGGCGGCGCCGCTGTAGCCCCCGATCACAAACACCTTGCCCTGCAATACCGCCGCGGCCATGCCGCTGCGCGGGGAAGGCATCGAAAGGCCCGTGCTTAACTGCCCGCTTTGCATGTTAAACAGCTCGACCATGGCGGTTTTACCGCCGGTCGTTTCGCCGCCGATCAGGAAGATCATGGAGTCGATGGCGGCCGTGGCGCCATAGGCCCGGGACGAGGATAGCGTACCCAAGTTTTCCCATCTGTCGCCCTTCAGGCTGTCGAGGCTGAGCTTATAGATGGTGTTTGTGGGGCCGCCATAGTAATAGCCGCCCAGCATATAGTAGGCGTTGCGGTAAACCGCGCTAAAGTGCGCGGCACGGGCGTGATCGTCCATGTCAATGTCCGCCTCTTCCCATTCCGTTTTCATTTTATTGTACCATTCGATGTCATCCACATATTCGGAGGATTTACGTCCGCCGATCACATAAATGCGTTCGTTAAGGATGCTGGTGGAATGACCTTCACGCTTCTTGTGCATTTCGTGCGCTTGTTCCCACTTGTTTTGCGCAGGGTCATAGACTTCGACTATTTCCATCGCTTTGTCGTTGGTTCGTCCGCCGGTGAGATATATTTTATTTTCCCAGACAACGGCGCTGGCATTATAGCGGGCATGTTTAAAAGGCACAACCTCCGTGTCATTCCAAACATCGTTTAGCGGGTCATATACTTCCACACTGTTTAACAGCTTGTTATTAAAAGATTTACCGCCAAAAACATAAATCTTTCCGTTATAGCTGACCGCGGCGGCTCCGGCCCGCGGAGTGTTCAGCGCGGCGGCGGAAGACCACTCTTCGGCCGAAAGCAGGGAGAGCATCCCCAGTGTCGCGAATATGATTTTTGTTATTAAGCTTTTCATTTTTTTTACTCCAAACCCTTGTTCCATTGGATACAGGTCAAAGATTGTGCCATTAATTTTTAAAACTGAAATGTTTTTCCAGTTGTTCACCCGCCCGGGCATGGATGGTGTCGCTTATACTGCCCAGGGTGGGGTTCACAAGTTTTAGAATGTTTCTTCCCGCCGGGATGATTAATGCTTTTTCCAGGGGGGTGTCTTCCCTGTATCTTCCGTTGATGTAGACGCGGGCCCAGGGAGTCGCCTTTATCATCAGATAGGCAAAGTTGGGCTCCAGACGCACGTTAAGCGTATCCGTCCGGCCCGCCTGTATATCCAGGGTAAAACGCCGGCTTTTATAGTTGGGATTGATCAACTCTAAAATATGCGAACCGGCAGAGAGGGGTAAGGGCCGTTTCATGGGGGTAACATCCAGCGAGTCCCCATCCAGCATAACGGTGGCCCAGGGGGTACAGCTTACATAAAGGGCGCCCGTCCGCGCCGCCGGTGTCGCGGGCCCGGGCACAGGCCTTGTTTTAGTCTCCGTGTCTCTTTTTACGGGAATGCTCTCTGTTGCCGGGCGCGCCGTCTTTTTTTCGGCAGAACGCGGCAAAAGCGTATCCGGCCTGTTGCGCGTCGTGTCCGTGATGGAAAGAGGGGGGCCTAGGGAGGGTGGCGTTGTCTCCGGGAAATAATAGAACGCCCCGGCCGCCAGCAGCAAAAGAAGGGCAACGGTTGTCAGCCGCCCGCTACGTTTTTGTTGCCGCGCCACCGGGAGAGAGCTATCTGTTTCACGCTCCAGAATGTCCAGAATCCGCCCGATACTCTCCGGTCTGTTGCGCGGTTCCCGATCCATAAGGCGGCGCGTCAGCTCAAGGAGCCACCCGGGGGTCTCGGGACGCAGGGTCGCAATATCGGGCGGTGTTTCCGTTAACACGGCCTGCAGGGTGGCCGCCGTGTTTTCCTTGCGAAAGGGCGGGTGACCGCTCAGCATTTCGTACAGGGTAAGGCCAAGGCTGTAAAGATCGCTTTGCGGACCGGCCGGCTCTCCGCGGATCAGCTCCGGCGGCATATAGGCGGGCGTGCCCAGGCTTTGTCCCTGGGAGGTCACCCCGGGGGCGTCCTGAAAAGAGGCCAGGCCAAAATCGGTTAAACGGGCGGTAAAGTTCTCATCAATCAGAATATTGGCCGGTTTTATATCGCGATGTATGACGCCCTTGCCGTGGGCATAGTCCAATGCCCGGGCCATATCGGTAAGAATGGAGACGATCTGTTCCGCGGAGAGGGGATGATGCCGGCGGATATACTCCTCCAGGCTGACCCCGTCCACATATTCCAGGGAAATATAAACCAGCTCCGTTTCTATGGCGAAGTCATACACATTGACGATATTGGGGTGGTTCAGGTGAGCGCTGATCCGCGCTTCCCGTTTAAAGCGCTTAAGCAAATCCTGCTCCCGCAGCCATTGCGGGTTGAGTACCTTAAGGATAACAATTCTGTTCAGGTTAAGGTGCCGCGCCTTGTATACGGTGGTGATGGCCCCTCGGCTTATTTCATGAAGAATTTCATGATTTTTAATGTTCATCCACCATGCCCCATTCCTTTAGCTGATATTGCAGCCAGCGCCGGGATACATCCAGTATCTCCGCCGCTTTGGTACGGTTGCCGCCGGTCATCTCCATGGTTTGCAGGATGGCGTATTTATTGATTTCCTTAAGGGTTTTGCCCACGGGCAGTTTGGGGGCGGTTTTTCTCAGTTGAAAGGCCTCCGGCTCTATCAGGCTTTTTGTGGAAAGGATAACGGCCCGTTCGATGGCGTTTTCCAACTCGCGCACATTGCCGGGCCAGTCATATTCCTGCAGATAGCGCAGGGCTTCCTTGCTGAAACCCTTAAAATCCTTTTTGTTCTTAAGGGCGTAATGCTGCAAAAAGTGTTCGGCCAGCAGCAGAATATCATCGGGCCTTTCCCGCAGGGGCGGCATTTTTATGTAGATCACATTCAGGCGGTAATACAGGTCTTCCCGGAAGTTGCCCTCTTCCACCTCCTTTTGCAGATTGCGGTTGGTGGCGCACAACACGCGGACATTCACCTTGCGGATGGTATTGTCGCCCACACGCTTTATCTCCCCTTCCTGCAACACGCGCAGCAGTTTGGTTTGGATCGGCAGGCTTATTTCCCCCACTTCATCCAAAAAGAGGGTGCCGCCGTCCGCTTCCTCAAACAGACCGGCCTTATCCTGATGCGCGCCCGTGAAGGCCCCTCTTTTGTGGCCAAACAATTCGCTTTCCATCAGGTTTTCCGAAAGGCTGCCGCAAAAGATGGGGATAAAGGGTTTGTCCTTTTGGTTGGAGTTGTTGTGGATGGCCCGGGCAATCAGCTCCTTACCGGTTCCGGACTCGCCTTCGATCAGCACGGTGGCGGTTGAAGGCGCCACGCTGTGCACCATCTCAAAAATCTTTTGCATGGGCTTGCTTTTGCCGATAATGTCGGGGAAGCGATCGCTGATGGAAATGCGCTCCTTGAGCTTTTTATTTTCGTTTTGCAGGCTGGAGAGCAGCCGGGTGTTTACTATGGCGATGGCCGCCTGCTTGGCAAAGGCGTTTAAAAAGTCCAGGTTGTTTTGGTCAAACTGATCCGAGGACATTTGGCGATCCATATAAATGGCGCCGATGATGCGTTCCTCGATCATCAGGGGCGTGCATATGACGGAGTGGATCTTTTGCAGGATGATGCTTTCGGCGCCGCTGAAACGGTCGTCTTCCTGGGCGTCCACGCTGATCAGGGCTTCATGCGATTCCAGCACGCGCCTTACCACGGAGGAAGAGTGCGCCTTCATGGATTCGATTTTGTCCCGGGAGAGGTTGCGGGCGGTTACCGTTTCGTAATGGCTGTCCCGGTCATTCTTTTTGAGCAGAATAAAGCCGCGCTCCGCTTCCAGCACGCGCATGGCCGAGTCCATGATCTTATCCAGCAAAAGGGAGATGTCATGGGTGGTGTTGATTTGCTGACCGATGGTCAGAAGCGTTTCATAGGGATTTTTAAGTACCATAATTCCATCCTTTAATTTACAACCTGAAAGGTGCCTTCTCGGGAACTGCTGCTGTTGCCGAACTCGTCGGTAATTTTCAATATCCACACATAACTTGCGGCGGGCAGGCTGTTTTTTATGGCCAGGGATTCCATCGTGCCGGGGATATCCGCCAGTTCCGCTACTTCGCTAAGCAGACCCTGATTTATCTGAAATATTTTAATGCTTAGACTGAACCAATAGGGCAGGCGTACCTTTTTCCACTGAAAGCGGATGGAGTCCGCCGGGACCGACTGCAGGTTGACGGGAGCGCTTAAAACGGGCGTTTCCTCGATAACGCGTGTCAGGTAACGTTTGCCGGACTGCACCTGCTTGCCGGCGTCATCGCTTACTGTCAGGATAAAGGCGCGGCCGATAAGTGTCTGTATGGTGTTCACCGGCAGGTCGTCTATGCTCAGCCTTTTGGAAAATGTGCCGGCCCGCAGGCTGGCGGCCAGGGTATCGCGCACATTGTATTCGGGGATGTCAAAAAAAACATTGTTGATATCGGCAATGCCGTCGGGATCGTCGACGTCGCTCTCAATCTGCAGGAAGTAAAGGTCTTCCACCGGGAAGAACTGTGAGGTGTGATGGGTGGTCAGGGAGATGCGCCTGAAAAAGGGCAGGCCGTCCAGGAAAAAATCGATCGTCTCATTGCCCCTCAGGTTTACGATAAGCGAATCATGGGTATAGCCCTCGGCTGTGCAATGAACGGTGTAAAAACCGGGTAACAGGTTTTCAATGGCATAGCTGCCGTCGCTTTTTGAAAAAACTTTTTCGTTGAGGGGATCGATGGTAATTACGGCATTGGCAATGGTTTGCACCGGTGCGTACAGGGTGTTGACCGTTCCCTTCAGGGTGAAGCCCCTGTTGCTGTTTTGGGGGTCCAACGGGTTGTCATGAGGCACATCCCGCAGGCAGCCGTTTATCAAAAAGATAAGAACGGTCATAAAAACCATTTTGGTATACGATGAGCTCATGGGGTAATTTTTGTCCTTGACAAACGAAACATGGGTGAATATATCGACATAAAGGGTATAAGTACAACATTTTTTTCGCACTAAAATAAAAAATGTGCAAAATATGCGCTTTAAGGTTTGGGCAGGTGCGGGGGAGTTTGTTTCTACCGGGTATTCTCTTTCGCCAACGCCGGAGCAACAGTGCGGAACGGTTTATATTGTTGCCAAACAGATACGATTGCGTCCCTCTTCCTTGGCCCGGTACAGGGCCTTGTCCGCTTTTTCTATGATATCCTTAACGGACGAAGCCTGCTCGCTGTGGCAGATACCACAACTGAATGTCACCTGAATGGTCGCGTTTTCGGTCTCTATTTTTAAATTGCGGACGATGGACAACAGACGGCCAACATACTTCTCCATATCGCTCATGCTGACGGTGGAGGAAATGATGACAAACTCCTCGCCGCCGTAGCGAAAGGCAAAATCGATACCGGTACGCTGATTGTTCTTAAGGACATTGGCCACGGCGCTTAATACGTTGTCGCCGGCGGTATGACCATAGGTGTCGTTTACCGATTTAAAGTGATCCAGATCCAGGATGGCCATGGCAAAGGGGACGCTTTTTTCCAGCCAGCGGTCCCAAAACCGATTGATCATGGAATCAAAGGAGCGCCGGTTCAGCAGGGCGGTCAGCGGATCGGAGGTGGCGTCTTCCTTGTATTTTTCATTCTGGGCCAGTAGCTCTTCGGTAACCTCGGCCAGTTGGGTAAATTTACGCAGGGCGCGGGTCATCTTATCGTAGCGCCGTACAATTTTACGGCACAAGACGGGGAAGTCCGGAGCGTTGACCGGCAGGGGAACCATATAGTCCACATGGGCGCGGTTTACCGCATGCAGGATATAGGGGAAAATATTGGGCTGGTTGCGTACAAACAAAATGCGTTGTATATGCTGGTCATACTCTAAAAAGGAGCGCAGGAAATCGACGCCGCTTTGATTTTCCTCATCAATATAGGCGATGACGCACAGCACGGATTCATGGTTTATTTTGGAGGCAATTTCCGCGAAGTATTTGGCGGTCAGGCCGGTATATTTACTGTTTTCTATGGCCCGGGCCAGGTCGCTGATTTTTTCCGCCGGTTGATGCAGCACCACAATGTTCCGTGTTGAAGCGTCCAAAAGATTCTCCTTATGATAAGATGATACCTCTCATCATTCGGACGGGGACGCCTGCTTCTTTAAGGATTCCTGAAATTTGAGCGCGGCGGCTACAAATTCGCGGAAAAGAGGGTGGGCCTTGCTCAGCCGGGACTTGAGTTCCGGGTGGAACTGACAGCCGACAAACCAGGGGTGTTCCCGCAATTCAATCATCTCCACCAGGCTGCCATCGGGAGAAACGCCGCATATATGCATGCCCGCGGCTTCAAATTTTTCCCGGTAAGCGTTGTTAAATTCCCAGCGATGACGGTGACGTTCGCTTATTTCCGTTTCGCCATAGGCCCGGTAAACCCTGCTGTCTTTTTTTATCACACAGGGATAGCTGCCCAGGCGCATGGTGCCGCCCTTGTCGGTTACCGAATATTGTTCTTCCATCAGATGGATAACGGGAGAGGGGGTTCGGGGGTTAAACTCGGTGCTGTTGGCCTCTTTTTCTCCCAGAACATTGCGGGCAAACTCTATGGAAGCGCATTGCAGGCCCAGGCAAATTCCAAAAAAGGGGATATTGTTCTCCCGGGCATGGCGGATGGCCATCAGCTTACCTTCTATGCCGCGTTCCCCGAAACCGCCCGGTACCAGAATACCGCTGCAGCCTTCCAGCCGGTCGCCCAGGCCGGTGGTCTCCAGTTCCTCGGTATTTATCCAACGTAATTTCACATGGACGTCGTTTTCCATACCGGCGTGTACAAAGGACTCTATAATGCTTTTATAGGCGTCCTGCAGGCTCACGTATTTTCCGCAAATAGCGATCTCTACTTCCCGCCGGACGTTTTTGTAGCGGGCTATTTTTTTCTCCAACCCGCCTATGTCGCGCGGCCGGTTGGGTAGTTTCAGTCGTTCGATAACCAGATCGTCAAAGCCGGACTGGGCATAGGTCAGCGGCACTTCGTAGATGGTTTTTACATCCAGGGCGGTTTTCACCGCATTGGGGGAAACATTGCAGAACAGGCCGATCTTTTCCTTAAGCGACTGGTCCAGAATGCGATCCGTGCGGCAAAGCAATACATCGGCCTGAATACCGATCTCCCGCAGGCGCATAACCGAGTGCTGGGTCGGTTTGGTTTTCAGCTCATCGGCGGCGGCCACAAAGGGCACCAGGGTCAAGTGAACCACCAGGGTATCTTCCGGGGCGTTTTGCAAACGGAACTGGCGCAGAGCCTCTAAAAAAGGCAAGCTTTCAATGTCGCCCACCGTGCCGCCGATTTCCACGATTACGATGTCGCTTTTAATCTCTTCGGCCACGCGGGTGATATGGTTTTTTATCTCATCGGTTACATGGGGGATAACCTGCACCGTGGCGCCCAGATAGTCGCCGTGCCGTTCCTTTTGGATGACATTGTTGTATATCTGCCCCGTGGTGGTGTTGTTCAGGCGGCACATATCCGTATCGATGAACCTTTCGTAATGGCCCAGATCCAGGTCGGTTTCCGCGCCATCCTCGGTAACGTAGACCTCGCCATGCTGATAGGGGCTCATCGTACCGGGATCAACGTTGATATAGGGGTCCAGTTTGATAATGGTTACGGAGTATCCCCGGGATTTCAGTAACAGTCCAAGCGAGGAGCAGGCGATGCCCTTGCCCAGGGAAGAGACAACCCCGCCGGTAAAAAATATAAATTTGGTAGCCATTAGCTTTCCTGCCATTGGTTTAATTTTTTTATTGCCGATTCAAGGTCCCGCGCCGTATCCACGCTCAGGGAATCATAATTGCTGATCAGAGTATGGATGGTAAAGCCGTTTTCCAAAAAGCGCAGTTGTTCCAGCTTTTCGGCTTTTTCCAGCACGCTCGGCGGCAACTGTGTCAGTTGTTCCAGCACCGTTTTACGGTAAGCGTAAATGCCGATGTGTTTATAAAAGGGGCTATGATTCCTCCATTGCCGCACATCGGCCGTATCGCGGACAAAGGGAATAACCGCCCTGCTAAAGTAGAGGGCGCGTCCCGCCGAGTCGCGGACGACCCGGACCAGGTTGGGGTCGGACAGCTCGCGCTCGTTGGCCACGGGACTGATCGGTGTGGCAATGCTTACGGCCGGGTTGGCAAACATGTCCGCCAACTGATCCAGAAGGCCCGGGTCTACAAAGGGCTCGTCTCCCTGTAAATTTATAACCACATCCACATTCAGGCTTTTTATCGCGGCAAAAACCCTGTCCGTTCCGGAGGGCAGGGCCGGGTCCGTCATGGCCACCCGCGCGCCGAATGCGTGTGCCGCCGTCCGTATCCGTTCGTCATCCGTGGCAATAATCACCTCGTCGATCGCGCGCGCCTTTTGGGCCTGTTCGTAAACCCGGCGGATCATCGGCTTGCCGCCGATATCCACCAGGGGCTTGCCCGGCAGGCGGGTAGAGGCATAGCGTGCCGGAATAACGCAAACGGTTTTCATCGCTTAACGACCTTGGGCACGCGGAAAAAACCATTGCCGGCCCCGGGGGCATTCTTGAGGGCTTCTTCCTGTGTAAGGGAACGGTGCACCGTGTCCTCGCGCATAACGTTCCGCAATTCCTGACTGTGCATCAGGGGGGCCACGTCGTTGGTATCCAGGGCGTTAAGCTTTTCCATATAGCCCAGGATCGCGTTGAGCTGTTGCATATATTGATCGTATTGATCCTCTTCAATATGCAATTGAGCAAGCCGGGCGATCTTTTTTATATCTTCACGTGATACGGACATGAATGCTTCCCTCTTAAAAAATAGACTGAATAAAAATTTTTGAATACTTCTTTACCGAATCGATAACGGCCGCCGCGCCCAAACTGTCGGCCGGCGCCGGCTGCCAATGGTCAATTTCCACCGGCAGCAAAAAGGGTTTGATGCTTAATTCCCCGTCCTGCCGGGAGATTTCTATCCGGGCCACGGCTGAAAGTTCATGGGTGCGGGAATTGCCGCCAAAAATAAAATTCCCCAAGGAGTAAAATACGGCCTTTCCCTTATATAATTCAACGCCTTGTAAAACATGCGGGTGGTGACCGATAATGAGATCGGCGCCGGCCTCGATAACCTGATGGGCCAGCCGTATTTGTTCCTTTTGCGGGTAGTTCTCCTTCTCCAGTCCCCAGTGGAAGTTAACGATGATAACATCGGCCAGGGCGCGGAAGTTTTCGATATCCCTGCGGATAAGAGCGATGCGGCGCATGGCCGTTCCCGCCGAATCAGCAGTGGCCGGATGGGAATTACTGTGTTTATGGGTGCCGTAATAGGAGAAAAAAGCAAGGCGTATGCCCCGGCGTTTTAAAATTAACGGATGATGGGCTTCTTCCACGTTACGACCGGCGCCCGTATAGTAGATGCCTTTTTTGTTGAGTACCTCCAGGGTCTCCAGCAGACCATCCTGCCCGAAATCATAAATGTGGTTATTGCCCAGGGTTACCAGGTCGATACCGCCTTCCGTTAAAACCCGCACAAAGCGGGGAGCGGCCTTAAAGTTGAACAGCTTTTCCTGCCGGTCGGTGCTTACGGTTAAGGGGTTTTCCAGGTTGACCATGGCGATATCGGCCCGTTTAAACAGGGGCATCTTTTTAAAGGCGTAGGCATAGTCGTCTTTTACATAAGCGCTGAAATGGTTGGCCAGGGTTACGTCACCGCCAAAGACCAGGGTAACAACCCGCGTGGAATCATCCGCCCGCAGCGGAGCGGCAAGCAGGGCAAGGAGCACAATCAGCCGGTTTAAAAGGTGTACAGGGTTCATAAACAAAAAAACCGCCATGAAGGCGGTTATAAATTTCATGTAAGAAAGATACTATTGATTGTTCACTATTTTTTCATTCAACACATGGTCATCAAAATAGTAAGCCGAGGGGTTCACCGCCTTCCCGTGGTAGCGAACCTCGTAGTGCAGATGCGGCGCCGTGGAAAGCCCGGTGCTACCCACCTCGCCGATTTTTTGGCCGCGCTTAACCTGCTGGCCCCTGCGTACCACGATTTTGGACAGATGACCGTAGCGGGTCACAAAACCATATTTGTGGTTTAGCTTAATCAGCTTGCCATAGCCGTTTACACGACCGGTAAAAGAGATAACCCCGTCGGCGGAGGCATAGACGGGCGTACCCTTGGCCGCGGAAAAATCCAATCCGTCATGATGTTTGCGCACTTTGTAGATAGGGTGCCGTCGCGGGCCGAAACTACTGGAAATAACACCGCTAAGCACCGGTTTTAGGGAGGGCATGTAGCGGATGGAGTCCTGCTTCCGCTCAAAGGTGGCCATCAGGGCCGCGTAGCTTTCCAGTTCCAGCTTGCTCTCCCGCTCCAGCTTGCTAAGCAGTGAAAGCTGTTCATTCAGATTGGCCGGGTCGTTAAAGCCGGAAATTTCATCGTTGAAGTCATAGTTATAATCCGCGCCTCCGATACCGACATTACGCACATCGGAGCTGACGCTGGGCAGACCGAGCACCGTACGCAATTCATCGTCTTTTTTAACGATATCGGCGATACGCACATTCAGTTCGTTGATCTTGGCCTTGGTCTCCCTGAGCCGGTTTTCAAGAGCGATGTTTGTGCGTTCCAGAGTTTTTATTTTGGAGTTATGACTAAAGTCAACCAGTAAATCCAAACTGACCTTACCCAGAAAGGTAAAAGCGATTAAAAATATGGAGGCATAGGTAAAAAGCTTGACGCGGGAAATTTTGTATTCTTTTACAGTCGAACTATTTCTAGGGACAAATATTAAGCGCGACTCATCTTTCATAAAGTAAAATCCTAATTATATTGTGCTCTCGATCACTTTTTTCCGATTCAGAACCAAGTTTAAGGTAA
>JALTKX010000281.1 GCA_027006055.1 Calditrichia bacterium | reverse complement strand
CGCCCGCCACAGGCGGGTTGCAGACCTCTCCCTTAACCACTTGGGTACGTCGCCTTTTTTCAAACGAGGCCGGATTCGCCCGCCACAGGCGGGTTGCAGACCTCTCCCTTAACCACTTGGGTACGTCAATTTGAAGATACAAATGACATTACCATTTACGTCTATGGGCCTAACCTTTTCCCGCCCCTACCTACATAAAACTATTGAAAATAAAACTAAATGGAATTTGTGGCGGAATTATGCATGGGGGAGGAAGATGTACCCTCTTTTCAAAGAAAAACCTTGAAATAAAAAAGAGCGAGAGACGGGATTCGAACCCGCGACCCCAACCTTGGCAAGGTTGTGCTCTAGCCAGCTGAGCTACTCTCGCTTAAATGAAAATCATTCATCAATTGTGAGCCTTGAATATACGCACTCTTCGATTTGCTGTCAACTCAAATTTCATCCAAATGACGGTTTTTTATACGCTCAATCATACGTTTTCTTTTTATGGCGCCTTTTCGCGCCTCATTGTAGGAATAGTAGAGAAACAACAAAAAAACCAAAACCAATATGACCAAAAGAAGGGAACCGTTCATATTCAGCCTATCTCCTTTTTTGTTGATGTTCTCAGACCATGTCCCGCTTAAAGAAAAAATATTAAAAACCCGCTTTGTGGTTAATACAAAGCGGGAAATGGTGGAGACGCCGGGAGTTGAACCCGGGTCCGGACAGGGACCAATGTAAACATCTACGATTATAGTGACCGCTTAAATCTTATCAGCTTGCAGGCGCGATCACACTCCTCACACGCTGACCAGCCTGTAAATGTTAAACAAAGAACCACAGGCATGAACCCTGTTTAATCCACCCAATTTGGCATTTCATCCAACCCCGGTGGATTGGAGAAGGAGAAACGTGACAGTCAATTAAGCTGCCAGTGCGTAATTATTATCGGCACTTATGTGCTTTTCCGGTTAATCACGGGGTAACCGGAATCCCGAACCGCAGTTTACACCCTTCACCTGCCCGTCGAATCCAGAATCGTCCCCGGACATTTAAAGAGTGGCACAATCTAAGGATTTTCCGTGCATTTAGCTAATGATTTTCCCAAAAAAATGTTTCACCCCATTTGAACGATTTTTTTATACAAGCCAATATATTCCCGGACCTGCTTTTCCCAGGAAAAATCTTCCAATATTGCCTGTTTTTGGATGTTTATCCAGGCCTCCCGATGATTATAAGTGCTCAGGGCATGTTCCAGGGCCCACTTTAGTCCCGCGCCGTCATAGTGTTCAAAAACAAAACCCGTGCCCTGTTGCGTTTGCCAATCATAGGCCCTTACCGTATCGGCCAGACCTCCCGTTCTGCGAACCACGGGGATGGTGGCATACTTTAAACTGTAAATTTGATTCAGGCCGCATGGTTCATAGCGGCTGGGCATTAAAAAAATGTCCGAACCCGCCTCTATTTTATGAGCCAGACTGTTGTTATATCCTGAGTAAAAAAAGACCTTTTCCGGATTGCGTGCCTGCAAACCGTACATATAACGCTCATAGCGCTCTTCACCGCTACCCAAAACAATCAACTGAAAAGTATTCTCTTCCAATACTTTTTCCATTACGTCCATGACCAAGTCTATGCCTTTTTGCTCCACCAGGCGGCCAACCATACCCACCACCGGTTGATGAAAATGATAAGGCATTTTCAGTTCATTGAGCAGACAGGCCTTGTTCTCCGCTTTCAAATGCAGGGTATCCGGCCCATAATTTTTACAGATTTCACGATCGGTTTCCGGATTCCATTCACTATAGTCCACGCCATTTACAATTCCTGTCAGCCGTTGATTCCGGTAAGACAACATAGCTTCCAGACCATGGCCATATTCCGCGGTCTGTATTTCCCGGGCATAGGTTTTACTCACGGTAGACAGCATATCGGCGTAGATAACCCCGGTTTTCAAAAAATTAAAACGCCCCTGACGTGTATCATAATCATCAAGCAAGGGCATAAAGTCGGTAAAACCCAGTTCATGAACCACCTGTAAGGGGAAATTACCATGATACCCTACATTATGCAGTGTCAGCAAGGTACGTGTACTTTCAAACAATTTATCCCATTTATACAGCGTTTTCAGATAAAGGGGAATAAGAGCACTTTGCCAGTCATTACAGTGAATTATATGCGGCGACCAATTCATATATTGGAAAATTTCGATCGCCGCCCTGTTCAAAAAACCAAAACGGATATACTCATCCTGGTGATTGGTATAAATGCTCTCCCGGTGATATAGCTCCGGGCAATCGATAAAATAGACGGAGGTCGTCGACCCCGGAAGTGCGGCGGTATATACGGAGTAATAGAGTGTTCTATGATTAAAGGTAATACTTAAGCCTTGCAAAAAATCGACCGGATGAAAGTCATCGGTACGCAAAATACTTTGGGCATACAATGGAGTTATGATCCGAATATCAACACCATGCTTTCCCAGATATTTACCCAGGGCGCCGCTGACATCGGCTAAACCGCCCGTTTTGGTAAAGGGATACACTTCCGACGAAACAAAGCCAATTTTCACAACACTATCCAACCACACATTAGGTTATATAATCCAACTATCGAAACTTTCGGGGAAACTTATAGAACGGCACGGGATGTGGCCGCTATTCCGTCATAAACACAAATAATCAGTTATACGATTTCCTGACATAGGCGAGTACCGCATCATGTACCTCCCGAAGGCTGTGCCGGCGCATATCAAACATCATTTCGGTGTTCTCGCAATGTTCGTATGGCCGGTCCACACCGGGCACATCTTTGATCTCACCTTTATCTATGCGCTCAAAAAAACCATCCTTATCAAACTGCCGGGCATATTCCGCCGTTGATTGCAAATGTACCTCAACAAAATTATTGCACAAACCGCGTACAAATTCCCTGCTCTCCGCATAGGGTGAAACGAAAGAGGCGATGGCAATGATGCCATTCTTCTCCAAAATAGACGCCAGGTGTCCCACCCGTTTTATATGCCGGTTCACTTCTTCCCGGCTAAATCCCGTCTCGGGAAAAAGTGAACGTACCGTGTGGCTGTCCAGGCGCTGAATTTTACGTTGATCCTTCCCCAGACTTTCGGCCAGCATGTTTCCCAGGGTGGTTTTCCCCGAATAGGGCATGCCCGTAATCCAAATAACATAGGCGGGTATTTCCACACGACCAAACTTTAAACGCGCCCAGCCCTTTTCATGCAAATAATAGATGACCATCTTGGCCACCATTTCCAGCAGCCCTACCTCAATGGCGGTGCGAATCTGACCGGTAAAAAGATAAACCAGGGTAACGGTGGTGGCCGTGGCCGTAAAACGCCAGGAGATTGTTTTTAAGATGGTGCGTAAATTACTATCCCTGTACATAAAACCTTCTAATTTTGACTAAATATATCATCGGAAGGCTCCTTGTCCGATGCATCGGGTTTAATAATATAGCGACCAAACCAGTTATAAAGCGGCCGTATAAGCCCGGGTATCCACAAACTGCCCAATAACAGATACATGGTTACCAGAAACCATAACGGCGTACTGGGCCATTCATTTACAATCCCCACGTTTGCCAAAAACATAAAAGCCAGGGAAAGAAGATAACCAAAGCGCTTAACCGCCAGGTCTTTATTATCCGAGGGAGGTAACAGCATTTATACCGCCTCCCCTGCTTTACAAACTTCCACGCTATCGCTGTCTATCTCCACCGAAAGCGTTTGCAGGATGCCTTCGATGGTAATTAACAGCCGTGTTTCCCCGCGGCGGTTTACAACCGTGCCGCGCATGCCCTTAAAGGGGCCATGTATGACCTCCACAAGGTCTCCCTGACGGAAGTAATTTTCCATCCGCAGACTTTCCGGATTTTTAAGCATCAGTTTTAACGATTCAATCTGCCACTCCGGCACCACGCCGGGTTGGCCCTTAAAGTTTACCAGTTTGATTACGCCATGTGTTTCCAGAACGGAAAAACGGTCTTTATAGTCAAAACAACTGAATATATAACTGGAAAAAAGGGGCACCTCACTCTTTTTTTTACGGTTCTTATATACCGCCGTTTTTGTGACCAGCGGCAGAAAAACCTCAATATTTTTCTCTTCCAACCCGTCGCGTACCTTTTTTTCGTGCCGCGGACGGGTGTAAAGCACATACCATTTTTTCATATCACCTCGCAAAATCTATGTTGAAAATCTACGGGAATAAGCAAATGATTCAAAACCAATTTTTCACCGGGCGTCATATGGAAATTCGCTTTAACAGCATCTACATAAACAGAGCCGCCACTTCTCCGCCCACATCCGTGATGGAAGCGGAACGCTCAACCAATGATTTGTCATTGCTTATCAAAAAGGCGTCATCAAAACTGTGCATACCCGTATAAACGGTTTTGGCCGAGAGTTCCCGGTGCCACAGAACGCCCTTCAAATCATAACCATTGTAAGGCAGGGCCAGTAAATCCGGATAGGCGACATAAAGCGGGTTATGCGTGGTGGCCGGGATATGGGGCGCATAGACGTCTTCTCCCCGCAGAACCTGTTTTATTACCGGCGCTCCGTCGACGGGGTCGCGCAGAGCCGCCAGACGTTCCGTCAGTTCGCGACGCAGAAAATCATACTCCTCTATCGTTACCCGTCCGTTTTTCTCCCGGCCGCGTAGATTGATAAAGATACGTCCCGGATAAAGGGAATAGGCGCGGCTGTCCGGGTGGATATGGTGCAGATTGGCCGGACTTGGATGCGCGAAACGCAGATAGCCCTGTTGCCACAGCCAGTGATTAAGATATATTTCCCGCTTTAAAACCGTAAAACCATGATCGGAAAGCAACACAAAGCGGCTGTCCGGTGGGTGATTATCTACCATCCAGCCGATAAAACGATCAATTTTCCCATAAAGAGCATCATAGAAACGGAGCATATCCGGATCACTCCTTTGAAAGGATTCAAAGGTGAAATGATGCAACCTGTCCGTTTCCATAATATGCACCATAAATAAGTCCCACTGCTCCCCGAGGGCATAATGACGGGCTGTTTCCAACCTCCTGTCCAGCACCACATGCAGATCCTCCAAAAAGGCCGCCATATCCCTCTTGGCCAGATTTACGTCACTATCAATGCGGTAGGCTTTGTTTTTCAAAAAAGAAATTTCAGAGGCGGGATATACACCCCGCTCCAAATCCGGCCCTAAAAAACCACAAATGGAAATCCCATTTATCTTAACAGGAGGATAGGTAACCGGTATATTCATGCTAAAAACCCGCCGGCCTTTGTCGGAGAGCTTTTGCAAAAGCGTGGGCCGACGTAAATGAGCGGCATTCGGCGTATACCAGTTCAGGCTCCGCGCATCACGCTCGGTAAAGCTGAGGATGCCATGTTCATGGGGAGCAACGCCCGTTAAAAACGAGGCCCAGGCCGGCGCCGATAGCGGCGGCTGTACCGAGACAATCTCCTTAAAGGCGCCCCGGTCGGCCAGTTGTTTTAAGCAGGACATTTTTCCCCGTTCAAAGTAGTGCCGTAGCAACGAAAAGGGAACCCCATCCAGGGCAATCACTATAACAGGCGTCTCGCTCATGTTCCCAGTACCCGTCCTTTCATCCCTTCATCCGCCGCCTGTCCCAGGCGTGCCAGAATGGTTGGAGCCACGTCATATATGGTGCCGTTTTTTAATTTGCCCGGGGTTATTCCCTGCCCTTTCAGTATGCATACTCCTTCAAAATCATGATTGGCGCCATCGGGGCCGGTGTCGTTTTCCAAGGTAAAAATATCTTCCGTACCTCCCACGGAAGCGCTGGCGCGGTAAGACAGCTCCCCCACATAGAGCATAAGGTCGGGCGCTATGCCCTTTTGCTCCCTGTAGCTTTCCCCGGGGTCGACTACACGGCCGTTGGCTTCATCATCCCCATTCAGGGCAAGGCGGGCGAGTTTCTCCCTAAGCTCTGCCTTTAAAACGGCAACAGAGGAGGATGGCACAATGCCCTCGGGTTCTCTCCCCCGCACATTAAGGTAAATCCGGGCATAGTAGCCGCCATCCGCCCAGGCCTTTGTTTTGGTCCAGTCGACCATGAAGGCCGTCAGCCTTTGCGGACTTTCCGGCACGGTCTTTAATACCAGATAACCCTCGTTTATCAACCATTGGTTAATCCGCATAAGCCCCTTCATGGTTTTCGCGCCATGATCGGAAACAACCATCACATCGCAATGTTCTGGGAGATTTTGCAAAAGCCGTCCCAGTCCTTTATCGAGGAAAAGATAATATTGACGGATAGCCTGCTTATAGGGGCTCTCCTTTTGATGATAGGGGCTCTCTTCGGCCATATAGTGCCAAAAAGCATGATGTATTCGGTCCAGACCTATTTCCACCAGCATAAAAAAGTCCCAGGGATAATGCTTCATCATCCGCTCCGCCCATTTAAAACGGGCCGCCGTCATCGTATAAATCGCGCGCAGCAGCCTGTCCGGCGACAGATGACGGAAGTCTTCAATATCGGTGCGGTAATCCGGGACATGCTTCAACAAAGTTTGTTTTAGTCCGGCGGGCCAGGTAAAATTATCTCCGCGCCGGGCCATTAAGCCGGCCACCAGATAGCCGCGCAGGGCTTTAACGGGAAAGGTCTGCGGCACACCGATAACGATACTGTGTTTGCCGGCGTCGGAAAGGATATCCCAGATACGCGGCGCCCGTATATGGCTGCCGTTGGCGATAAAAAGATCAAAATATTTGTGGGAAGCGCGGTTATGAAAACCGTAGACACCCAGTTCGCCCGGATCAAGACCGGTGGTCATCACGCTCCAGGCGGGCACGGTTATGGGAGGATCGCAGCTACGCATCGGACCATACAGCCCCGCATCCATCAGTGAGGCAAAATGAGGCAGCTCCTCTTTCCATTTTTCAAACAAAAGCTGTGGCGCGGCACAATCCAGTCCCAATACAAACATTTTACGGTCAATGGCCATACTTTTCTTTCCTGTACTGTAGCAGCTTTTCAATCAGCGCATCGGGAACATACAGACTGCCCCGTCCCTTGCCCAACTGTATATCCGGCTTTACGGAACCATGGAAATCCGAACCGCCGGAAACGCACAAGCCCAGCTTGTGGGCCGCCTCCAGTAAAAAACGGGTCATGCTCCATACATGGTTGGAATAGTACGCCTCCAGTCCGTCCAGCCCGGCGGCGCGCAGTTCGCGGAAAATTTTTGTATAGCTTTTATAGTTTTTCTGATTCAGGCTTACGGGATGGGCCAAAATAACCAAACCTCCCGCGGCATGCACCATATCCGCGGCTTCACTGAATTTCAATTTCTTTTTGGAAACATAGCCCACCTTGCCCTTGGCCAGATACTTATCAAAAGCTTCCCATACCGAAGAGACATAGCCGTGTTTTTTCATCAGGGTGGCAATATGCGGCCTTCCGATGCTTCCGCCGCCGGCTAATTCCTTAAGCTCATCCACGGAGAGGGCCATGCCGCTTTTATTCAGCTGCCGGATGATGCGTTCCGCCCTTTCCTCGCGGGCCCGGCTCAACTCCGCCAAACCGTTTAACATCCGCTCATTCCGCGGATCGATAAACAGCCCCAGCACATGCATATGCGCCTTGCCCGGCAAGGGATAGTCTATACTCAGCTCCACCCCCGGAATGAGTCGCAGCCCGCTGTTTTCGGCGGCTTTCATGGCCGGAAGGCAGCCGCCTGTCTCATCGTGATCGGTAACGGCCAGGGCCGTTAGCTTTTTATTCAGCGCTTCTTCAACCAGCTGGCGCGGACTCAGGGTGCCGTCGGAAAAGGTGGTGTGACTGTGCAAATCTATGGCCATTACATATATCCCAGGTCGCGCAGACGTTTATCCAGCTCATCGTCTCCATCTTCCGCGGAACTTTCAGCCTTCCGTGCCAGCAGATAATCCCGTATAATAAAGTCGACCAATTCATGAATATCCCGGAACGGAGTTTCCTTGCGATGCTCCTCCAGGGAAGCCAACAACGATTCTTCTATCTTTACATTCATTTCCAATTCCTCGTTAAAAAGACAATTTACACATAAACGGCCAAAAACGCCTCTCCAATCCTTCGGATGGAAATTTATTTCGATTTATCACACGCAATAAAGTGACATAAAACCTCTATTGATTAACAAACGTAATAAAAGCGGATTTTTCTTTTTATTTTGAGACCGGTAAACTTATATTGTTCCAAAACCCTGCATCTGAAAAACATTCCATACTACAGGAGTTCTCCATGAAAAGAAGAACCTTTATACAAGCATCCGGGATGATAACGGCGGGAGCCTTGTTGCCCGGAACGTTGCTCGGCGCTCCCTTTAAGGCCGCCAACAAGCAAAAATATCCCTATGTTCTGGAGCCCACCCTGGATGGAGATGTCAAGGAGTTTCACCTCTTTATCGACATCCACCAACAGGAAATAGTTCCCGGTTTCAAAATCCATACCCTGGCCTTTAACAACCAGGTTCCCGGCCCGGAAATCCGTGTTAACAAGGGAGATAAGGTACGTGTTATCTTTAAAAATAAAACAGAACTCAACCACACTATTCACTGGCACGGCCTGCATGTGCCCTGGCGTATGGACGGCGTGCCCTATGTGACCCAGATGCCGGTAATGCCGGGTCAGGAATTTGTTTATGAGTTTACCGCCGAACCCGCGGGCACCCATTTTTATCATTGCCATTGGGGAACATTGCTGCATATGCAGGCGGGTATGTATGGCAGCTTTATTATAGAGGACCCCGATGACCCCGTACGCTCCCGTTTTCCGTATGATCGTGAATATACCCTGCTATACTCAGCCCATGACGTTAATTTTTTACGTGAAGAGATGAACAGCATGCTGGAGCGCATGAAAGAACGTATGTACATGATGAAAACCGGTCGTTTTAATAAGGAGCGTTTTGCCGTTTTCGATAGTAAGAAAGAATTTGAGGATGCCGTAAAGAACGGGTATCAACCGCCGTATGTAGTCAACCGGCGCGCGCCCGATGAGTTACCCGTCCCTAACTGGTTTACAGTTAACGGTAAATCCTATCCTTCCACTCCGGCGCTCTTTATCACCGAGGGTGAGAATATCCGCGTGCGTCTGATTAATGCCGGCACCGAGGAGCATTACCTGCATCTGCACGGTCATGATTTCTGGCAGGTGGCCGATGACGGCCTGCCCGTACCGTACCCCTGGCAACGCAACACCCTGCGCCTGAGTCCGGGCAAAACAATCGATATCATCATCGAAGGTAAAAATCGCGGAATATGGACCTTCCACGATCACGATACACGGCGGGTAACCAATAACGGCTTGTATCCCGGCGGCAACCTGCTGGCCCTGGTTTATGAAGACCTGCCGGCGGAAGAAACCAGACTAAATATGATGGCGCAAAAGATGGGGTTGAAAAACCTGCCCATCGTTGCTTTGGATGAATAGAAAAGTCTCTTTTCATCTCATAAAATTTCAGGAGAAAAAAATGAATCATCTAAAAAAACTTTACAGCCTTCTGGGGCTGATGCTCTTTATCCAGGGCGCTACGGGACAGGTAAGCCCGGAGATACAGTTGGGCGCCCGGGGTGTAATGTCTTTTAACACAGATATCAGCGGCAGCCAAAAAACAAGCTCGGTTAACGATTTTTCCGATACCGGTTTGTTGCTCGGATTTCGCCAAAAGATGTATAGTGATTTTCGCGGACAGTTGGTTATGGGGCTGCAATTCCCCGATGCCGACTCCGATTTGGGGCAAGTCTTTTTTCATCAAACCTTTCTGCAACTGGAAAATCAAAAAAATATCCTGAAAATGGGACGATCACGCGTGCGCAGTACCCTGATAGAATTTCCAACCCTTCGTGATGATGACGCCATGGCTTTTAGTGATGTACTCAATCCCTTTTCATCGGGAGAGAATACCGAAGATAATCAATACGGCAATGTTATCGAAGCGGCGCGCCTGTTCGGGCAACGGTACTGGATACGCCTCCACGGAGAACACTTCACCCGCACACCTCAACAGCCCGCTTCGTCGGAAACCGATTTCAGCCTGAATGCCGTCGGTATCGCTTTTGAATATCTCGTCCCGGAAACACAGATATGGAACCGGCCCTTTGTGCAACAGCTTGGCCTTAGTTTTAACAACTTTCTGACCGACCGTCGGGGCTACTCCACCCAGTTGGACAAAACGCTTTTTAACATCCTGGCATCGGCTATAATCAATATTAAAGCAGACCCTCTCTATTTCTGGGATGCGCGTATACAGAGCATCTATAAC
This sequence comes from Calditrichia bacterium, assembly GCA_027006055.1. GTDB lineage: Bacteria > Calditrichota > Calditrichia > Calditrichales > J004 > J004. The sequence goes on along the minus strand of JALTKX010000281.1, from coordinate 21,815 downwards.
CGGGGTTTTGATGACATCCGAACTATCGGCAACTATTTTGATTTAACCCGCGCCCGCTCGACCGCTGTTTTCGGCTCCCTGAGATTCTTATACCGTAAACTGGAACGTCCCACCCTGCAATGGGCCCTCTCCGCCGGTTATAAGGTTTTCCCGGATATAACAACCCCAACCAGCCAGTGGCAGCTAATATCCAACTTTTTTTACAGGTTAGGTGAAAATTTCGACATCACCGTTCAGATACAACATGCCCGTTTTAACGGAGATCTGAAAAGCCTGTACGGCCGCAGTGAAACCCGGCTGCAATTCGGCATGGTCTATTCCATCGATCAACGCTGGAACAAACAGTTTGATGACCGCAACTCGTTGCTTAATCTGGAACACGGTTATATTCCCTAAAACAGAAAAGCCCGGCCTAAAACAGACCGGGCTTTTTCTTGTTTAAACAGCTTACGCTTTTACAACATTCTTTTTATCGCCTTTTACACTGTCCGTGGCGTTACGCGTATCCACCAACAGTTTGGAATGTTTGACGATAAAGTCAAAATCATACGCGGAGTGATCGGTGGAAATCAGCACACAATCATAGGAGGCCAGGTTTTCCGGAGTCAGTTCCACGCTTTCGCGCTTGATATCATAATGACGCATGCTGGGCAATACGGGTACATGCGGATCGTTATAATCCACCTCGGCCCCTTTTTCCAGCAGGATTTCCATCAGCTTAAAGGAGGGAGATTCACGCGGATCGTCGATATCCTTTTTATAAGCGGCGCCCAGTACCAGCACCCTGGAGCCCTTCAGGCTTTTGCCCACATCGTTCAGGGCGTCCATCACCTTATTCACCACCCAGAACGGCATGTGGGTATTTACCTCGCCGGCCAGTTCGATAAAGCGCGTATTCATTTCAAATTCGCGCGCTTTCCAGGTCAGATAAAAAGGATCGATGGGAATACAGTGCCCGCCCAGTCCCGGTCCGGGATAAAAGGCCATATAGCCGAAAGGCTTGGTCTTGGCGGCATTGATCACTTCCCAGACGTCGATACCCATGCGGTCGAGAATCATCTTCATCTCATTCACCAGGGCGATATTGACGCTGCGGAAAATGTTCTCCAGCAGTTTTGTGGCTTCCGCCGCCTGGCTGCTGGAAACGGGAATGGTTTTAACGATTACCTTTTCATAGAGGTTTTGAACCAGTTTACGGGCATATTCCGTATTGGCGCCCACCACCTTGGGAATGGTGCGCGTATTAAAATTGGGATTGTTGGGGTCTTCCCGTTCCGGTGAAAAGGCCACCCAAAAATCGACATCGGCCTTCAGGCCGCTCTCTTCCAGTATCGGTTTTAGCACCTCTTCGGTGGTGCCGGGATAGGTGGAGCTTTCCAGAACGATCAATTGATCCTTACGGATATTGGGCGCCAGGTTTTTTGCGGTGCCGATGATATAGGACATATCGGGCTCGCGATGCTTGGTCAGCGGCGTGGGCACGGCAATCAACACACAATCCACTTCCTTAATGCGTTTAAAGTCAGTGGTGGCTTCAAACAGTTTGGAATCACGTACTTCCTTAACACGTTCCTCGGCGATATGCTTGATGTACGATTTCCCGTCGTTGAGCATATCCACTTTTTTTTGATCGATATCAAAACCGATGGTTTTAAAGTTCTGTTCCACAAATTCCATCAGCAAGGGCAGCCCCACATATCCCAGGCCAACCACGCCAACCACTACGTCATTTTGTTCGATGCGTTTGAGTAAATCCATCTTAACATACCCTCATTTTAATTTTTCGGACGACCGATTGAGAAATAGTCGATCCCATATTTTTTCATTCGTTTCGGATTATAAATATTGCGGCCGTCAAAGATCGCCGGATGAGACAGGGTCTCCTTGATCAGATAAAAATCCGGTTCGCGGAATTCATTCCATTCCGTCATAATCACCAGGGCGTCCGCGCCTTCCAGGGCGTCGTACCTTTTATCATGCAGGGTGATGCCGTTATTCACCCGTTTGCCAAAGCGCCACTTTGCCTCTTCCAGGGCTTCGGGGTCATGGGCCTGAACCCGGGCCCCCGCTTCATTTAAAACATTCACCATTTCAATGGCCGGCGCCTCGCGCATGTCATCGGTTTTAGGCTTAAAGCTCAGCCCCCACATGGCTATGGTTTTACCTTTCAGATCATTATTGAAGTACTTTTTAATTTTGCCAAAAAGCACCGTTTTCTGCGCGGCATTGACGCTTTCCACCGCTTTTAATATTTTCAGGTCCAGGCCGTACTCATCGGCGGTTTTAATGATGGCCTGCACATCCTTGGGAAAACAGGAGCCGCCATATCCGGTTCCCGGAAAGATAAAATAGGGCCCGATACGCACATCGCTGCCGATGCCCTTGCGCACCATGTCCACATCCGCGCCGGTCAGGTCACATAAATTGGCGATTTCATTCATAAAGGAGATTTTAGTGGCCAGCAGGGCGTTGGCCGTATACTTGGTCAGCTCGGCGCTGCGCTCATCCATTACGATGATCGGCTTGCCCGTGCGCACATAGGGGGCATACAGGTTGCGCATAATTTCCGCGGCTTCTTCGTTACTTGTGCCGATAACCACGCGGTCCGGCTTCATAAAATCAGCGATGGCCGCCCCCTCTTTTAAAAATTCGGGGTTGGAAACAACGGCAAAGTCATGATCCGTGTATTTCTTTATCTCTTCGGTAACGCGGTCCGCCGTCCCCACGGGCACGGTGCTTTTATCAACCACCACCTTAAAGCCATTCATATTTTTTCCTATATCCCGGGCCACGGCCAGCACATATTTCAAATCGGCCGAGCCGTCTTCATCCGGCGGCGTGCCCACGGCGATAAAAATAATGGTCGAATCCTTAACCGCCTTGGCAATATCCGTGGTAAAGAACAAACGTTCCTCGCGCACATTGCGCTTAATCATCTCTTCCAGGCCGGGTTCATATATGGGCACATGTCCCTTATTCAGGTCATTGACCTTCTTCTCGTCAATATCCACACAGGTGACTTCATTTCCGGTATCCGCAAAACAGGTACCGGCTACAAGACCTACGTATCCGGTTCCAACAACCGCAATCTTCATTGTCGCGCTCCTTGCACTTTGTCAATTTGAATGAATGAGTTCTCGGTTCTATTTAAATAAAATTGAGAATAAAATTCAGATTAGCCGTTAATATCGGCGTTTTTTCTTACCGCTTGGCTTGGAATAATAATGGTGGTAATAATAGTAGTAATAGGAACCATACATACCGCCTACTTCCACTCCGTTGAGCAAGGCGCCCAGTATACGGGTATTTACCGCATCCAGAAGTGATTTAGCGCGCACAAGGGCGTCATAATTTGTATGACCGGAAGAAACAACCAATATGGCGCCATCGACGATGGTCGACAGAATGGCCGCGTCGGTCACGGCAATGATCGGTGGGGTATCAAACAATATAAAATCAAATTCTTCCCGCAGCTTTATCAATAAAGCCTTCATCTTCTCCGATGCCAGCAACTCTGAAGGGTTTGGCGGTAAAACGCCGCTGGGGATGATGTACAGATTCTCCATGATGGAGGGCTTTATCATCTGTTCAAAGCTGATATCATCCATCAGATAGTTGGTCAGACCTTCATCCTTTTCCAGGCCGAAAATGCTGTGTACCACCGGACGTCTCAGGTCGGCGTCGATCAATACCACCTTTTTACCCGACTGGGCCATGGCAATAACCAGGTTGGCCGAGGTGGTGGATTTCCCCTCCTTGGGACCGGAGCTGGTTACCAGCACCGCGCCTATTTTTTCATCCACATGGCTGAATTGAATATTGGTACGCAAAGAACGGTACGCCTCCGAAACCGGCGACTTGGGATCCAGGTGAGTGATCAGACGCGCTTCGATGCGCTTGCCCTCCATCGGGCCCAGCTTGCTCATGCGCGCTTCCAGCTTTTCTTCTACCTTACTCATTTCAATACGCGGAATCGTGGCCAGAATATTAAAGCCAAGCTGTTCCAGTTCTTCCTGGGATTTAATGGTGTTGTCGAAATATTCACGTAAAAAGGTGATACCAATACCCAGACCCAGACCGAGTACCAGCCCCAGGGCCAGGTTGAGTTTTTTCTTGGGCTTGGTGGGAAAAAGCGGTTCGATGGCTTCATCGATTACCCGGACTTCCTTACGTTGTCCCGCCTCCTGGATTTTAGTCTCCTCCAGACGCTTGGTCATCATCACAAAGGTTTGCTCATCCACCAACTGACGCCGTTTTAAACGGGCCAGCTCCAGCACCTTGTTGGGCAATTGCTCCAGCTTGGCGTTGTAGTCACCCACAACATCCTGTAAAGTGTTTATCTTTGCCGTATTGGCGGTAATTTCCGCGTCCAGGGTGATTATTTTGGAAACCAGTTCCTGTGTCAGTTGAAAGGGGTCCTGTACCATGCTGGAAGTGGACAGCTTTTTGGCTTCCTGATCCAATCTTTGTTTCAGGGAGTTTATCTTGCTGTCATACTGGGCCACCTGCCCCTGAAAGAAGCCTTTATTGACCCCTTGCGCCTGCGATTCCACCGCGGTAACAAACTTGGTCTTTTCCGCCACCAACTTAGCCAGTTCTTCCTGAAGCGTTTGTATATAGGGCGTGGAAATTTCACTGATCTCGGAGGCCAGGGTTTCCCGACGCTCTTCCAGTTGTTTCTCCAGGGAATTTTTCATTTGCAGATTAGCCTGCAACATAATCTGGGATTGTTCCAGCTCAGCTTCTATCTGCGAAAGACGGGTTATCAATTCGGTTGTCTCTTCATCCAGGCTGGCCACGCGTTCACGCTCCTGGTATTCCTTCAGCAAATCTTCCGAGGAAGAAAGCTCTACCCCTTTTTTGCGCAACTGGGCTTCCAGGAACTTGCGCAGTTCCTTTATTTCCCCCTGATTAAATTCCGCGCTGGCGTCGGCATATTCCTGCGCCAGGGTATTTACGGTAAAAGCAGCCTCAAAAGCGCTGGGAGCGGCATAGGTTACCTCGATGATATCGGTTTCCTTTTTATTGACCACCTCCATGTTCTCGCGCACAATGGCCACCATCTGCCGCAGAGTCAGGTACTCGCCTTCGTCATTGGGATGAAACAGGGACAGGGAATCGCGCACGTTGGAAAGCTCCAGCCGTTTAATGACCCGCTCCGCTATGGTACGGCTCTTAATGATTTCAATCTGATTGGTGATGTGCGTGCTTTGGTTGCCAAAACTGTTAAAATCGAACAGGGCATTCTCCATGGCCCGGGATTTATCTATAATCAACGTGGTGGAGGCTTCATATACAGGGTTTGTTGTAAAGGTGTAATAGACCGTGGCCGTAAACACAAAAATAAAGGAAAAGAGGATAATCCATCTTCCCCGGTACATGATACGTATATAATCCGTTAGGGTAACATTTTGATTTGCATTTTCATTGCCGATATCGACAGAAGGATTGTTCACAATCACATCTCCTGAGCTTCATTGAATTTGGGATTAGAGAGCTGGTTTTCGGTAAAATCATGAAAAAAATGAATTTAAAGGTTTCTTTTCTTTAAACAAAAAAGAAACCCCGCCTTAGGCTTATTTTACCGGAAAATAAAAAAAGGGCGGACACAGAACCGGAGCTTATCTCATATCTATAACACGCACTCCGGGAATATCCTTATAGCTGAACAGATCGTCGCTTAATTTGGTACTGATATCGATGTTGGAAATCTCAAATTTAGTACTGTTGTTGTTTAAATCGGTGATTTCAATTTTTTTTATCAGCCAGTTGTCATCCTGAACCCATATTTTCATGCTTTTTACCACGCCGGTCACCTTGCCCTTTGGGGTCAGTTTAATTACAAAAATATCCTTTCCGCCCTGTTTTTCGGTACGCAACAGCGTGGAAAAATATTCCTTTGGATATTTAAACAGCATGTCCCGCGGCAGCAGAGCGCCGGACTCGGTACGCACACGGTCCACAATCACCTGGTTATTGATGGCGTTATAACTCCAAACGGTCTTTCCATCGGTGATAACCTTCTGTTCATCGCTTTCAAAGCGGTATTTTGTTCCCTCCTTAATCCATACCTTGCCCGCGGTTTCGCTGACGGTCCCGGTAAGCTTAAAAGATTCCACCCGTTTAAACGAGGCCGTGAAGTTATCCATGTCCTCATAGGTATCCTGTACCTCTTCAATAATATCCTCCACATCCTGACTCATCAGGGGAAGGGCCAAAAGTAATAGTATTGCCAGCAGTCTCATTTTTATGTTCCCGTTATAAAATCATTGCTTTTTCTTTTTCGCCCCATTCGCGGCGCACACTGTTCCTTACGATGCAGGGCCCGTCGGGGTTCAATTTAATATTTTAAGGGCGCGCGCCCGATCAGGAAATCTGATTCAATTCCTCCAGGGTCATCAGCACCTCGCGGGGCTTGCCGCCCAAAGCGGCCCCCACCACGCCCTCTTCCTCCATCATGTCTATCAGGCGCGCCGCGCGGGAGTAGCCGATTTTCAAACGGCGTTGCAGCAAGGAGATCGATCCGGACTGGTTTTGCACCACTATGGCCCGGGCATCGGCATACAGGGGGTCGGCGCCCTCGCCCACACCCTCGTCATACATTCCCTTGCGGCTTTCCGAAGGTTGCGGCAGGCTGTAATATGGCAATTTCGGTTGTTTTTTGATGTGATTAATAACCGCTTCCACCTCCTCGATGGCTACAAAGGGATTTTGCAGACGTGTCGGCTTGGCCGTGCCGGTAATTTTAAACAGCAGATCGCCGTTGCCCAGCAGTTGATCGGCGCCGTTGGCGTCCAGAATGGTGCGGGAATCGATCTTGGTTGCCACCTGATAGGCCAGACGGGCCGGCAGGTTGGCCTTGATCAGACCGGTTATCACGTCCACGCTGGGGCGCTGGGTGGCCACAATCATATGGATGCCTCCGGCGCGGGCCATCTGCGCCAGACGGGCGATGGGCATCTCTATTTCCTTGGCCGACACCATCATCAGATCCGCCAGCTCATCGATGATGATCACAATATAGGGCATCAACTGGTGTTCGGTTTTCCTGTAGGCGCGGGGATTGTTCAGTATTTTGCGGTTATATTCGCGGATATCGCGCACCCCCAGATGGTGCATGCGTTCCTGACGCCGCTCCATTTCCAGCACCATGGTGTTCAACATGCTTACCGCGTTGTTGGGCTTGGTAATCACATCCTCGTCCAGATCGGGCCGGTAAAGCAGATACTGATCCTTCAGTTCGCGGTAGGGCGACAGTTCCAGCTTTTTGGGATCGATCAGTACAAACTTGACCTTGCCCGGGTCCACGGCATAGAGCAGGGAACAGATAATGGTATTTATACCCACGCTTTTTCCCGCGCCGGTGGCCCCGGCAATAAGCAAATGGGGCATCTTAACCAAATCGACGATAAAGGATTCGCCATTGATGGCCTTGCCCACGGCTATGGGCAGTTCGAAATCGCTTTTATTGAATTTTTCGGATTTTATCAGGGAGCGCAGGTAAACCATCTGCGGAATACGATTGGGGATTTCAATCCCCACCGCGGCCTTTCCGGGAATGGGCGCAATGATGCGTATGCCCCGGGCTTCCATGCCCAGGGCCAGGTCGTTTTCCAGGCTTACGATCTGGCTTACCTTAACGCCGGGCGCCGGTTGCAACTCATACAGGGTTATAACGGGGCCGGCCGTTACCTTTACCACCTTGGCCTTTACGCCAAAATCCAGCAGTTTTTTTTCCAACAGCTCGGCATTGGCCTTAAGCTCTTCCCGTGTAATGGTCTGGCGGTTTGGCGGGGGGCTGTTCAGCAGGTCGATAGAGGGAAAGCGATAGCGGGCGATACTTTCGCGCACCATATCGTCGTAATCCACCTCTTCTTCCTGGACCTCTTCTTCAAACTCAAAATCCTCCCCCATCTCCGGCGACAAAGTGCTATTGTCCATAGGCGGCGTCTCCCCAATAGGCGGCGCTGTTTCTCCATCCGGCTCCATCGGCTCGGAAAGGGAAATCTCCGGCATAAAGGGTTCCTCCGCTTCCACGGGGGGCTCTTCCGTCCGAACCTGCTCCGGGCGTTCCGTTTCCGGCATTTTTTTCTTTATGGGGTCTTTTTTAACCTTCTCTTTTTTCCGGGACTCCTTTTCCTCTCTTTTCCGCGCGCGCTTTTTCCGGTAGCTCTCCTTCCAATGGGCCAGGGTATTTACCACCGCATTGCGCCCGCGCGCCAGAAGAACAGCGACCCGCTCCATGCTTCCTCCCAGGGAAATGGCGCCAAGCAGGATAAAGAGAAACAGGAAAATCAGTACTGCTCCGATTTCACCGGTATAGATTACCAGCCGCCCGGTGAACCAACCGCCGATCAAACCGCCGGGGTAATATTCGGAAAGCTTGCCCGCCTGCCGCAACGCCGCGGGCATGGTAAGCCCCATGGAAAGCCAAAACATCCAGGCCAGCGCCTTTAAAGGGGTACCCAGGGGATGGCGGAACTCCGTTTTACGCAAAATGGCAAAGCCCACGCCGAACAGAAGCAACGGTATGATTATGGAGGCATAGCCAAAGGTCCATTGCATAAAAAAATAGGCAATCACCGCACCAACCGGCCCCAGCCAGTTCCCCACCGGAATCAGACGGTCTCCGTTGAGCCCCACGGGATCATCGGGATGATAGCTGATGATGGCTAAAAAAAGCAACAGGGCCATCCCGGAAAGGAACAGGCCTATGAATGGTTTATATGAATCGGAAGATGTTTTTTTCTTTTTTGCCATAATCTGCCTTTGTGTACTGCATGGGAATATAGCCAATAGCATTTTTTGACACAAACCTACTTGTGGCGCATCCGGAGGTACCGGATTTAACCGATTTGCCTAAAAAAATTATCTTTTAATCAAGTAACCGATAGTATAAGGGACTGTAAAAAAACGGAGAGGAAAATGAAAAGCATACGGTTAAAACTGATTGTTTTATTATTGACTTTCGCCCTGGTACCTTTAATTATAACCAACTGGAAAAGTATTTCCGAAAACCGTGAAATTTTAAAGGAAGAGATACAGAAAGAGCTTATACATGTTGCCCGGCTTAAACAGTCCGCCCTGGAGGCACACCTTAATATGATTGCCCACAGCGCCCGTTCCCTGGCGGCTGTTAGCTCCGTAAAATCGTTTTTAGAACAACCCCACCCGGAAAACGGCGACAACAGGGATTACAACAGCGCTTACGATGTTATCCTGCAGTTTCAGGAAAAACACTGGGGTATTTTTCATCATATATTCATCACCGACCCGCAAGGCAATGTGGTCTTAAGTCCCGGTCATAATAACTCATCCAAGTCACATCTCGATCAGAATGTTTCTTCGTCTCCTTTTTTTAAACCGGCCTTATCCGTTCCACAGGTAACCGACTTTTTCGGTTTTGCCGAAACAGACCATTACCATCAGCTCTATTTACAGCCGGTAAAAAACAACGCGGGAGAGACCCTTGGCGTGATTGTTTTTGAAGTGAAGATTGATTATGTGAACCACATCCTCAACGACGGCTTTGATCTGGGCGCAAGTGGAAAACTCTTTTTATCCACTCTTAACAGGCAACCCGTGGTGGAGAAAAAAGCCGATTATAAAGACGCCCTTACACAACCCGGATTACGGACGGCACTTGACAGGGGCCGGGCTTTTTCGGAATTTAAAAACGACAAGGGTGTGGAAATGGTTGGCGTTTACCTGAAAAGCCAAAAGTATCCCTGGGTTATCGGTGTGGAAATTAGCCAGGATGACGTCTACAAACCTCTGGAAGGACAAATGAGCCAATTTCTGATTGTCCTCCTCATCGCGGGAATAATTATCGGCATAGCCGGATTCGTCCTCGGCAATTCCTTTACCCGACCGATAAAGGAAATGGTGGAAAAGGCCAAGGAGATCGCCCGGGGACACATTGATGTTCATATTGATTATGAATCTAATGATGAGCTCGGTGAACTTGCCCAGTCCCTTAATGACATGGTCGACCACCTGAAGTCATTGATATTGTCCCTTACACAAAATACAGAGAGGCTTAACAATGCTGCCGGAGAGCTGGTCCAGGTATCCACGCAAATGTCCGGCAACTCACAAAATTTAAATGAAAAAGCCAACAATGTCGCTTCCGCCACGGAAGAGATGAGCGTGACCATGGAGACCGTAAGCATGGTGGCACAGAATGCCACAACCAATATCTCCACCGTGGCAGACTCTTCGGAAAATATAACCCAAAACGTAAGTCAGATTGCGGACAACGCCCAAAAAGCACAGACGGTAACCCACCATGCGGTGGATGAAATAAAAGACGCATCGCAGCTGGTACAGGCCTTAAACAGCTCCGTCCTTGAAATAAATCAGGTGAGTGAGGTTATATCCGAAATTGCCGAACAAACCAAGCTGCTGGCTTTAAACGCAACCATTGAGGCCGCCCGCGCGGGAGAATCCGGCAAGGGGTTTGCCGTTGTGGCCAACGAGGTAAAGGAACTTGCCCGGCAGACCAATGAATCCACCGAACAAATCACAAAGCGCATAGCCGCCATACAAAGCTCTACCAGGGAGACTATTGAAAAGTTTGAACGGGTTCATAATGTTATCACCGAGGTTAACAAAATCGTTTCGGAAATTACAGACGCTGTCGCCGCTCAGTCTTACAGTACCCAGGATATCAACCATAATATTGTATCCGCGGCGGACGGTATGAATGAAATGTCATCCAATATTCGGGAAAGCGCCAATGTTTCCAAAATGATTGCCTCGGATATCATTAAGGTCCATCAGGTAAGTGATGAGGTAATCCGCAACAGCGAAATGGTGCATAACTGCGCCAGGGATCTTTCGGAAATCAGCGATGGCCTGCGTCAGGTGGCCGCGGTGTTTAAAACAGGCTACCATAAGAACTAACCGCAACGGCACGGCCTTAGCGCAGGATGTCATGTATCAGCGCAATAGCCCTGTCCTGATCCATGAAATAGGGACTGGTGGCCACGGTGACACAACGGGCCACTCCCAGCCATTCCCTTATCCGGCTTATTTTTAAGGCGCGGTCGATATATTCCATCTCCGGGGCAAAAATGTCCATATCCAAATCCAACACGATGGGATGGTTATAGCGGTTGTTAATTTTTTGCGAGCTATCGATAATATCCACGCCGGAGAACCACCCCAGCCGCAGGGCGGGTTGTATAAAATTGCCCACATTCAGCACCCGGTTTGTGTAGTCAAACACTTTTCGTCCCCTGTCGGTTTTTCCGGGCCAGTGGTCCGGACAACGCATATCGCTGTGCTGATCCACATGCACCAGGGGCAGACCCGGTGGAAATGCGCCCTGCTTCATCGAGCGGTACCAGAAATAGTAGGCATGGTTGTGGTTGTCAAAAAAATAGAAGGGTACGCCGTTTCTCTTCCAATAAATAAAATATTCCAGCCCTGTCAGCTTATATTCCCGATCCTCCTCCCACTCGGAAAAAACGATACGGTCGCCCCTGCTCAGTCGCGAGGGTTCGCCTTCCAGCAAGGGCGCCACCCATAATTTTTTTACGCTGCGCCGCTTATGGGAAAAGCGGTTATTACCCAGAGGCTGCTCCAGATAAAAACCACGATAATAGTCATCAATCATCTTCATGATAAACCATCTGTACCCGCGTTAAACAAAGAGAAACGCGGCGACCGGGCCTATACCCCCCGCCGCGAAAAGATTTATACAAAGGGTGGCTTGATAATGGTAGCGGCAACCCGTTTTTTACGGATTTCAACCTCGATGGCCGTACCGATTTTGGAGAACTCTTTCTTTACATACCCCAGGCCGATGCCTTTTTCCAGAATGGGCGATACCGTGCCGCTGGTTACATGACCGATGTTTTCCCCTTCTTTATAAAGAGCATAGCCCTGGCGGGGAAAACCGGGCGCATCGAGCGTAAAGGCCACCAGACGCCTTTTCAGCCCCTCTTGTTTTACGCGCAATAAAGCTTCGCGACCGATAAAGTCGCCTTTGTCCAGCTTGGTTATCCAACCCAGGCCCGCTTCCAGGGGATTGGTTGTTTCGTCGATATCATTGCCGTACAGACACATTTTCTTTTCCAAACGCAGGGAATCCCGCGCACCGAGACCAATCGGTTCGATGTCAAATTCGGCGCCCGCTTCAAAAACGGCCTGCCATACCTTTACGGCATGTTCATTGTCAAAATAAAGCTCAAAACCGGGTTCGCCCGTATAGCCCGTGCGCGAGATAATCATAGGGGCTCCGGCCAGCGCGCCCTCCGTAAACCAGTAAAAGGGTATGGCGCTTAAATCCACGGCGGTCAGCTTTTGCAGGGTGGCCTCGGCTTTTTTACCCTGCACGGCCAGTTGGGTAAAGTTGTCGCTAACGTCCTCGATGTCACAGCCCTCAATTTTATTCTTAAGCATCCAGGCAAAGTCCTTATCCTTGTTGGCGGCATTAACCACCAGCAGAAACTTGTCTTCAAAACGGTAAACCAGCAGGTCATCCACAATTCCGCCATCGGGGTAGCACATGGCGGTGTAGTGCGCCTGCCCCACCTGTAACCCGGCCACATCGTTCACGGTCAGCAATTCGGTCATTTGCAGCGCCGCGGGCCCGCTGATGATGATCTCTCCCATGTGCGAAACATCAAACACGCCCACGCTTTGCCGCACCCGGCGGTGTTCCTGGCGGATGCCTGTATATTGCACAGGCATGCTGTATCCGGCAAAGGGCACCATTTTAGCGCCGAGTTGTACATGGGTATCGTAAAGGGCTGTTTTCTTTAATTCCATTATTCAGGCTCCTTTTTATAAGCCGCCCCGCCGAAGATTACATCGGGAAGCCGCTCGATATGTTTTAAAAATATAACAAACGAAACAGGTAAAATAATCAAAAGATCGGTAAGGTCAAAGTAGCTGTCCTGCATAAAAAAGATTATCAGCGGCAACAAAAAGGTAGCGATCAGGCTGGCCACGATATGCGTGCGTATCATCAGATAATAGATCAGCCATACAAGCACCCACAGGGCGGGTACGTATGGATCGACCGCCAGAAAGAAACCGGCCGTCACCGCCAGCCCCCGCCCGCCCCTAAAACGGAGCCAGACGGGAAAGGTATGCCCCAAAACCGCGCCCGCCCCCATAAGCATAAGCATCAGACCGTCGGCCCGGGTCAGGCTGCCAAACAGAATTACCGGTATATAGCCCTTCAGGGCGTCCACAAGCAAAACCGCCAGAGCCAGAACCGGGCTTTTACTGCTACGATAGGTGTTGAGCGCGCCTACGTTGCCGCTGCCCGTCTGGCGGATATCCTGCTTTTTAAAAATGCGCATCAGAAGATAGGCCGTGGGCAGGCTGCCAAAAATATAGGCGACAACAGGAGCGGCCAGATAAAAAAACAGAGGATCCATGCTCAGCCCTCCAGCTCTTTTCTTAAAAACCGCCCGGTATGTGACTCTTCCGTCCCGGCCACCTTTTCCGGAGTGCCCCCGGCCACAATAGTGCCACCGCGATGCCCCCCTTCGGGACCGACGTCGATGATCCAGTCCGCGGTTTTTATCACATCCAGATTGTGCTCTATCACCAATACCGTATTACCCCGCTCCACCAGAGAGGTCAGGACGTCCAGCAACAGGCGGATGTCCTCGAAATGGAGACCGGTGGTCGGTTCGTCCAGAATATAAAAGGTACGACCCGTTTGTACCTTGGAAAGCTCGGTGGCCAGCTTAACCCGTTGGGCCTCGCCGCCGGAAAGGGTGGTGGCCGCCTGCCCCAGATGAATATAGCCCAACCCCACATCGGACAGGGTTTGCAGCCTTCTTTTTACCGAGGGGATATTTTGCATAAACTCCAGCGCCTGATCCACGGTCATTTCCAGCACATCGGCGATGGATTTGCCCTTGTATTTTATCTCCAGGGTTTCCCGGTTATAGCGCCGTCCCTTGCAGACCTCGCATTGCACATAAACGTCGGGCAAAAAATGCATCTCAATCTTTTTTACCCCGTCGCCCTCGCAGGCCTCGCAACGGCCGCCCTTTACGTTAAAACTGAAGCGCCCCGGTTTATAGCCGCGGATTTTAGCTTCCGGCAACTGGCTGAACAGATCGCGGATGGGGCCGAACAGACCGGTATAGGTCGCCGGGTTGGAGCGTGGCGTGCGGCCGATGGGCGATTGATCCAGGTCGATTACCTTATCGATATGTTCCAGTCCCTCCAGGGATGTATAGGGCAGCGGATTTTTTTTACTGCCGTAAAAATGGCGCGACAGGGCGGCATAGAGGGTTTCGTTAACCAGGGAACTTTTACCGGAGCCGCTTACCCCGGTAACGCAGATAAAAACGCCCAGGGGAAATCGCACCGTTACATTTTTAAGATTGTTGCCCCGCGCCCCCTTCAATTGTAAAAAGAGCCCGTTACCCCTGCGTCTTTTGGAAGGAACAGGGATTTTCAATGCGCCGCTAAGATATTTTCCGGTCAGACTTTTAGCCGATTTTTTTATTTTAGCCGCGCTTCCCGCCGCCACCACTTCCCCGCCATGTCTGCCGGCGCGCGGGCCCAGGTCGATGATGTAATCGGCCGCCTCCATGGTTTCCTTATCGTGCTCCACCACCAGAACCGTATTACCCAAATCGCGCAAATGCAACAAGGTGTTGATAAGCCGGGCATTGTCCCTTTGATGCAGTCCGATGCTCGGTTCATCGAGAATATAGAGCACGCCCATCAGTTGCGAGCCAATTTGGGTGGCCAAACGGATGCGTTGCGCCTCGCCTCCGGAAAGGGTACCCGCCGCCCGGTTCAGGCTGAGGTATTCCAGGCCCACATCCATTAAAAACTGAAAACGCAGACGCACCTCTTTCAATATCTGATGCGCGATCTTTTCCTTTTGCGGCGTTAAACGCAGTCCGTTAAAAAAGGCCGCGGCCTCGCCGATGGAATAACGCGTAATTTCATCGATATTTTTATTGTCAATCCTTACCGCCAGGGCTTCGGGACGCAGGCGGGCCCCGCCGCAGGTTTCGCAGGGAATGTTGTTCATAAACCCCTCGATCCAGCGGCGGATATTCATCGAACCGGTTTGCTTGTAGCGGCGCTTAAGGTTGTTAACCACGCCCTCATAGGTACTGGACCACTCCACATAACCCGTGCGGCGCTTGTAACGGAAGGTTATCTTTTCCTCGCCCAGGCCATACAATAAAATATGGCGCACATCCTCGGGCAGTTTTTTCCAGGGGGTGGTCATTTTAAACCCTTTTTGACGGGCAATAGCCTCCACCATTTCATAATTCCAGCCCTCGCTGCGGGGAGTGAGCACCTTAATGGCTCCCTCGCTTATGGAAAGATTTTCATCGGGAACGATCAGTCCGGGGTCTATCTCCGTAAGGAAACCCAAACCGTCGCAGTGGGGGCAGGCGCCCCAGGGACTGTTAAAGGAAAAAAGACGCGGCGCGGGTTCTTCGTAGGATTTACCCGTGGCCGGATCATAATAGTGCTCACTAAACAGCTCGATGCTGTCGCTATCCAGGCGATGTATATACAAAATACCCTCGCCCAGTTTTAAGGCCAGCTCCACCGACTCGGTCAGTCGCTTGAGCATGGTTTCATCTATCACCAGGCGATCGACCACCACTTCGATGTCATGTTTTCGTTTTTTATCCAGCTCGATGGTATCTTCCAGCATAAACAACTGTCCGTCCACCCGCACCCGCAGGTAACCCTCCTTGCGCAGCTGCCGGAACATCTCCAGATATTCCCCCTTACGTCCGCGCACCACTGGAGCCAGCACCTGGATGCGCGTGCCCTTTTCCCAGGAAAGGATGGCGTCGGCGATTTGCTGCACGGTCTGTTTTTGCAGGGGCTTGCCGGTAACCGGTGAATGCAGGGCGCCCACCCGGGCAAAGAGCAGACGCAGATAGTCGTAAATTTCCGTAACCGTGCCTACGGTGGACCTTGGGTTGCGGCTGGTGGATTTTTGCTCGATGGATACCGCCGGAGAAAGACCGTCGATGTAATCGACATCCGGTTTTTCCATCAAACCCAAAAACTGACGGGCGTAGGCCGAAAGCGATTCCACATAGCGCCGTTGGCCCTCGGCATACAGGGTATCGAAGGCCAGGCTGGATTTACCGCTGCCCGAAAGTCCGGTAATCACCACCAGTTTGTCCCGGGGGATACTGACGTCAATATTTTTTAAATTATGCTCGCGAGCGCCTTTTACAACGATCTGATTTTTTTTTGCCATGCGGGTATTTATGGTTCCGTCCAAGGTTTAATGCAAGGCGCCTAATATACGCTTTCCCCATTAATTTAGCCATATATGAACAGAATCCGGCCAGATAAAAATAAAAATTATTTTTTTTCTAATGACATTGATCACAATGGCCGATAGGCGCGCGGCTTATAATGGCAATCATCTACAGATGTTCCTGCCTTTAGGGATACACAACAAACAAAACACGTTCAGGGCACGGACGCCCGAAAATGCAAGGATTGCCACTATGAAAAGGATATTAATTCTGTTTTTTATATCTTTTTGCGGCCTAACGCCCCTATTTGCGCAAAACACGGTTATGACATGCTGGGAAAAGCAGGTCATTGCCATCAGGCTGACAGCGGACATGCAAAAACAGATTGATATGGAATCCCTGGCGCACAATGTATCCATAGGCGATAAAAAGTTCGATGCCCTGGCCTCGTCCATCAACACACGGGCCATCGTCCCCTATACCGACCCCAATATCAACGGCGGCGCGGCGGAACAGTGGCTGATCCTTTATTTTGATTCGGAATTGGAGGCGGCGGATATCGTTCACGATTTTGAACAACTGCCTGTGGTTGAGCAGGCCCAGATCATTGGCGTAAAAACATTGGCTTTTGAGGAAGTAAAAAAGAACCCCCTGTTTGTTTAACCCAATTAATTTGAGGAGATGTCTATGCGCATTACTACCATTCTTTTAACCCTTTTAATGACCCTGTCCCTCTCCTGGGCGGTTGTCCCGTCCGCCGCGTCTTCCGGCGCCAAGGCCGAGTCTTCGGTAAAACAGCGGGAAATCAGCGTTAAGTTTTCCAAAGAGCTATGGCAGCAGTTCGATCTGGACAAGGCACGCAGCCAGGGCCTTACCGGCATAGACGAGGTGGATCAACTGGCCGGGCAACTGGGCGTGGCCGGGCTGTGGCAGCAGTTCCCCACGGCCAAAAGCGTGGATATATACGGCCGCCCCATGAACCTTTTGGGCTGGTTCAAAATTCGTTTTAACAGCGACGTGGATGTTTACGCCGCCGTGCAACAATATAAACTTTTAACGGGCGTGGCCGACGCGCAGGTTATCGGCATTCACCCCTTTAGCGTGGTAACGCCCAACGACCCCAACTATACCGCCGGGGACATGTGGTATCTGAACCACGTTTCCGACCATGACGTGGACGCCCCCGAAGCCTGGGATATTGCGCGGGGCAACAACAGCATCATCGTGGCCGACCTGGACAGCGGTTTCCGCTACTATCATAAAGACCTGGGCGGCGCCAACGCCTCTTCCACCAATAAGGGCGCTTCCCGGGGGAATATGTGGATCAATCAGGCCGAATTGAACGGCGTGGCCAACGTGGATGACGACGGCAACGGTTATATCGATGACTGGATCGGCTGGGACTTTGTAACCGGCAATCCACAAAATTTTGACGTGGGTGACGACTATGACGTGGAAGACAACGACCCCAGCGACCATAACGGACACGGCACCCACACCATGGGCACCATCGGCGCCATCTCCAACAACGGATACGCGGTAACCAGCATCGCCGGGGGCGACGGTGAGACCGGCGGCCAGGGTAACGGCGTTCAACTGATGGCCCTGCGCATCGGCTGGAACGACCTGTTCGGTCTTGGTTTTGTGGGCATGGACTTTGCCGCCAATGCCTTTATTTACGCCGCCGACAACGGCGCCAAGATCGCCAACTGTAGTTGGGGTTCCTCCAACACCGGCGGTCTGGGTGAAGCCATAGACTACTATCTTTACGGAACCACCACTCCTACCGGTAATGAACCGCAACTGCGCCTGATCTTTAAGGCGGCCGGTAACGACGACAACGAAAACTCCGACTACATGCTGGACCGCAGCGATGTTATCGGCGTGGCCGCCACCGACTCCAACGATGTGAAAGCCAGCTTTTCCACCTACGGCACCTTTGTGGACATTTCCGCCCCCGGCGACCAGATCATGAGCACCTATCACGATCCCAATGACGACGCCAATGACAAAGTGGCCTTTTTAAGCGGCACCTCCATGGCCACCCCGGCAACCGCATCCGTGGCCGCCCTGGTATGGAGCCATAACAACGCCCTTACCGCCACCGAGGTAGAGCAAACCCTGTACAATACCGCCGATGACATCGAAGGCATTGCCGGCAACGCCGCCTATATAGGCAAGCTGGGCGCCGGACGCGTAAACGCCTTTGCCGCCGTTCAATCCGCCGACCAGGCCCTGCCGGTGGAACTGACCTCCTTTACGGCCAGTTCGGCCAATGGCATCGTTACCCTGAACTGGAAAACCGCCAGTGAAATAGACAACATCGGCTTTGCCGTCTACCGCTCCGATAGCGAAAACGGTCCCTTTGAAAAACTGGCCGACTATAACGATTACAGCAATCTGCGCGGGCTGGGTACCTCCTCCTCGGGCAAGGACTACTCCTTTACCGACCGCAATGTGACCGAATCGCGTTCCTACTGGTATCTGTTAAAGGATATCGACAATAACGGCGTGGCCACCGACCATGGCCCCGTTTCCGTTTTTGTAAGTCCCGGTGAAGGCCTGCCCGTAAACCAGATACCCGCCAGTTACGCGCTGAGCGCCAACTATCCCAATCCTTTTAACCCCTCAACCAACTTCAGCCTGAGCATCCCATCCCTTAACGGTGAAACCACGGCGGTTTCGGTTGAGATTTATGACCTGCTGGGTAAAAAGGTTAAAACCCTCTATTCGGGCAATCTGGGCAGCGGCGTTTACAAATTTAACTGGAATGGAACCAATAATCTTGGCAACGCCATGCCCTCCGGCATGTATATTTACCGGGTTGTTACCAATGAATTTCAAAAATCCGGGAAAATGATTTTAATGAAGTAGGAGATTGACCTTCGGGTAATTTTCCTCTTTTGGAGGCTCGAAGAAGCGTGGCGGTTTATTCCGCCGCGCTTTTTTTATTTTAAGGGAGAAAAGCGATAGCCATACGACACAAAAGTCCGTACCACGCGGTGGCATGGTGGCATCGAACTCCGTAACGGGCGGCCAAAACCGGACTTTTATACCGTGCGATCAAAAACCTTTTGCAGACAGACTTCTTTCGATTGGGCCGAAAGCTGAAGCCGGGGAGCCTATAGCGCTTAGCGGTCATCCAGCAGGGTATCGCTTTGTATGGCGGCAACCGCCAGTTCATCACAGCGTTCGTTTTCGGGATGGCCGGCATGGCCCTTAACCCAGCTTATGCGGTAAGGGTGTTTTTCCAGCAACTTCAACAGTTTATCCCATAAATCCACATTCAGGGCCGGGTCTTTTTTATTGCGCATCCAGCCGTTGGCCCGCCAGCGCCGGGCCCATCCCTGGTTGATGGCGTCGACGATATATTTGGAGTCGGAATAGATATCCACCTTACAGGGTTCTTTTAAACTTTCCAGCGCGGCGATCAACGCCCGCATCTCCATGCGGTTATTGGTGGTGTTTTTATATCCGGCGGATAGCTCCTTTGTCGTATCGCCAAATTTAAGTATGGCGCCATAGCCTCCCGGCCCGGGATTGCCCGAACAGGCCCCGTCGGTGTATATTTTCACTTCTTTCATCGCGTATCCTTAATTTTCGGTTTCCGTGAACTCAGGCGGGAAGTTAAATATTTTCCTTCAATAATGCCCTGTTTTTTTCCACGGCCCGGCGGCGGATAGTCACCTATTCCCCGCTCCCCCGGCCATTTAGCTTTTTTTCTCAGAAAAAAAAATATTATCTTTACGAAGAAAAAATAACAGAGAGCAGTACTATGCCCTTTTCCGCCAGCCAGGAAAATTATCTGAAAATCATCTGGCATCTGGAACAAAAGCGCGTCCGGGCCACAGGCAAGGTGGTGGCCGATGAACTCAACATAAAGCCCCCCACGGTGCTGGCCATGTTCCGTCAGTTGGAAAAACTGGGCATGATCACCTATAACAAAAGCGCCGGCGCCCTGCTCTCCCCCGCCGGGGAAGACGCCGCGCGTAAGCTGGTGCGCAAACACCGGCTGATCGAAACCTTTCTGGGACGGGTGCTGGATATGAACGAACAGCAAATCCATGAAGAGGCCGAGCGGCTGGAACATGTTATTTCCGACCAGCTCATGTACCGCATCGATCACTTTCTGGGCTTCCCCACCAAGGACCCCCACGGCTCGGATATCCCCGACTGGGACATTCAACGCACCACCACCCTGCCCAATGTGGAGGCCTCCAAATCTTTTGTTGTAAAAAAAACCGGCCTGACCCCGGAAGAAACCCGTTTTTATACCAGCCGGGACCTGGTGGCCGGTTCCCTGTGGACGATGATTGAAATACCGCCGGGGAACGACGTCTTTCTTATTGGCAACGGTAAAAAATTTCTGGCCCTTTCCCGCGAGGTGGCCGCTAAAATTCAAGTGAGGTTGCAATCCTGATGATTTCCGTACTGTTTGTTTGTTTGGGCAATATCTGCCGTTCGCCCTCGGGCGAGGCGGTTTTCAGAAAAATGGTGCAAGAGGCCGGACTCGAAGATGACTTTCATATCGATTCCGCCGGTATCATCGGCTGGCACGCCGGGCAGGGCGCGGACAGGCGCATGAAGGCTCACGCCATCAAGCGGGGTTATGAGCTTACCAGCATCAGCCGGGCGGTCACCCCAAAAGACCTGGCCACTTTCGACTATATCATCGCCATGGATGATCAGAATCTGGCCGATCTGCACAGCCTGGACGTCGCCGCTTCCTTCCGCTCCAAAATTTTTAAAATGACCGATTTCTGCCGGGAATGTACCCACACGGTTGTGCCCGACCCCTATTACGGCGGCCCGCAGGGTTTTGAAGAGGTGCTGGACATTCTGGAAGACGCCTGCGCCGGTTTACTGGAGCGCATTAAAAAAGACCATGAACTCCGCGCTTAAAACAAAAATCGAAGATGAGTGCGGCCTCTCCATAAGCAGGGTATTAAGCGCTCCGTCCGGTTCCATTGCCCAAACCGCCCGCCTGGTGCTTAGCGATGGGCGGCAGCTTTTCGCCAAATGGGGCGCGCGCCATCCCCGCATGTTCCCCACGGAAGCCAACAGCCTGAGGGAACTGCGCCGCGCGGAAGCGCTGTCCATCCCGGAGGTACTTTTCGTCAGCCCCGACTATCTGATTATGGAATGGGTGGAAACCGGCCGGGCCGGCAACCGCTTTTTCGAACATTTTGGCCGCGCCCTGGCCGGGATGCATGGCCATAGCCGCCAAAGTTTTGGTTTTTTCGAGGATAATTTTATCGGCCATACACCACAGGAAAATGTGACCGGTCAGGGACGGGAATCCACGGAGTGGAGCCGTTTTTATCTGGAAAAGCGGCTGCGCTTTCAACTGCGCCTGGCGGAAAAAAACGGCTATGCCTCCCCGGAGCTGATAAAAGCCTTTAGCCGGTTTGAATCTGTTTTTCCCTCCCTGATCGCCGGCACGGAAGAGCCCCCGGCCCTGCTGCACGGCGATCTGTGGAGCGGAAATTTTCTGTGCGGCGCCGACGGGCGGCCCTGGCTGATCGACCCGGCCGCCTATTACGGTCATCGTGAAGCGGAGCTGGGCATGACCACTCTGTTCGGCGGGTT
>JALTKX010000280.1 GCA_027006055.1 Calditrichia bacterium | reverse complement strand
ATAGAAGAATATCAGATATTATTATATATTGGTGAAATACTTGGCGTAAAGGATCAAATGCCAAAATTGATCCTGCCTAAAGAATAGACTATCGTATTTTTTGAGGTGCAAGCTTTTTTGTGTAAACGAAAAAAAACGGTTTGGTTCTGCAAGAACTAAACCGGTAAAAAGGGGCAGTGCGGCGCGGCTGTGTTTTTAAAGACCTCACCCCGCCAGAGGCGGGGGCAGGCCCAGCCCCTCTCCTCGTTCAGGAGAGGGGAGAAGAGGGGTCTGTTTTTGGCAGAGTATTCCCGGAAAGGCTGTTATCCCGGTAGTTGAATAATATGCCGTTATAGGAGGTGTAAGCTTTGGGTCCCTCCTTCAAATACCAATGGGCGGGCTTTTACAAAGTCCTGAGCATTATATATTTAGGAATTTGTTTTAACCATGGTTTACCCGACAAAAAATAAAGGTGCTTTATTATTTGATTTTATGATAGGTGGGGTATAATTTAACATCCAATATTAATATATCCCCAATAACTTCTATGATTCAACGTATCTTATCTCATAAACTTAAGAAAGCTGCAACGCAATATCCGGTTGTTACTCTGACCGGTCCGCGGCAGTCAGGCAAAACAACCCTGGTTAAGATATTATTCCCGGATTATACCTATGTCTCTCTTGAAAATCCGGATACCCGCATGTTTGCCCTGGATGATCCAAATGGTTTTTTGCGGCAATTCAGCCGTGGTGTTATTCTGGATGAAGTGCAACGGGCGCCGGATTTATTTTCTTATCTTCAGGCAATCGTGGATAAAGATAATCAGGCCGGAAAGTTTATCCTTACGGGATCACAAAATTTTCTGTTGATTGATCGTATTTCACAAACATTGGCCGGCCGTACGGCTGTTTTTCACTTATTGCCCTTTTCTCAAAGAGAACTTTATGGGGGCGTGGCCTATCATCCGGATAATTTTCCGGATATTTCTTCAGGTGAAGGCGTCGGGACGGAATTATGGCCGGCCCTTATAACCGGTTTTTACCCGCGTATTCATGATAAAGGGTTGGAACCGCGTGAGTGGCTGGCAAATTACTATCAAACATACATTGAGCGGGATGTGCGCTCGGTCATTAATGTAGGCGATTTGGAAACTTTCGGGCGTTTTATCCGGTTTTGCGCGGGCCGGAGCGGGCAGTTGCTTAATTATTCAGCGCTGGCTGCTGACTGTGGCATAAGCAATATGACGGTTAAACGTTGGATATCGGTTTTACGGGCCAGCTTTATTATTGCGCTGGTGCGCCCGCATTACGGGAATTTTAACAAGCGTCTGATAAAATCACCCAAACTATATTTTTTAGATACGGGCCTTCTCTCCTTTTTATTAGGTATTAAAAGCGCGGAAGAGTTGCGTTTCAGTGCTTTGCGCGGAGCTGTTTTTGAGACATTTGTTTTTTCGGAACTCTATAAAGCTTTCCAAAATTACGGTGAAGTACCGGAAATTTGGTTTTGGCATGACGTGAAACGGCACGAAGTTGATTTTTTGCTGGATCGGGGGAGTAAGACACTCCCCATTGAAGTTAAGTCGGGTGAAACCCTGACCCCGGATAGTTTTAGGGGCTTAAACTATTATCGTGGCCTTGCCGGTGATATGTCTGACCGTCCGGTACTCATTTATGGTGGCGATGATACTTATCTTCGAAAGGGGGGCCAGGTTTTATCCTGGCGAAAGTTGTAAGTATTCTCCACCCCGATAAGAACGCCCGCTTCCGGGATATCACACCGGGGTAGGACGTACTTTAGGGCAAGGTGCTATTGGAGCGCGGCCAAGCCAAGGGCAGGCAAACGGAAATCCCGACCACTCGGGATGACCCGCGATTGGGCGGTGGGGGAGCTTGGAACCGCTGGCAAAGTTTAGAGAATGGGTATCACCGTACAATTTTTTACAAAATAATCCTATTATGAGAACCGACCCTACTGGAGTTCTTGATGGTGATTATTACGGTATGGACGGAAATTGTTTTGGGAATGACGGAATTGACGATGATAAGGTTTATACTGCGAGTAGTGTTAGCAAAAATGATAAAGGTGTTGTAACAAGTGCAGAAGGCTCTACAGACCTAGGTATTACACATACTGAATTTAGAAGACAAGCTTCAACTGTTTATGGTGAAAGTTCTGCCTATAAATTAAATACTGTAACAGGGGATTTGAAAAAGGAAAAGTTTGCTATTGCTTCTGTTCATCAAAAAAACAGTTTAGCATTTGGTGCTAATTCTTCTAAGGCAACAGAATACTTGGCTCTGACTCCTTTACAAATAAACTCTAGTAAGTTTAAGACTACAGCTAATGCCGCAGTTATTAATGCCCTAACAGGAGGTTTTGATTATAGCTATGGGGCAACAATGTGGGATGGC
>JALTKX010000279.1 GCA_027006055.1 Calditrichia bacterium | reverse complement strand
TCATCCGTAAACAGGCCCTGGAAGATGCCGGAGGCTTTGATCCGCGCCTTACCGTCAACGAGGATACCTATATCTTCTGGCAGATACAGAAGGCGGGCTGGCGCGTGCGTTACAAGGGGAGCCTGAAGGTGTACGAAACCGATCACCGCCGCTTGCAACGGGGGGTGTTTAAAAAATACCGTCACAGCATGGGACGTCTTTTCCGGCTCTATACCGGATGGGGCAAAAGCGGGGTTTTTGAGGATGACGGCGGCTACTGGGAACAACGGGATCGGAATAATCGCCGTTAATCTTTTCCCGGCTGATGCCCGGGATAAAACAGATCCTTTCTCCGGAGCGGATGGTTACTTTTGGAAATGATTTTGACAAAATGTTGATAGCGGCGTAATATACCGCGGCCCGGGTGTTGGTGTTAGCACCGGGATAAAAGCCGTACAGACCAAACGGGAGTATCATGGAGTTTAAACAAGTGTTGTCCTGGGTAAATGACCTGCTCAGTTATCATCTCTTTGTACTCAATCAAACACCGGTAACGATCTATTCGTTAATGGTTTTCGTCGTATTGATTCTTGTCTTTTATGCCTTGTCGCGTTCCTTGAACCGCTATGCCCTTGACCGCCTATTTAAAGGGCTCAACCTGGAAAAAGGCACCCGCTACACCCTAAAACGGATCACCCAATATCTGATAATGACGCTGGGAATTCTGTTTTCCCTGCAATTTGTGGGTATCAACCTCAGCAGTTTGACCATGCTTTTTGGCCTGCTTTCCGTCGGTATAGGTTTTGGTTTGCAAAATATCGCCTCTAATTTTATATCAGGATTGATTTTACTGTTTGAGCGGCCCATCTCCATTGGCGATCATGTGACCGTGGGTCAAACCGAAGGTGTGGTCTCGCGCATTAGCATACGTTCCACCACTATCAATTCCCTTAACAATATTTCCATCATTGTCCCCAATTCGGAATTT
The DNA here is from genome assembly GCA_027006055.1 of Calditrichia bacterium. Classification (GTDB taxonomy): domain Bacteria; phylum Calditrichota; class Calditrichia; order Calditrichales; family J004; genus J004. Next base: position 8,565 of record JALTKX010000279.1, on the reverse strand, counting down.
ATTTCCAGCAATGTCATCAACTGGTCCATCGGCGATCCCAAAATACGCATGGATGTACCGGTGGGAGTCAGTTACAACTCCGATTTGGAAACGGTGCTGGCTTCGTTAAAACAGGTGGCGCGTGAAAACCCCGATGTTTTAAAAAAGCCCGCCCCCGATGTGCTTTTGGAATCCTTTGGAGATTCTTCCTGGAACATGGTACTGCGTGTATGGATTGCCAACCCGGAACGACATCATAAAATCCGTTCCGATATTAATTGCCAGATTATCCGTGTTTTTCGGGCAAAGGGTATCGATATTCCCTTTCCCCAGAGGGACATACACATCATCGGGCCCTCTGGGGAGAAAAGCGAAAAGGCGGCGCCCCGGGTGCTTTAATCCGGATAAGGGGCGCTTGTTGAAATATCAGACCTGTCCCCCCGGGGTACTTCTTAAACTCTCATCAGCATTAAAACGAAATACCGCGGCGGCGGTGGTGGCCTCCAAAATGAACGGTCGGACAAGGCGTTAAAGGCCGCGGACGCCACACCTGCGATTTGGCCGGTCCGCCGAACGTTCGCTCAATTCTTTTTTGTTCTGTCTGCCCTGGGGTGCTAAATTACACGGCTTTAAATAAAGTGAATATCGGATGAATATATTGTTTATCAATTCCATCTCCGCCGATAAGTTTGGCGGCGGGGAAAAGTGGATGACCAAGGCGGCCCGCGGGCTGATGGATAACGGTCATAAGGTGTGGATCGCCAGCAAGAAAAACGCCGAAATCCTCAAGCGGGCCGAACAGCGCGGCGTGCCCACGGAGGTGATCGGTATCTATACGGATTTCAGTCCCCTTAAAACCCGGCAGGTGGCCCGCTTTTTAAAGAGCAGGCAGATCGACGTCATGGTCTGCAACCTGAACAAGGATGTGCGCGTGGCCGGTTTGGGGGCGCGGCTGGCCGGTGATACGGTGGTTATTGCCCGCCACGGCGTGCAGCTTATCGGCAATGAATGGAAACACAAAATAACCCTGACCCACCTCACGGACGGCATGGTCACCAACACCAAAAGCATCAAGGAAACCTATGAATCCTTTGGCTGGTTTCCGGAAAATCATATCCGGGTAATTTACAACGGCATTGAGGATAAAAGCGCGGTTAAGGCCCATGACTTTAGCGGGGACTTTCCGGGGAAGAAGGTGTTGCTGGCCGCCGGACGGCTCAGCGGGCAAAAGGGGTTTGAATATCTGATTGACGCGGCGGCCCTGATGCGCCAAAAACGGGATGACTTTGTGGTGCTGATTGCCGGAAAGGGCCGGGAAGAGGCCGCCCTGAAACAGCGCATCGCCGGGAATAATCTGCAGGAGGTAGTTCATCTGCTGGGCTTTCGCGAGGATACGGAAAGTTTGACCAGGGGCGCCGATCTCTTCGTCCTCAGCTCCCTGTATGAGGGCATGCCCAATGTCGTGATGGAAGCCATGGCCGTGGGCAAGGCGGTGGTGGCCACCGATGTGAACGGCGTGCGTGAACTGATGCTGGACGGGGAGAGTGGGTTGATCGTCCCGCCGAAGGACAGCGCCGCCCTGGCCGAAGCGATTCTTAAGGTTCTGGATGATCCGCAAACCCTGGAAAAAATGGGCCGTGCGGGGCTGGAGCATGTGCGCGCCCACTTTACCATCCCCGGCATGGTTAAAAAACTGGAAGAGTTCTTCCGGGAAAAAATAGATGAAAAAAGAGCTCAGGGAAAAACGGCGTAGACAGCGGGCGCGGCGGCGGGATGTGCTTTTGAAAAGCATGCTGGCCCTTATGCGTCCCCTGCCCGAAATAAAAAACTTTGAAGGCCCGCTCAATAAAATAGCCATCCTGGCCCAGGAAAAACTGGGCGACGCCATTTTGCTGACGCCGCTGTTTCGCGAACTGAAGAAGCTGGCTCCGGAGGTGGAAATCCATGTGATCTGCCTGGGGCTGAACGCCGCTTTTTTTGAAAACGATCCCCATGTGGACAGGGTCTATTCCGTAAAAACGGACTACCCCGCCTATTTCAGGGCTATCCGACCCCAATCCTTTGATGTGCTGTTCAATACCAAGGATCACCCTTCCTTCAATTTTCTGTTGCACACCCGGCTGATCCGCGCCCGATACCGGGTGGGCATTCAACATCCCATGCATGGCGGTTTTTTTAACGTGATGCTGGACTGGCCCTTTCATACCCCCATCGTGGAGAAAAACTGCGCCATTCTTTCCTATCTTTTCCCCGGTTGCCGGGTGGAGGATTACCGGCCCTATCTTCCTCCGCAACCTGTCCGGGAAGCGATCCGGGAAGCGGGAAGCGCGTTGCGCGAAAGGAACGGATTGCTGGTTAACCTGAGTGCCGGGGAAGCGGAGCGGGAATGGCCCCCGGAGAAGTGGATGGCGCTTATTAAAAAAATTAACCGGCCCGTTATGGTGCTGGCCATGCCCGGACGTTACGGGGATAAGCGTCAATTGGAAGATGCGCTTCCTAACGTGGTGCGAACGGAGCCGACGCAAAATATTTATGAAGCGGGGGAGCTGATTAAAAACGCGCGCATGATCATCACCCCGGACACCTCTTTGATCCATGTGGCCTCCTGCTACAACGTTCCCGTGGTAGGTCTCTACCGGGCCGATGTGGAACATCTGCGCCGCTTCGGGCCCTATGCCGTTTTAGCCGAGCAGCTCATCTCTTCCACGCCCCATGTGCGGGATATCGGGGTGGATGAGGCCTACCGGGCCTGGCAGCGTCTGGAAAGGGCCATAAGCGGAAGGGAAGCCGGTTGATGCATATCCTCTTTTTGAACTCCGCCCGCCGCTGGGGGGGCAATGAAAAATGGACCCTGATGGCGGCGGGGGCCCTGGGCGAACAGGAACGGGCGACCGTGGCCTGGCGCGCCGACGAAATCGGCCGGCGCCTCCCTTCCCATGTCGGCAGTCTGCGTCTGCCCTTTGTCAGCGAGGCGGATGTGGTGACTCTCGGGCGACTGTACCGTTTTGTACAAAGGGAAAAAGTGGATATCATCGTTTCCACCAAGCGTAAGGATTACGTGACCGGCGCCCTGCTTTCCCTGCTGACCGGAGCGCGACACTTTGTACGCCTGGGCATTGTGCGCCCCCTGCCGGACACCCTTATCAACCGTTTTATCTTTAAAAGGCACTGCGCCGGCTTTATCGTAAACGCGGCCAGGATTAAGGAAGAACTGACACGCGCCTCCTTTATCCAGGAGAGCAGGGTGCATGTCGTCTACAATGGACTGGACTTTGAGGCCCTGGAGCGGGCGGCGGAACAACCCGCGGAAAAGCCCTTTCCCTTCATGTTGGCGGCCTCGGGATTGCTGATCCCGCGCAAGGGGTTTGATGTGGTGCTTGAGGGCTTTAAAAAATGGATGGATGCCGGCCGGAAAAAAGAGGCCGGTTTGTGGATACTGGGCGACGGCCCGGAAGCGGAACGCCTGCGCGACCAGGGCCGGGAATACGGTTTGGAGAAGCATCTCTTTTTTTGCGGCTATCAAACCAATCCCTATGCCTACTATGCCGCCGCCGATGTTTTTGTACTGCTTTCCGACAACGAGGGTATTTCCAACGCTTTGCTGGAGGCCATGTATCTGCGCTGTGCCGCCGTTACCACCCGCGCCGGCGGGGCGGAGCAGGTGATCGTTTCCGGGGAAGAGGGCTGGCTGACAGAAAGGAACAGCGACGCCCTGAGCGCGGCTTTGGCGCGGATTTATGATGACCGGAAACTGCGTGAGGCGCTTCGGCAAAAGGGACGCGAAAAAGTACGTAAAATTTTTTCCATGGAAAAGATGAAGAACACTCTGTTGAGGATATTCAGGGAAAATTAAAGTAACAATGGACGGGGCGACAGACGTTCCGTGATAAGCGACAGGAATCATACTCCGGAGAGACAACATAAAAACGATCTATATATTCTCGGAAGATTTTCCGCCGTACAGCGGCGGCATTGCCCAGTGGGCGCTGGGTATGGCGCAAAGCATGGCCGTTGCCGGTCATGGGGTGACCGTTTTTACGCGGCGGCGGGAGGATTTTCCCGTGGAGACCTCGGGAAGACCCTTTAAGGTCTCTTTCATCGAGGGGCAAAACTGGAAACAGGGGCGCACCTACTATTGCCGCCAAACACTGAAAAACCGCCTGCGCGACGAGGTGCCGGATATCGTGATCGCCACCACCTGGAACGTGGCCCGCGGCTTGAAATACCTGTGCCGCAAGCATGGGGTTAAGCTGGTTACGGTGGTACACGGCCTGGAAGTGACGCGGGCCATGCCCCTGATAAAAAAACGCTGGCTGCGAAGCACGCTGAGGGGCAGCCATAAAGTCATCGCCGTTAGCGAATTTACCCGCCAGGCGACGGAAAAGGGTTTTGACCTGCCCGCCGGGCATTGCCGCGTGCTGGCCAACGGGGTGGATGTGCGGCGGTTCCGGCCCGGAATGGATACTTCCGCTCTTATGAATCGGCTGGGGCTAAACAGCGGGAACAGGATCATTCTGACTTTGGCCCGGGTGATCCGGCGCAAGGGACATGACTACGTGATCCGCGCCCTGCCGGCCCTGGTAAAAAAGTATCCTTCGCTACGCTATATCATCTGCGGGCCGGGAGATGATGCCTTTATCGGCGAATTGGAAACGTTCATCGAAAATATGAACCTGCAAAATCATGTTATCTTTACCGGATATGTGGAGAGCGCGGAACTGCCGCTGTTTTACAATATGGCCGATGTTTACATCATGCCCAGCCGTGAAATTGCCGGGGATACGGAGGGCTTTGGCATCACCTACCTGGAGGCCAACGCCTGCGAAAAACCGGTGATCGGCGGCGCTTCGGGCGGAGTGGCCGACGCCATTGTGGACGGGGAAACCGGCTATCTGGTGCCGCCAACGGATGTGAACCGCATACGGGAAAAACTTGACGCCCTTTTAGGCGACGCCGCGCTGGCGGCCCGTCTGGGGCGGGGGGGAAGGGAAAGAATTCTGCGCGAATATACCTGGACGGCGCTGGCCCAAAAACTGCTGGACATCATTGAAGAAAATCCTCTCCGGTACTAATCTCCGGTGTTAAACTGGATTTCGAACAGACGCTTATAATAACCGTTACGCTCCAGCAGCTCCTTGTGGCTGCCCATCTCCACAATGCGTCCCTCATTCATCACCACAATCTTATCCGAATGAATAATGGTGGAAAGTCTGTGGGCGATGATCAACAGGGTTTTGTTGGCCCGCAGGGAGTCGATCGCTTTTTGGATATATTGTTCCGACTCAGAATCCAGGGCGGAGGTGGCCTCGTCGAGAATGACGATGGGCGTATCGGCAAAGATGGTGCGGGCAATGGAGATGCGCTGTTTCTGTCCGCCGGAAAGGTTGGCGCCATGCTCGGAAATAACCGTGTCGTAGCCCGTTTTCTGTTGGCCGATAAAGGCGTGTATGTGGGCCAGCCGTCCCGCTTCGCTTAAGCGGGCCGCGTCCACCTCGTCGGCGCTCAGGGTGATATTCTTCTCAATGGTATCGTTCAATAAAAAACTATCCTGATTGACCACGGAAATCAGGCGGCGGTAATCGCTGTTGTCAATATCGTTGATATTGATCCCATCCATGGTGATGGCTCCGTCCCGGACACGGTAGAAGCGGGCCAGCAGCTCGGCCAGGGTGGTTTTACCGGAACCGGAAGGGCCCACCAGCGCCACCTGTTCTCCCCTGGCCAGGCTAAAGCGGATATCCCTGAGCATAAAACCATCGTCATCGTCGCCGTGACGGAAGGTGTTTATGTCGAAACGTATTTCCCGGTCAAAGCTCTTTTTCTTAACATGGCCGTAATCCGCTTCGTCGATGGGCGTGTCCAGAATTTGAGAGACCCGCTCCACCGATACCATGGCTACCTTGAACTCATTGATGACGTTGCCGATTTTTTTGATCGGTTCCATCAACAGAATCAGGCTCATCAGGATGGTGATCAGATCGGCGCCGCGTATCCCTTCCTGTTGCTGGAAGTAGGCGCCCAGGATGATGATGCCCACCACCAGCAGGCTGCCGATCATCTCGGCCAGGGGCATATTTACCGACTTCAGGATGCTTTGCTTGAACTGCAACCGTTTCAACCGCAGCAGCTCCTTCATATAACGTGAAATCTGAAATTTTTCCGCCAGAAAGGCCTTAAAGGTTTTAAAGCCCATGATGGTTTCATTGATCACCGCCAGGTAATCGTCATTCTGGCGCATGACCCGTTCCGACTTACGACCCAGGCTCTGGGCGATTTTCATCATCATAAAGCCGAATACCGGCACGGTGACAAAGATCAGCAGCGAGAGCTTCCAGGAGATCATGATGATGGAGTAGATGACGCCGATAATAAAGGCCGGTTCCGTTATCAGATTTTCGAAGATGCGCTTGATGGATACCAATATCTGCATGATATCATTGGTCAGAATGGAGATATAATGTCCCGATTTTTTGCTGCTTAAACGATTCAGCGGCATGCGGATCAGATGCTCATAGACTTCCCGGCGCATATCGGTAACCACGGCCAGTTCAAACCAGGCGGTAATGATGCGGCGGATATAATCGGTCACGTTTTTCAACACAAAAAGAACGCCCACGATAAGCGCCATGTAGGTGATGCGCTCCAGATGGGGATAGTCCGCCGTTATGCTGAACATCCAGGCCTTGAAGGCGCCCACGAAATCGGCCAGGGTTTCATTTTGTATATTCATCTTGCCCGGGTTGTAGCTTGGTTCCAGGGCGACCAGAATTTCCGGTATGACCATAAAGCTGAGCACCCGCAACAGGGTGTAGACCAGCGAAATGACGATGATCAGTATCAGCAAAAGCGTGTGCGGCTTTAAAAACCGGAAAAAGGAGAGATAGCTTTTATTCATTAGTATTTTCCAATAACTCCAGAATGCGGCCGGTGATTTTATCCCAGGTGAAACGCTGCTCTATGCGCTTGCGGCCGTTCCTGCCTAACTTATCGCGTAAAGCGTCTTCCCGCAACAGCCGGCCCACGGCCCCGGCGGTGGCCTCAATATCGTTGGGCGGCACCAGCAAACCGTTCACTCCGTCTTCCACGGCGTCGGGAATGCCGTCCACATCGGAGCCGATCACCGCCTTTTCACAGGCGTTGGCCTCCAGGTAGGTGATGCCGAATCCTTCCGAGTTGCCCGACGTGCCGCTGCCCTTGCTGACCATGATATAGAGCTCGCTTAGATTGTAGATATCGGCCAGCCGGTCATCTTCCAGCCTGCCGGTAAAGCGCACATGGTTTTCAAGCCCCAGTTGGGCGATAAGTTCACGCAGGCGGTCGTAAAAGTCCTGATGATAGGCGCCGGCAATAAGGTACAACAGTTTCGGGTGCTCCCCGATGAGCGAGGGCAGGGCCCGGACAACAATATCGTGTCCCTTGCGTTCTATAACCCGGCTGAGGGTCAGCAGCACGCGCCTTCCCTGCAATTCATATTTTTCCAGCAGATCGGCCGGAGGCGCCCCCGGTTTGAAACGCTCTAAGTCCACGCCGTTATGCACCACGCGGATAAGGCGGGCGGGCAGCGAGAGTTTTTGGCAGATTTGATCCCGGGTAAAGTGGCTTACGGCGATGTTGAGCGCCGAGGCCCGCGCGGTTTTTAGCAATCCGCGCTTTTGATAGGCGGGTAGTTTTTTTGTTACCTCCAGTCCGTGATAGACGGTGACCAGCCGGTAGCCAAACAGTTTTTGACCCGGCCGGACAATGGCCGCCAATTGCCAGGTGGTGGCGATAATGACGTCGGGACGTTCCCTGAGGATATTAAAGAAGCTGGCGCCATAAAGGTACAGTAGCCGCAAATTGATCCATTGCCAGGCGGGCATGCGGGCAATGCGTATCCCCGGTTGGGCTTCGGGGAGGGCGTTCTTGCCGAGGCGTGTTACCACCGTAACGCGGTGCCCGCGGATAGCCAGGCCACGGGCCACCCCCCGCGCCCATTGGGCGATGCCGCCGGGTGCGGGAGGATAGTCTTCCGTTAAAATAATGCAGGTCATCGTATCACCGTCGTCAGTCTGTTCAGGGCCTCGTTCAGCCGTTTAAAGATTACCGTTAACTCGAAATGTTCCAAAAAATGTTCCCGCGCCGCCTGGCCAAAGCGTGCGGCGCGCTCCGGGTGTTCCACAAAGGCCATCAGGGCCTGTTCCCAGCTAAAATCCCCGCCGGTCAGGTAGCCGTTTACCTTATGCCGCACCACTTCGCGGTTGGCGCCCACGTCCGAGGCGATCAGAGCCTTGCCGTGGCGGGCATACTGCAACAGTTTAAAGGCGCATTTTCCCCGGCTCCAGGGGTCGTCATTCAGGGGCATCAGGCCGATATCAATGCTGCTCAGCCAGTCCGCTTCCGCTTCCAGGCTCCAGGGGGTGAGTTGCCACGGGATTTTAAAATAGGCTTTGGGAACAGCGGCGCTCATAAGCTGAAAGGAGAGCTTCCCGCTCTGTTCGGCGGCGATTTTAAACAGGATATCGTCGATCTGCTTGAGGTAATAAAGATTGTAAGTGTTACCGATCCAGCCCACGCGCAGGGGGGGGACGCTCCGGGGAAGAACCACCC
>JALTKX010000278.1 GCA_027006055.1 Calditrichia bacterium | reverse complement strand
AGCAGATCACCGGAATCGAGACCGGGGGCGAGGCGGAACTTGATGCCGTTGCTGCCCGCTTCCAGCACATCCACCTTGTCCATCATTTGCAGGGTTTCCAGGGCATGATCCGCCTCCAGCAGATAGGTGTTGTCCCGGAACCGTTTTTTTATCTCCCCCAGCGGAGCATCGATGATCAGCCGTCCCTGGTGGATCATGCAAACGTGTTCGCACATTTTTTCGGCCATCTCCATCTGATGGGTGGAGAGGATGATCAGCTTGCCCTCTTTTTTAAAATCACTCAATATCTCCCGCAGGGCAATCTGATTGATGGGATCGAGGCCGGAAAAGGGTTCGTCGAGGATCAGAATATCGGGCTTATGCAAAAAGGCGGCAATAAACTGCACCTTTTGCTGCATGCCTTTGGAGAGGTAGTGGATCGGGTAGTCCGAATAGTCGATCAGGCCCAGGCGGTCTAAAAAACGGATGGCCTCCACCTCGGCCTTGCGCCGGGGCATGTGGTTGAGACTTCCGAAGTAGACCAGCAGTTCCAAAACCCGGGCGTGGGCATACAGGCCGCGTTCCTCCGGCAGATAGCCGAAACGGTTGCGCGGTATGGTCGCGCGGGGCCGGCCGTTTATCTCTATCGAACCGCTGTCCGGACGCACGATATCCATGATCATGCGCATCAGGGTGGTTTTGCCGGCGCCGTTGGGGCCCAAAAGGCCAAACACCTTGCCCGCCTCCACCCGGAAGGAAACATCCTCCACGGCGACAGCGCCGATAAACTCCTTGTGTACCTGCTCGATTTTTAATTGAAGAGCCTCTGGTTGCGCTTTATTCTTTTTGGCCATGACCCATTGTACTAAATATGATGGATTGCATACAAGTCTTTAAGAGACTTTTTCTCCACCGGCCGGGAGAAACTTGTGGCCCGTCCCTGCGTAAATTAGGGCCGTACTTAAAACGGAGGTCAAATATAATTGAAGGGAAGGGGATGAAACCGGTTACGCGACTGATACTGCCCGGGATGGTGCTTCTTTTTTTAAGCGCGGGATGCTCGCTCTCTAATTTTTTGGGCCGGCATGTGGTGGAAACGCAGCGGGAACTTTTGCCGCTGGAAAAGGATGATATCCGCCTGTATGTCTCCGAAGAGAAATCCTTTGATCCCGGGGAGGTTTTGCGCGCCTTTGACTCCAGCCGTGTCTATCAACAGGCGGGTCCCCGGGACCTGCTGTTTGTGCATGGCATGGGCGATTATCCTTCCCGCGTGCGCTACAATCTTTTGTTTGAACGTCTCCCGGAAAAGTACGGGGCCGGGGTGGTGGTTTTTAAGTGGCCCGCCTGGATAGACGCGCGCACCATACCCCGTAAAAACGGTCGCGCCTCCGCCCCCTGGCTGCTAAAAACCCTGCGCGCCTGGGCAGCGGACACTTCCCGCGCGAGACGCCGGGTGCTGATGACCCACAGCATGGGCGCCGTGGTTCTGCGTAAAATGCTGGAAGATTATAAGGGGGATTTACCCGCCGGTTTTCTGGATGCGGTACTGATAGTGGCTCCGGAAACGGACTTGCGCGGCCATGCCCGCTGGCTGGAAAAACTTGACTTTGCCAAATCGGTCTATCTTTTCTATAACGGCGAGGATCAGGTATTGGAACCGGTGGAAGTATACACCCATAAGGAACGGCTGGGGATGCGGATTGTCCGCGCCGACGGCAGCCCCGAGCCTCTGGCCGGCAACACCGTTTATATTGACGCCACCCGGGCCACCGACTGGCACGCCTATCATTTGTGGCGGCAGAACGAACGGCTGGAGCGCTTGATGCGCGACCTGATCACCGGCGGTCCCGATCCCCTCAACGGTCTGCGGGAACTATCTTCCCGGGTTTATCTGGTGCCGGGCGAGGAACATGAGGATTACCAACCGTTCAAGGCCTCTTCCCCAAAATAGTCCCCCGCCTGGATGCCGGGCGGAAAAAAATTACACACAAAATAAAAGGCTGCCTCCGCCAGCGGAAGCAGCCTTTTTTGCCTTAGGGGAGATAGGCCATTTTTTTTGTGATCCTGCTTCTGCCGTCGGACAGGGTATAGTAGTAAATACCCGCGGCCAGCCCGGCGGCGTTAAAGGAGAAGCGGTGCCGACCGGCCGGCCGATGGCCCCTGAACAGCGTGCGTATCAGGCGCCCCGCTCCGTCATAGACGCTTAGGTTAACCGTGGCCGCCCCGCGCAGGGAAAAGGCGATCTCCGTTGCCGGATTAAAGGGGTTGGGACTGTTTTGCTCTAAGGTAAAAGTTGATGGGATGATATTTTGCTGTGTCTGCAAAGCGGTGGCAAGCGGTTGACGTTCCCGGTAATAGACCCGGAACAACCCGCTGGAGGGGGTGTTGGGCGACTCGTAATTCATGCCGATGGTTCCGTCTTCCAAAACGAGAATGGCCTTAAAACCG
>JALTKX010000277.1 GCA_027006055.1 Calditrichia bacterium | reverse complement strand
ACGCCTGTTTAAGCTGCCATCCGCAAGGGGGAGGGGGAGACGATTGATGTTGATAACCGTAAAACCATGGAAATATAATATGAAAGTGAACAAGACCCGTCTTTTATTTGCCTGTTTATTCCTCGGGGGCATGCTGTTGCCCCCGAGGGTAACGGCGCAAACGGCAAAGGCTGTTCAGGTAAAATATGTCAGCAAGGAAAATATTTATCTGAATGCGGGCAGCGCTGCCGGTTTGGCTGTGGGCGATATTCTGAGCGTGCGGAAAAACGGGAAGGAGATCGCCCGGTTGAAGATTGCCTTTGTCGCCCGTCATTCGGCTTCGTGCACGATTCTCCGCCAAACCGGTATGCCGGCCGTTGGCGACAAGGTGGTGGTAATGGAAAAAGCCACACCGCTTAAGAAGGAAACCGTGATCGCGGAAAAGAAACCGGAGACAACGGGTGCGAAAAAGAAAACAAAACCGATACGGCGTGAGCGGGCTTCCCAACCACGTATCAGCGGATATCTTTCCGCGCAGTGGTTTCAGTTTGATGACCGCGGCTCCTCCAACCTGGATTATAAGCAGCCGACAATACGCTTTAACTTACGGGCTACTCGTCTCTTCGGTGATGACTACCGCTTAAGGATTAAATGGCGCAGCCGCTATGACCGGCGACGAGCAAGTCTTTCTTCGGCTATTCCCCGTAACGAATGGCGCAATCGCCTTTATGAGGTATCTTTTCGCTATGCCAATGAAAAAGCTCCTTTTAACTGGGCCCTGGGCCGGATCATCTCCAATGCTTTTAGCGGGGTGGGCTATATAGACGGTATCATGCTTCAGCACAATATCTCTTCCCGCTGGCGCTGGGGATTGTTTGGCGGCATGCAGCCGGAGTGGCATTACAGCACCGCGCCGGCGTCCATTCAAAAGTATGGCCTGTTTGCCGCCTATAAGGTTGGGGATTACAGCAGTCACCGTTTTGAATCTACCCTCTCCATGGCCGGGGCCTACCATGGCGGCACGGTTAGCAGGGAGTTTATGTACTGGCAGAATAACTATAGCTGGGGTAGCAGTTTTACCCTTTTCCAAAGCTTGGAGCTGGATCTCAATCGTGACTGGAAACAGAAAACCACCGGCGAAACGGTCAGCCTGACGGGCGTCTATATAAACGGGCGCTATACTTTTAACCGACGTTATTCCGTGGGACTCAGCTATGACAACCGGAAAAATTATTTAACCTGGTATTCGCGTACCCTGGCCGACAGTCTGTTTAACGACGCCTTTCGTCAGGGGCTGCGTCTTACCTTAAATGCCCGTCTGTTCAGGAACTTTCGTCTTTTTGCCAACGGTGGTCTGCGCCACAGGCAGGATGCCTCGGATATTACCTGGTCCTATATGGGTGGGCTGAACTGGAACCGCATGTTGGGCACGCCCCTGATGTTGATGTTGCGCTATGCCGGGTTTGATAATTTTTATACCACGGGGATAAATCCGAATGTCAGCCTTTCTTACCGCTTCCGGGGCGGACATCTGGCACGCCTCTCCTACGGTTATTACGGTTACGCGCTCAAGGCCGATAACAGTGAAAATCACCGCAATTGGATACGTTTAAACAGCCAGTTTGAACTGCCGCTGGATATGTTTATGAGCGGCGAATATCAGTATGACTGGGGAGATGATTTAAACGGACAACGTTTTTTTATAGAGTTGGGATACAGGTTCTGATATGATAGAAAATGTAATTATCTGGTTGGTAATAATTGTCGTGGCGGCCTTTGTGCTGGTGCCATCGGTGCGAAAACACCGCCGGACAATGAAAAAAGATATGGCGCGGAAAAAGGAGGCGGTGATGCTGGGGGCGGATAAGGCCATCGCCCAACATCCGCAAATAGATGAGTTTTTATGCATCGGCTGCGGCGCCTGCGTGGAGGCCTGTCCCGAAGGCGGGGTGCTGGGCATTGTCAACGGCAAGGCGACCATCATTAACGGATTGAAATGCGTGGGTCATGGCCTGTGCGCCGAGGCCTGTCCGGTGGAAGGCATCACGGTCGGCCTGGGCGATACCAGTCACCGGGATGATATCCCCTTTATGAAAGAGAACCGTGAAACCAATTTGCCGGGGGTCTATATCGCCGGAGAGTTGGGTGGACTGGCCCTGATTAAAAATGCCATAAAACAGGGTACCGAGGTGGTGGAGGATATTGCCCGTAAAGGGGCACCGGGAAAGAACGGTATTCTGGATGTATTGGTGGTGGGAGCCGGGCCCTCGGGCATGAGCGCCGCGCTGACCGCCGTAAAACATAAGTTGAGCTATCTGGTAATCGACCAGGAAGATGCCGGAGGGACTATCCTGCAATATCCACGCAAGAAGCTGGTGATGACCAAGCCGGTAGAGATTCCTCTTTACGGAACTTTGAAACGGCCGGAATATACCAAGGAAGAGCTGCTGGATATTTGG
>JALTKX010000276.1 GCA_027006055.1 Calditrichia bacterium | reverse complement strand
TTGGTGCCGATCCAGATAAACCCCTGTTTATCCTGCATTAGGGCGTAGACCGCGCTTTGGGAAAGACCGTCTTCTATGGTTAGATGCTCGAAATGAAGTTCGTCGCCCCGGGCTGGCAGCAGATAAAACGAAACCACTAAAAACCATAACGAACATATAAGTGATTTATACATGGGACGCCTGTTTATATGACAATACTTAGAAGGCAACCCGGTTTAAAAATATTCCACATCGCCCGTTTATAGCGCAAATTGAATATAGGATTAATATCATCCCGCTTCCATAAATAGTGCCCGCAGGCAAAAATAAAAAAAGGCCGCCCGAAAACGGACGACCTTGCAAAAAAGCGGTTCCTGCTATTTCAGTAAATTCATCTTTTTACTGAGGACTTTACCGTCCAGGGACAAACGGTAAATATATGAACCGCTGGCCACGGATCGGCCAAAGCGGTCTACCCCCGTCCACTGATAGTTATAGTTTCCCGCCTGCTGCATGCCATCCTGCAGGGTGATGATCTTACGGCCGGTCATGTCAAAAATCTCCAGGCGCACATAACCTGCCTGAGGCATGGAATAGCTGATCTGTGTTTCGGGATTGAAAGGATTGGGATAATTCTGGTTCAGATGGAGCGATTGGGGCGCTACCGGGTTTTCATCCCCCAAAGCGGTGGACTTGTCATACTCCAGCATGAGCAGGGTCGGCTTATCCAGCGCCAGACTGGAGGAAGAGACGATCATATCGCCCAGCCCGTCATTATCCACATCACCGGGAAAAAGCTTAGCCACGCGAAAAATGCCCTGATCCGTGCCCGGCGTGACGTCATCGGTGGTATCGTCCATAAAGATGGTATAGGTGCTGAAGGAGGCGATATCCAGGGGATTGCCGCCGTTATACTCCCAGTCGTGCACCGACTCGTCATAGTTTCCGGCAAAATAGAGGTCGGGCTTGCCGTCGCCATCCATGTCGCCGCTGCGTATCTGACGCAGCCCCTTATCATAAAATCCCATATAGTTGAAATTGGAAAAGGTGATCTTGCTGATATCGCTGCCGCCGGCAATACCCCACACCGTGCCCCCGCTGGTGGTGGCGTACATTTCGTTTACATCATCCTTATCAAAGTTGGCGGCCACCAGACCCTGATTGGAAAACTCGTCATTCAGGCTGACATAAAAGGCGGTTTGCAGGGCATATTCATCCTCGTTGCCCGTATTTTCGTAAGCGATAACCCGGTAGTAATCCCAGGCCACGGTCCATATTTCCTGCAGTTCATCATTATCCAGATCTGTGGTATAAATGGTATAGCCGCTCCAACCGGTGGTCAGCGAGTCATCCATTTCCACCTTCCAGGAAGGCAGGGCAAAGCTTTTGTTTTGCAGCTCAAAAATCATCAGGTGGCTGGTTCCGGCGGCGCCCCAGGGGCCGTCCATCACCGAAACGACAACCTCCTGATTATCATCGGAATCGAGATTGGCGGCCACAATCTGACCGGCCTCAAACACGCCGTGCTTTAAACCCAAATCCCAGGTGACCGTGGGTGTTGTGGGAAAGGCGGCGGAGTCGGCGTCCCACTCAAAAACCTGCAGGGCGTCACCCCCGGCGCGGGCATCGGCCAGCACGATGATCTCCGGATTGCCGTCGCCATCCAGATCGCCCACCGTTACCGAGGAGAAGTTGTCGTTGGCCGTATCCAGCTCGGCAAAATGATACCACCACATCAGCTCTACCGTATTATCCGCCGTGGCTTCGTAATGATAGGCGCCGTTTAAAAAAGCACCGCTCCAGGAACTGGAAGCGACAAAATCCGCCAGACTGTCCTGATCAAAATCATACGGGCCCACCATGTTCCACAGAGGACCGCTTGGATAAAAGGCCCCTTCGGCCCAGGTGGTGTTTTGCCAAACCTTTTTAAATTGATTCTCCTGAGCGCTTACCTGGCTCAAAAGCAGAAAGAGCAAAACATATAAAACCTTACGTAGTGGTAAAAAAAGACGCATGTGTCATCCTCCTTTGGATAAATGCTGGTGGGCTAATATGTGCCGAATATAAACAAGCGGGATTGGGAATGTCAAGAAAAAATCAATTTAAATATTTTTTATTAACTTAATTTAATATTTTTCTTGCACCGCCGGATTTCCCTTATTAGTTTGAGGGCGATAATCACTCCACGTATATATAAAGATCAGGGATAATTGCCGTGTCTACCCCAATTTACAAATATTTCGCCCGCCTGTTGTTAGCCTTGGCCACTCCGTTCATACTGACGGCCGGCACCAATGGCAAGATAAGCGGCCTTGTTAAGGACAGTGAAACCGGCGCCCCTCTGGCCGGCGTTAACCTGCAACTGGAAGGCACGCTGATGGGCGCCACCACCGATAACGACGGTTACTATGTGATCCTCAATGTGCCGGTAGGGCAATATACCCTTACCGCCAGCATGGTGGGCTACC
>JALTKX010000275.1 GCA_027006055.1 Calditrichia bacterium | reverse complement strand
GTTCAAAGGTGTTGAGAATATGGATGGGGATATCCTTTTCCATGGCCGGTTGTATGGTGGGGGCATACAGTACCCCGGCGCCAAAGTGGGAAAGCTCCATGGCCTCCCGGTAGGTGATGGCCCGCAGAGGACGGGCGGCGGCTACAACCGCCGGGTTGGCGCTGAACACCCCGCTGACGTCGGTCCAGATTTCCACCGCCGGCGCGTGCAGGGCGGCGGCGAAAATGGCCGCCGTGTAGTCGGAACCACCGCGCCCCAGGGTGGTGGGCACCCCTTCCGGGGTGGCGGCAATAAAGCCGGTAACCACATTCACCGCATGCCCCCCGGGCAGAACACGGCGTATGTTTTCGGCGCTGCGCCCGCGCATCAGACGGGCATGACCGAAGTGATCATCGCTAATCAGGATTTTCGAGGCATCGCGGAATGCGGCGTCCAGCCCCCCGGCGCGGAAAAAAGCGGCGATGATGGCCGCCGAAAGGCGTTCGCCAAAGCCCAGCAGCAAATCACGGATGCGCGGGGAACACTCGCCCAGCAGACGGGCCCCCAGCGCCGCCTCGCGCAGGCGCTTTAAAAAGGGTTCGATCTCCCGCGTTGTTTCGCTTTGTCGTTCCGGCAACAGGGCGGCGATCATCTCCAGGTGACGCTGTTCGATCTCCGCCAGTGTTTTTTCATAGGCGTCATCCCCGGCCGGGGCCTGTTCGCTTAGCTTTTGCAGCATATTGGTCACCCCGGAAAAGGCGGAGACCACCACCACCGGCCGCCAGCCCTGTTCCACCCTGCGGGCGATAATGGCCGCCACCCGTTTAAGGCTTTGCGCGCTGCCCACCGAGGTGCCGCCGAATTTTAATACCTGCATGAAACTGCTCTCCCTGTTTTCAGTCAAAAATAAGTTTTAAAGATGTAAAGCGCTAATATTTTTAAGGAATAGGGGTGGAAAATGTTAATAATTAATGGCAGGTGGTTGTGGCAGTATGGCCACATTCACGGTGAACAGCGGGCAGGAAGAGACCTTCCAGGTTTTAAAGACCTGGAAGGTGGGGGAGCTGTCACCGCCAGCGGAGTCTGAATATGAATTATGACAAATGAGTTATGACCCGACGGAGCCGGGCAGGCAAATGATAAATGAGCCAGACCTGACTCTGCAGGTGGCATGGCAGGAGGCAGTATCAGCCCAGTTCATCAATCCTCCGACAGACCCTTTTTGTATTTTGTATTTTTTATTTTGTATTAGCTATTCCCGGTCCGTCATTCCGAGCGCGGCAAAACAATCTTGAGCTTGAGCCCGTTTTTTATTCCTGTATATTGCGGGAAGTGTTCCGACATAATCCGGTTAACGGTAGGAAGAAAGTCCATCTATAATAGAGAGGCCTTAAAATAGATGCAAAAAAATCTGGGCAGACAAACGGGAAAAAGTTGGCAGCTATATTCCGCTACCCTGGAATTACGTCTGGTTGCGGTCGAGGGCCACAACCGTTTTTGCCGCGGCGACCCTTTTTTGCCAAAAGGGCGCTGTTCTCATCTCAGATTCAACGTTTGGCGAATATCATCTATATAGTTTTTCATGCGAAAATTCTCGGACAGCTTTGAATCGCCGTACTCCATATCCCTTAACAAAATTTCAAGCCGGGCCCGTCCCTCTTTTGTCCCGGCCGCCTGGCGCGGCGTCATCATATTCAGGGCCGGTATGCGCATATCCAGCCATTTCTGCCAATATTGCTTCTGTACACTGTGCAGTACCGCGTTCATGGCGTCTTCAGGCAGGTCCACCTGCTCTTCGGGAGCATTACCGGAAAATGTGTCCAAAACTTCCCCAACGTCCATTTTTTCCGTTCGCAAATGGCGGGCCCCGCTCCCCAGACGCTTATCTATGCGGCGCATGATCTCCGCCGCCCGCTCCGCGGAATTGACCTCCACCACCATTTCCCGGCCGGTAATAAAAATCGTGCCCAACACCAGCTCGTCGGCCTCAAATCCTTCCTCCCGTTTTTTACCATCAAGCCAGGGAATCTCAACCTCATGCACAAGCCCGTCCCGGGTATAAACGGCGTCATTAAGCAGTGACTGCCTTTTTACGCCCGCCGCCAGAGAGGCCAGGGCCTTAAACGCCTTATGGGCTGATTCAACCTCATAGTAGATCCTGTGCTCCAGAATCGCCTCGCCGTCGCTGTTCTCCAATGCCGGCGGCAGAAGCTCGGCCCTCAGCATTTCCAGAAACAGATGATGCATTAATTCATCACGGTGCTTATATTCGCCATGCTCCCGCATGCCTTTCAGAATATCCAGAACATGCAGCTTTACCATGGGACGCATGGGCACGGGCGACAGGGCGCTGAGGATGTGCATGTCGCGGAACTCAAACACCTTGGTATATAAAATACCACCGACCCGCACAGTCCGGCTTCCGTTTTTTTCAACAACATAAACTTTCTCGCCGCTCTCGATATTCAGCAAGTGTATGCCCT
>JALTKX010000274.1 GCA_027006055.1 Calditrichia bacterium | reverse complement strand
GGAAGGAGTATCTAAAATTGTATCAGTCTCTTTTGAATAAAACCCTGGTATGGCTGACCACGTTGTTTCTGGGCCTGCAGGCGCAAATGGCTTTTTTGCCCATAAGCGCGGATTATGCCAACTTCAGTAATAACGACAGCACCGCCTATGTGGAGTTTTATCTCTCCTTTTATCAGGGGAACCTGCAATACAAGCAAACCGAGGACAGCCTGTACGCCCAGTTCCGCACGGAATTGAACATCACCCAGAACGGCGACTCCATCTACCAGAACTATCACTTATACAAATCCCTGGTCAGGGATACCTCGGAGTTAAAACTCTTCAGCCAATACAACGATATCTTTAAAACCGTTCTAAAACCCGGCACCTACCAGGCCCGGCTTAAGCTGTACGATATATTGGCCAAGCGCACCGGAGAATATGAGCTTACCGTTTTTGTGCCTCGGATTGGCCAGGGCCTGTCCCTGTCAAGCATTCAGCTCTGTTCCAACATAAAAAAAGCGGCGGAAACCAGGGGGCTGTTTATAAAAAACGGCATGTCGGTGATGCCAAACGCCCAAAACCGCTTTGATCCGCTGCATCCCATGTTATACTACTATGTGGAGTTATACAACCTTAAAAACATGCCGGGCTACAATATTCAGTATAACATCCTCTCCATGGATGGGGACACCGTTAAAAACGGCCCCTTGCGCAAGCGGAAAGTGGTTAATAACAACCAGGTGGAAATTGACGGCTTTAATACCATGGCCCTGCCGGCGGGTATTTATAACCTGGTTGTCGATGTAAAGGGCGCCGACGGGAACAGTGCCACGCGCATAAAAAAGAAATTTTCCGTTACAAAATACAAGAAAAACAAAAAGATCAAAACCGCCGGAGACAACGCTCTGCCGGAAATGAGCCAGATTTTTGTGGCCATGTCGGAGGATGAGCTGCGTGACGAATACAAGAAGGCCCGTTATTACGCCACCGCCGAAGATGACGCTTTATATGAACAATTGAATGGGGCCGACGCCCTGAGAACCTTTTTAACCCGGCTCTGGCAGCGCATTGACAAGCAAAACAATGTTCCACCGGGACAAAGCCGCCTGCAATTTTTGCAGCGGGTAGAAGAGGCCAACGCCCGTTTTACGCGGGGTGGCAAGCCGGGCTGGAAGTCGGATTTTGGCCGTGTGTTGATCGTTTACGGCAAGCCTGATGAAATAGACCGCTTTGACAGCAACTCTTCCGGTAAGCCGTATCAGATATGGAAATATAACCAGATTCAGGGCGGCGTTATATTCGTCTTTGTGGATCGCAACGGTTTCGGACGTTATGAGTTGATTCACTCCACCCATCGCAAGGAACTGCAAAATCCCTATTGGGAAAATGAGATCAACAACAATAGCGGCAATAACTATTTTGGGAATTAAAAAAAACGAAGGGTAAAACCATCTACTGGCGCGGCGGACTCTCCGTTGCGCTTTTTTTATATCTTCTTATAGGTCCAGCGGTTCTTATTGCGGAAATCTTCCCCCCAATGCAGCTTTTTACTAAGCACGCTAAAAAAGCGCTGATGCTCCATTTTAACCAGTTTAACGGTATGCTCGCTGCGCTTAAGCTCCATAAGCGTGCCGCTGGGAAAGCTGCCCTGTTCCGTTCCGTCCCGGTAAATATTAAAGGAATCGGCCTCGGTATAGACAACAATTTTCAGCTTCATATCGTCCGGAATGATAACCGGCCTGTTGGTCAGGGAATGGGGGCAGATGGGATTTATAACAAAAACCCGCGCCCCCGGAGCCACAATGGGCCCGCCGTTTGAAAGGGAATGGCCCGTGGAACCCGTGGGGGTAGAGACAATCAAGCCATCGGCAATATAGTTGTTAAGCGCTTCGGTGTCGATGTGTGTTTCTATTTGTATCACCCGGGCAAAACCGGCCTTGTCGATGACAATATCATTAAAGGCCCTGAATTTTTTATTCGTCTCCGGCAGATAGCAGCTAATCTGGCTGCGTTCATCTATAAAAAAACGGCCCTCCAGGTAATTGTGAATATGATCGGTCAGCTTATCCGGCGGCGTATCGGCAATAAAGCCCAGGCCGCCCAGGTTTACGCCCAGCATGCGTATATCAAAGCGCTTCATCTTGTTTATGGTGCGCAGCAAAGTACCGTCCCCCCCAAGGGTGATGATCAGCTCCGCCTCCTCAAAAATGGCGCTGTCAGCCTGCGCGCCTATTTTCCTGAAGTGGTTTTTTATATAAGGCGAATCATACGTACATATGCGAAAATCGGCGGGCGGCGCGGTTTCCAAAATCCAGTCATCCAGTTTGCGCACCAAACGGTCGATATTTTTTTTGCGGGGATTTACAAGTATACCAATGACTTTGGTCAAAATGGTTCTGTCCTATTCGAAGTCTTCTTCTTTTAAAGTGCCGTCGCTTTTCCCGGTCACTTTCTTTATTTTTTGTTCCGCGCTTTTCAACTCGCCCCGACAAAAATCTATCAGGGAATAAGCCTCTTCATAAAGCTTAATGCTTTTTTGCAGGGAAGCCTGTCCTTCCTCCAACGTTTCCGTGATCTCTTCCAGGCGCCTTAAAGCCTGTTCAAATGATTTTTTTGCGGGCATCTTACATTATCCTTTTTGCCGAATGCCGGGTTACCGTGCTTTCAACGCTACCGTCGCTCAACTCCGTTGTAATAATATCCCCCTCGGAAAGGTTGCTTACGGAGCTTATGATTTTTCCATTTTTTAAAGTTAAGGAATATCCGCGGGCCATCAAAGTTTTAGGGTGGGTTGCGCGCAGGGACAACTCCAGCTTTTCCAGACCTGTGCGCATTTCCCGCATTTTAACGTTCATGGCGTTTTCCAGGCGGGATTGTATACCGTCCAGATACTGATGATGTTGGAAAAGCTGATCATCCCAGCGGCGCAGGGCATGGCTTTGTTCAAGTTGTTCTATCTGCCGCCGGCGTACGGCAAGGCCGTTATCCATGGCCTGGCGCAAACGCGCCTCATAGTCGCCCAGCTTGCCCATCAAAGCCTCTTTATCCACTACCGCAAGCTCGGCGGCGGCCGAAGGCGTTGGCGCCCGCATATCCGCTACAAGATCGGCAATGGTATAATCAATTTCATGGCCCACGGCGGAAATAACGGGTATATGCGAATGAAATATGGCCTCGGCGACCTTTTCCTCGTTAAAGGCCCACAGGTCTTCCAGGGAACCGCCGCCCCGCCCCACGATGATCACATCGCCCAAACTGTGCCGGTTACACAAATTAATGGCCCGGGCAATTTCCCCCGCCGCCCGCTCTCCCTGCACGGCAACGGGCAGAACAACAACATCCACATAAGGCGCACGTCTTTTCAGCACGTTGAGCATGTCGCGTATGGCCGCGCCTGTCGGCGAAGTGATTAGCGCTATGCGCCGGGGAAAGACGGGCAAAGCCTTTTTACGGGCTTCGTCAAACCAACCCAAAGCGTAAAGCTTACGTTTTAGCTGTTCAAAGGCCATTTGCAAAGAGCCCGTCCCGACGGGTTCCGCTTCCAGTACGTCAAACTGATATCTTCCGGCGGGCGGGTATACTTTAACATTGCCCAATACACGAATGCGCATGCCGTCTTCGAGTTGAAAGGGCAACTTTTGGGCCCGGCTTCGCCACATAACCGCGGAAAGCTGGGCCGATTCATCCTTTAGGGAAAAATATAAATGTTGTGAGTAGTGGCGTTTATAATTGGAAACTTCGCCTTCCAACCACAGGGTGGGCAGGCTTGTTTCCAAAAGATTTTTTATGGTATGCGTTAATTCAGAGACGCTATATATATTTTTTTCCATAAAAAAATGAAAATAAGGTTCTTAAAAGAACCTTATTTTTTCTTTTTATGACGATTTTTTCTGAGGCGCTTTTTCCTCTTGTGTGTTGCCATTTTGGCGCGTTTTCTTTTTTTACCGCTAGGCATAAAGATATTCTCCGCTTTTGGTTTTAGTAATTACAATTGTGATTTTATTTGTTCAACGAACTTCCGCGCGGCCTGGGCCTCGCGGGAATCCGGGCTGACTTTTAACAGTTTTTCCCAGGCCTTTACCGCATTACTCTTATCTCCCGTATTGTAATAAACGATGCCAAGGTTGTAAAGCCCCTGAACATGATCGGGACTTATTTTCAAGGCCTGCTTCATGTATTTCAGGGCGTTATCAAAATCCTTGATGTTATAGTAGGCCACGCCAAGGTCTATCAAAACGCTGGGATTTTTATCATTCACGCTGATGGCGGTGGTGTAATAACCGATGGCCTGTTCAAAACGGCCGATGTCAAAGTAGTTATTGCCCATCTCCACATTCAGCTCATAATTTTTAGGGTCTTTTTCCAAAGCAGCCTTGGCCGCCATCACCTTTTGCATCACGGCCGGAGGAGGAGCACCCTGAGCCGGGGCCGCCTTGTTCTCCGTTGTTTTTTTGAGCTTTTCCAGATATTCCTGGCGGTTCTCGGTAATTACCCAAAAAACAATCAACAACGACACAACAAGCGTTAGACCGAGATAAAACATGGAGTTTGAATTCCCGGACGCTGCTTGCGCGTTTTTTGCCGGAGCCTTTTTCTTTTCCGTTTTTTCGGGGAGAGCGTTGCCGCATTGTGAGCAGAACCGCGCCTCTGTTGAATTTTGCGCCCCGCATGAGGGACAAAAGATGTTGTCCATTGTGTCTTTCCGTTGCAAAGTTTTTAAGTTACGAAGAATAGTGCACTTAGTCAATCAATTGATAAGGCCTTTCTTCTTTTGCCGTCCGCCATAATCCCCGTTTCGTCCGCGTTTTTCCGCGCCGCATCGACGACTCTCCGGGTTCTTAACCCGTTTTTTACTTAATTGTTCGATACTTTCAGCTTCTCTCCGGGACGTATGCGCGAACCACGCATTTTGTTCATGGCTTTTAATTGCCGGATGCTTATTCCGTATTTCAGGGAGATATCCCACAGGGTATCACCCGGCCGCACGGTGTAAAAGGTTCCGCTCTCTTCTTCCGCCGGTTTTGTTTTTTGGGAAGCCAAAGATTTTTTATGAACATAAAGGGTCAGCTTTTGCCGGGGATAGATATTCTGCCCATAATAGAGACCATTCCATCTGCGTATTTTGGAAGCGCGTGTATTGTAGTTCTCGGCAATCTCACCCAGGGTATCCCCTTTTTTTACTTCATAGATCACCTTATCGTACTCCGCGCTGCTTTCCACCTGAGGGACGCTGCTGTATCTACGGCTTTTGCGTTTTTTGGTCTTGCTCTTCGTTGACGATTTATAGGCATAAAAATGCGCCTTGTTTTGCGGCACGGGAATAAGCAGATATTTCCCCGCGCGAATCATGGTACCGCGTAGTTTGTTGGTCTTTTTTATTACCGACATACTTGTATGGTATTTGCGGGCAATGGTGGATAGGGTTTCGCCGCTCCGTATCCTGTGGCGTACCCAACTGCGCTTTTTATCATCGGGAATGTTTTTATAGCGTTCCCTGAACAACTCCTTTTTACCCTTGGGCAGATAAAGGGTAAAATCCTTTACTCCCGGAGGCGTTACCCACCTTAAGACAGCGGGGTTTATCTCCTTGATATAGCTGTAGCTGGTATCCACGGCCTCGGCGATAACATTCAGATCGATGCTTTCCGAAACCAGTACCGTATCCACTTCCAGAGCAGGTTGTTTTTCTACATGAAAGCCGAACTTTTCGGGATCATTGGCGATGATAGCCGCCGCCAGAAATGTGGGCACATAGTTGCGCGTTTGGCGCGGCAAACGTCTCAGTTTCCAGTAATCACGCGTATTGTAGCGCCGCATGTTGTATTCCACCCGCCTCGGGTTGCAATTATAGCCGGCCAGGGCCAGATACCAATGGCCGAAACGCTCGTAAAGGTCCTTCAGGTGATCGGTGGCCGCGTCCGTGGATTTTATGATGTCGCGCCTTTCATCGAACCACCAGTTATGCCGCAAACCGTAGTAGCGACCCGTGGCCGAAATAAACTGCCACATACCCACCGCCCGGGCATAGGAACGGGAACGGGGGTTAAAGCCGCTTTCGATCATGGCCAGATAGGCCAATTCATCCGGAAGATTTTTTTCCCGCAAGACTTCCTTTATAAGCCCCTCATATTTTCCACTGCGCTCCAGCCATTTTGTAAATACCCTTCGGCCCTTTGTCTGAAAATACTTTATGGCCAGACGTACCTTTTTGTTCAGCGTCAGGGGCATGGATCCGCTGGTATCCACATATTCCACCTGGCCGAATAAAATGGAGTCGGGAAAAGAGCGCTCCTCGATTTCGGTTATATCCTCGCGTATTTCCTCCGCCTCGGTGGCTTCCTTTTCCAGGCTGCTCATCAATAGACGATAGCGTTCATCCGCCACGCCCTGCAGGCTGTCATAATAGCTCCATGCGGAAAGGGTTTCCCTGTCTTCATCGCTAAAACGGGAGGCGATTTCAAACATATATTCCAGACTATACCGGGCGGCAATGCTGTCGGCCTCGCCCAGATCGATACGGCTCTTTTTTTCCAGGTAAATCATCGAGTCGATCATACTCATCGATTTTTCGGCCAGCCACAAGGTATCGGGCAGGGTGAAGGAATATGCGGGCGTCTCCTTTTGAGGAACAACCATCTTCCGGGGACTTCCGCAGGCGGACAATATTACAAAGGCTATGATAAGCGTTGACAGATAGTATCTAATTTTCATACGGTTTTAATCTTATTTATAATGTTAGTGGTTGAACGGCCTTCCAAAAAAGGAATGATGGCCACCTTTCCTCCGCGGCTTTCCACAAAGTCTTTGCCGACGACCCCGGCGGGGGTATAGTCCCCCCCCTTTACCAGCACATCCGGTTTTACTTTTTTAATCAGATTCAGGGGAGTATCTTCCTCAAACAAGGTAACAACATCCACCATCTCCAGACGGGACAAAATAAAGCTGCGATCCTCCTGGTGAATATAGGGACGGGGCGGGCCTTTTAAGCGCCTTACGGATGCATCCGAGTTCAGCCCCAAAACAAGCATATCCGCCAGTTCACGGGCTTTTTCCAGGTAGGCAACATGCCCGCGATGCAGGATGTCAAAACACCCGTTGGTAAAGGCGATGCGCAAGCCGGGTTGGTCGCGACGCAAATCCTTTAAAAACTCCTCGATCTCCTCCATGGGCAGAACAACATGCATGTCAGCTTAATTCCCTTAACTGTCCGGCGGAAACGGGCACAATGCCGATACGCCCCACCACCAGTCCCGCGGCCATGTTGGCCAAAAGCGCGGCTTCCTTTTTATCCGCCTTGCCGCACACCGCAACGGTAAAGGTGGCAATTACCGTATCCCCGGCTCCGGAAACATCCGCTACCTGCCGGGCCCTTGTGGGAATATGCAACATTGTCCCGTCTTTTTCAAATAAACTCAGGCCGCGGGGCCCGCGCGTTATCAACACACTATCGGCATCCAGCCTTTTCAACAGGGCGCGGCCTGCTTTTTCCACCGCCCGGTCCTTATTGGGCAGTTCCACGGCCAGCGCCTGCGCCGTTTCGATAATATTGGGCTTAAAAACCGTTACATGGCGATAGTCCATAAAGGAGTTGAACTTGGGGTCCACCATAACCGGCACGCCATGTTTGGCTGCTTCTTCTATGGCAAATTTAATTATTCCCGGAGTAAGAACGCCTTTATTGTAGTCTTCCAGAATAAGCGCGTCAGCTTTTTTCATGCAGTCGGCAAGCGCCTTTTTTAAGGCCGCGCTCTCGTCGGCGTCCGCGGCGGCGGTTACCTCCTTATCCACACGCACCAAATGCTGATTGTCGCCGATCACCCGCGTCTTTACCGTGGTGGGTCGCGTGGCGGAACGCACAAGCCCCTGGGCATGTATGCCCCGCCTTGCAAACAGTTCCTCGCAGGTATGCCCCATGCGGTCCTCGCCGATAAGCCCCACCAGCGTTACGGCGCATCCCAGCGAGAGAACGTTCAGGGCCACATTGGCCGCGCCCCCAAGGCGGACGGTTTCTTCGTTGATTTCCACAATGGGCACGGGCGCCTCGGGCGATATCCGCTCCACCCTGCCGGTAAGGTATTGGTCTATCATGATATCACCGAGAACCACGATGTGCCGGCCGGCTGCTTCCCGTAATATCTCATCTATTCGTTTTGCGCTAATGTGCACGGGCTATCCTTGGAAATTTAAGGGTAAATGTTGTGCCTTTTCCCGGCGTGCTTTTTACCTGTACTTCTAACTCATACTGTTCCACCACATCCTTGACCATGGAAAGTCCCAGACCGTTGCCCCGGGGCAGTTTTCCATCCGTTTCCTGATCATCAAAATGGGCCTTGGTGGTAAAAAAGGGATCAAACATTCTTTGCTGTACCTCTTCGCTCATGCCGGTTCCGCTATCGCTTACGGAAAGAAAAACCGACTCCCGGTCAAACCAGGTGCGAATAAGAAGCCTGCGGGTATCGCAGCCATACATGGCGTCCACCGCGTTTTGCACCAAAGCCGAAAGACACACGGAAAAGTCATAATAGATGCCCCGTATACCGGGAAGACGTTCCTCAAGTTCCAGGGTGGTTTCTATATAATGCTTAAAGTATAAGTTGGCCTTGGAAAATTCCACCTCATCGCGCACCAGTTCATTAAGGTCGATATCCTCCTCTTCCCGCACCAGTTCGTTTTTGCCTTTTTTGATCAGATTGGATATCTGTTTGCCCATGTGTTCCGTTTGCCGCAGGATCATGCGCGTTTCGGTGAGATCGGGGAATTTAATGCTGAGCAGCTCGGCGTTGCCCTGGATAATGGAGAGGGGCGTGTTGAGGTTATGGGCAATACCGGAGGCCAGTTGCCCGATAAGCGACAGATGGTATTCCTTAAAATATTCGCTGCGGTAGCGCATCTCCTTAACCCGGGACTCCATAATGGAGGTTTGATCGTTAAAGGCGATAATGGCTCCGCGTTCTTCCTCAAAATCACTCGGGAAAAAGCGGGCAAAAACCGGCACCCCGGCCTCGTCGTCGCAATGATTTATTCTAAAACGCAGGGAAAGGTTTTTCTGATTTTTCAAAGTCTCATTCAAAACACGCCTAAAGCTTTTCTTCTTTGAGGGATGCACCAATTCATAGATATCGCCGTCAAAGGAGGAGCGCCCGATGAGACCCAAAGCCATTTTATTTATAAACACCACCTTATCAGCGGCCACGGATATCAGGCCAAAGGGAATATCATAGGCCAGGTTTTTATAATACCGGGCGGTTTTGTGAACAGCTTCCGTTTTGGCGGCCACTTCCCTTTCCAGCCGCTGGGCATACTCTTCCTTTTCCCTGCGCAGTTGCTCCTTTTGAACCAGCACTTCATGATTTTTATGGGCGTTACGTACTACCTGCCCTATGGTTTCCAGACGGAAGGGTTTGGTAATATAGTCAAAAACCTTCATGCGGATAGCCTTTTGAGCATACTGAACGTCATCCCGGCCGGTGATGATTACGACGGATGATTGGGGAAAGGCTTCCTGAAATTTTTCTATGAAGTTCAAGCCGTCCTCATCCCCGAGGATCAGGTCCACCAGGGCAACGGTAAAGGTGTGGTCGCGCAGGGCTTCCATAGCCCCGGACAGGGAGGCGCTGTATACGCAGGGGATATTTTTCCCGGCGAAAAAATGTTGTAAACTCTGGCCCACATGCGGATCATCATCCACAATAAGAACGGAAATGTCCATATCAGCCGTTTATCTTTTTTTCAATCCGGCTTTTTACGGAATCGGCCACAAATTCGATC
>JALTKX010000273.1 GCA_027006055.1 Calditrichia bacterium | reverse complement strand
GGCGCGCATATTCACCCCCGCTTCCTTCATGGCGGCAATCATCTCCCGGTTGGCGGGCTTTTTAAAATAATCGACAATACTCCCGGCCATGCGGGGGCCTATGCCCTCTATGGCGGTCAGTTCCTCCTCCCCGGCGGCCATCAGTTGCTCCAACGAATAAAAATGCTTAACCAACTCCCTGGCGGCATTGATCCCCACAAAGGGTATGCCCAGGGCATGGATTAATTTATACAGGGGTTGTTTTTTGCTGGCCTCGATGCCGGCAATCACATTAGCCGCGCTTTTTTCACCCATGCGTTCCAGGCCGGCAATATCCTCTTCCCTCAGACGATAGATATCGGCAAAATTTTTCACTTTGCCCGCGCGGACCAAAGCCTCCACCAGGGAAATGCCAAAACCCGCCATATCCAGCGCCTTGCGATCCACAAAATGCTCGATGCGGCGCACCACCTGCTCGGGGCAATTCTCATTGGGGCAACGCAGGGCCACCTCCTCTTCGGAGCGCACAAGCCGCGTATGGCATGAGGGGCACTCCAGGGGCGCTTCCGTCGGCGGAATACCCGGGGGACGTTTTTCTTTCAACACTTCCACCACCTTGGGTATGATATCGCCGCCCTTCTCCACCAGCACCGTATCGCCCACGCGTATATCCTTGCGCTTTATTTCATCGATGTTGTGCAGCGTGGCCCGGGATACCCGCGTGCCGGCCAGCCAGACCGGTTCCAATTCGGCCACCGGGGTTACGGCCCCCGTCCGGCCCACCTGCCAGCTTATTTCCCTTATGACGGTTTCAGCCTGCATGGCACGGAATTTATAGGCAATGGCCCAACGGGGACTTTTGGCGGTATTGCCTAAAAGTTTTTGTTGTTCCAGGTCGTTTACTTTTACCACCACGCCGTCGATATCATAACCGAGTTCGCTTCTTTCTTCTTCCCAGCGACGCACATAGTCCAGCACATCTTGTATGTTTTTACATAAGTGATAGTGGGGATTTACGGGGAAGCCCAACTCCTCCATCTTTTTCAGGTTTTTGTAGTGGCTTTTTTCCAAAAAGGATTCCGGGCCATACAGTCCGTAGCAAAACATGCTCAAACGACGGGAGGCCACTTCGCGGGCATCCTGAATTTTCAGCGTGCCGGCGGCCACGTTCCTCGGATTCATAAAAGGCTCTTCGCCCCGTTCCGCGCGGTCGGCATTTATCCGCTCAAACTCCCCGCGCGGCAGATACACCTCCCCGCGCACCTCAAACTCGTCCGGCAGGCCGTCTCCCCGGGCCTTGAGGGGGATGGCCCGGATGGTGCGCAGATTCGGCGTGATGTCATCACCCATGGCGCCGTCTCCCCGGGTGGCGCCTCGTTTGAAATATCCCTTTTCATACAACAGGCTTATGGCCAGGCCGTCTATTTTTAACTCGGCCACATATTCCACCACCGCCTCCTCGCCCAGCAGGCCGCGCACGCGCTTGTCAAAGTCGCTGAAATCCTTTTCATCATAACTGTTGGCCAGGGAAAGCATGGGAAAACGATGCCGCACCGTGGGGAAATTCCGGGTCGGCTGCCCCGAAACCCTTTGCGTGGGCGAATCCTCCGGCACCGGCCATTCCGGGTGTTTTTTTTCCAGGGCTTCCAGTTCCTTCATCAGGTTATCATATTCGAAGTCGGAAATTTCCGACTCTCCCTGAACATAGTAGCTATAGTCATAACGATTTATAAGTTTACGCAATTCTTCCATGCGTTTTTTATCCTGCATACTATGCGTTCTCCTGAATAAAATGATATTCCCGGCCTTTCCGCCCGGCGCTCCGTTAAAATAAGAATAAAAAAGGACACGATGCTAAAACATTGGCGTGATAGCATAAAAATTAATAAACTTGGCCATGCATGAAAAGGCCATAAACAGCATCATTGTCCCCCTGACGTTCCTGTGCGCCGCTCTGGCGTGCACCAACCCCTTTACCACCCGCGAGGGACAGGTTGAAAAGCCCGATGTAGGCAGCGAAAGCGGTATTTACGAGGAACCCACCCGGGCGGAAAACATCCTCATCAATCTGTCGCGTTCCCTGGAACAAAAAAATGTACAACGCTATATTGACAACTTTTCCGACCCTGAGCAGGGCGCGGAAAAATCCTTCACCTTTGTGGGTGACGCCGCCTTTCAGGATCAGTTGATCGGCTCCTGGAGTCTGAGGGACGAGGAGAGCTGGTTCCGCAATGTCATTTTTCCCGTAAGCGGCCGCAGCCCGGTTATCCGTTTTAGCTATGTGGACTCCCTGCCCCGGCTTCAGCCCATTACCGCCACCTCCTTTGAAGATTCCGTGGAAACCGATCTTTTTCGCTATCGCTTTACCCTGGAATATGCCGATTCCACCCAAACCGTGGAAGGACGGGCCCGCATGCGTCTCTATCGCTCACTGAACACGGCCCGGGAGCCCTGGCTGATCTATTACTGGGAAGACCGCGCCCTTGACGGCGCCGTATCCCGCTCCTGGACCGCCCTAAAAGTCAGGAACCGCTGAAATGATTCGCCAAACTCTGCCCGTTTTAGCCGCGGTTATCCTTACCCTGGCCTGCAACCCCTTTGCCCCCAGGCTGGACGAAGAGCTGAACAGCGTTTCCGAAATTTTAACCGGCCAGAAAAGTCCGCAGGAGGTAATGGTTAACTTTGAGTATGCCTATAACTTTAAGGATTCCCTGGTGTACAGCGACCTGCTGGACAGCGCCTTTATCTTTGTTTCCAAAAACTATTCCACCGACCCGGTTACCGACATCATCTGGGGCCGGGATACCGATATCCGTACAACGGTACGCTTATTTCGACATTTTCAAACAATTCGCTTAAATTGGGGGGGCACCATTCGCGAAGTCTTCCTTGATGACGACAGCACCCTGGTGG
Source organism: Calditrichia bacterium (assembly GCA_027006055.1). Taxonomy (GTDB): domain Bacteria; phylum Calditrichota; class Calditrichia; order Calditrichales; family J004; genus J004. The sequence goes on along the minus strand of JALTKX010000273.1, from coordinate 6,923 downwards.
AATTGAAGCAGGTATTTCAGCTTACTTTTGACGGCGGCCGTGAAGTGCCGACCCTGAACGGCGAGGCCCTGTTTATTTTACAACGCAAACCCGGCGAAAGCATCTGGAAAATTGTTCGCTGGGAGGACCTTTCAACTTTTTAACGGAGGCAGAATGCAGCGTATAGCTTTTGACGTGGATCCCATCGCCCTGATCCGCAACACGATGAAATCAACGGAACCGGACCCGGTAAATGCAACGATTATGGCCGAAATCGGCGGCGCCGAATCCATCGTCTGTTATTTGCGCGATGATGAAAAAACGGTTAACCAAAGGGATGTGCGCCTGCTGAAGGAACTGGTTAAGACCCATCTGAATGTGCGCGTTAACCTGACCGAGGAGCGTATCCGCCAGCTCATTGCCCTTAAGGTGGACATGGTTACCTTTGTCGCTCCGGGAAGTGTCAATTCCCTTAAACCCGCTCCCCTTTCCATAGAAAGTTACGGCAGCGCCCTGCGCAACTATGTGGCCGAACTGCGTTCCAACAATATTTTGAGCTCCATCCTGATCCGGCCCGAACTGGGGGAAATAAAGGGCGCGGGCAAGCTGGAATTCGACTATGTCGAGCTGGACGCCTCCGCCCTGGGCGAGGCCGATGACATGGCCGCCGAGGTGGATATGCTGGAAAATCTTTCCGGCCTGCTGCTGGCCGCGGGTAAGCTGGGGCTGGGCGTCAACATATCCGGAGCCATCGGCTACGACAACATGCGCGACATCGCCTCCCTGGAGTACCTGGAGGATATTATCGTGGCCGAACCCGTTGTCAACAAGGCCCTGTTTATCGGCATTGAACACGCTATCCGCGACCTAAACTCACTACTGTAAGCCATCTCCATGAAGTTGCTTTTATGTTTGCTTCTGCTGCTCGCCGGCGGCGCGCCGGGCCGGGAGGCACTGTTCCGCTTTGAACCGGAAAGGCCTCAACCCGCGGACAGCAGTCATATCCGTTTTGACCTTCTGGAAGGCTGGCGCTCCGCCGGGGCCGGGCCGGATATCCGCCCGCCCTTTGCCGCCGTGGGTTACGATACCCTCAGTCTGAGCGCCGACTTTACGCTGGAGGCGCAAAACACCTCCGGCTTCACCTTTTATTGTCAGGGTTTCCCCGGCAGCGCCGCCATTTACCTTAACGACCGGCTGTTGTTGCACACACGCGTTCCCTGGGCTCCCCGGGAACATAACGTTGACGCGGAGATGTTGCGAAGCGGCGTCAATAAGCTGCGCCTTGTCTTATCCGCGCACTCCTCGGTTTTCCCCGTCTTTAGCCATGTCTACAGCGCTCCTCCCTTTCTGGCTGTCTCCCGTCCCTTTGGTCTCAGGCGCGCACGGCCGGCGCTTATAAAAAATTTCAGCTATACCGTTCCCGGGGTCCGGGAGAAGGCCGAAATCGCTTTTTCCTACACTATCAATAACACGCTTCAAAAAAAGCAGGGCTATGTTGTGGAAGAGACCGTCCGCGACGACAACGGCAAAACTCTTTTTAAGCGCCGCAAAAACCTGCGGCCGGAAAGTGCCGTTTACGGCAACCGCTTTAACCTCTCCCCGGAGCGGATGTGGACGCCGGAAAGTCCGCGTTTTGTCACGCTCAGCATCACCGTAAAGCGCTACCAGCAGGTTATTGAGGAGAAAAATTTTACCCTCGGCCTTCGCCGCGCGCAATTCAGCAACAACCGTTTTCTGCTCAACGGCCGTCCTTTACGGGTTAAGGGTTTAAACTTTTACTTTAACCCCCGGGAAATCTCCGGGCAACGCCCCTCCGACTACTATCTGGCTCAATTACGCATCATCAAAAAGGCCGGATTTAACGCCGTCCGCTTTCCGGGCATGATACCGCCACGATCGGTTTTTAACATGGCCGACACCCTGGGGCTGATGATCTTTGCCGAATTGCCCATACGCCGCTACCCGGCGGATATTATACAAAGCGAACTGTTGTTAAATACTACCCGCTCCGCCATACAAACCCTTTTTAAGCGCTACGGCCCGCATGCCTCTTTTACCGCCCTGGGCTTAGGCAGCGAGGTACGCACAACAGACCCGGCCATTCAACGCTTTTTTATCATCAGCAGCGAGGCCGGCCGGCGTCCCGCCCCCTTGCTCAGCTACCTCGCTCCCGGCGACAACGGCAGCTTTTCCGGTCTTCCGGTGGATTTTTATCTTTTTCTGAAATACGGCCCGGCGGATACCCTGCCCCGTTTTTCAGCCCCTATCGGCTTTTTACCGGGCAACGCCGGGCAAACCATCATCCGCGAAGGCGACGAAATCATGGACGATTTTATCATGCGAAAAAGCAGCCTGTTAAGGGCTTGGTTCACCGAACATAAAAACGTTTTTGCGCCGGGCTATTTCATAGACGCCTATAACGATCAACCCGTTGATTTTGCCCTGAGCGCGCCCGCCCCCGGTCTGCCCTTTGCCCTAAACCCGGCGGGACTCTTTCGCGGAGGCGCCCCCAATGCCATACGCGCCTTTCAGGAGTTCCACAACGATTCCACCAGCGCCCTGTCCACGCCCGTTGCTCAAAAGCCGGACAATTTTTTCGCCGTCGTTTTATTTTTCTGGACCATCATCTTTTTGTTTTTTTACCGCCGCTATCCCAATTTCCGGGACAATTTCAAGCGGGCCATGCGCCACACCTACGGTTTTTTTGTGGATATGCGGGAAAGAAGAATCATCCCCGTGTTCAATACGCTGATGGTGGGTTTTAACTCGGTCATGATTCTTTCCGTGCTGCTGGCCGCAACCATTTACTATTACAGCGGCAGCCCCTTTTTCAGGGAAATGACCGCGATCCTTTTTCCCGACAAAAAGCTCTACTATCTTATTCTGGACTACGCCTCACATCCCTGGTATCTGCTGGCGGCGATCATTCCGCTTATTTTTATCCATCCGCTCATTGTCGGTCTTTTTATCAAATCCTATGCCCTGATGCGCGGACGTTATGTCCGCTTCCGGCAAACCATTGCCATCGGTATGTGGGCCGGGGCGCCCTTTGCCTTTATGATGCCCTTTTCCCTGGTGGCCTATCATGCGCACTACTACGGAAGCTATACCGAAATCCTCTGGCTTGTGGTTCTCCTTTTCGTACTATGGGCCCATTACCGTCTCATCAACGGCATACGCGTTTTAATGGTGGTGCCCTTCGGCTATGTCTTTCTCATTCTTTTCTTGAGTTATATCATCCCTTTGGTTATCTTCTTTGCCTTTTTCAATCCACAGCCTCTTTGGTTTGAACAACTTCTTTCATTAATAAACTCACGGATGCTTTTTTAAATATTATGTACTTATCACAGTTACAAATACATGGTTTTAAATCTTTTGCCAATAAGATTAAACTGGATTTCGACTCCGGCCTCACCGCCATAATCGGTCCCAACGGATCGGGGAAGTCTAACATTGTGGACGCCATCCGCTGGGTGCTGGGCGAACAGCGGGTAAGCAACCTGCGCAGCGATAAAATGGAAAGCGTGATCTTTAACGGCACCAAAACACGCAAGCCCATGGGCATGGCCGAGGTATCCCTGACCATACAGAACAACCGCAACATTCTGGACACGGAATACGACGAGGTGGTCATCTCCCGGCGCCTGTACCGCTCGGGCGAAAGTCAGTATCTGATCAACAAAGTCCCCGTTCGCCTAAAGGACGTCATCAACCTGTTTATGGATACGGGCATGGGCTCCAATTCCTATTCGGTCATCGAGCTCAAGATGGTGGAAAGCATCCTTTCCGACAACAAGCAGGAACGCCGCGTTCTGTTTGAGGAAGCCGCCGGAGTGGTAAAATATAAAACCCGCCGCAAATCGGCCCTGCGCAAGCTCGAGGCCACTCAAATCGATTTATCGCGCATCAATGACATTATAAACGAAGTGGAAAAAACCGTCGCCTCCCTTCACCGCCAGGTGGGCAAGGCCCGGCGTTATCTGGAATATACCGATAAACTGAAAAAGAATGAGATCGACCTTGCCGTATACCGTTACCACCGTTACAAGGAGGAGATTTCCCCACTGGAGAGGGAACTGGTTCGGATAAGCAAGGAAAAGGAAGAGAGCTCCCACCAGATTACCATAGAAGAAGCCCTGCTGGAGGACTATAACCGGCAGAGCATTGTACTTGAACAGGAGATAAAAGAGGTTAACGGCAATATCCACAGCCTGGACAGCCGCATCAACAGCCTGAATCAGGAAAACGCCGTCGCCTCGACAAAAATCGATGAGATGGCCAAAAACAGGGAGCGCTATCTGCAGGAGATCGCCGAACACGGACAAAAGATTGAGATGTACACCGCCAACAGGGAAGAAATTAACGGCGAACTCGACAGTCTGCGGGAAAAACGGGAAAGCTTGCAACAGGCCTTTAATGTGATTGCCGGAAAACGGGCCGAAATGCAAAAAACGATCGAAAGCGAAAAGGCCGCCATCGATAAACTGACCCGCGACTACCGCCATAAGTTCCAACTTCTTTCCGATAAAAAGGAAGCTATCCAGAAAAAGAACTATCAACTGGAATTTAACAAGGAACAGATTGAAAAGATAGAAAGCCAGCGCGCGCAATTAAAGACGGAATACGAAACCATGCTCAGGCAAAGCGACCATCTGCACAGCGATACGCGGAACATAGAGGCCGAGCGGGTGGAGGGCGCCCGGCGGCTGGACAGCCTGCGGCAGGAAAACAAGACGATGGAGCAGGAACTGCAAAGCCTGCAACAGCACTATAACCGTACCCTTTCCGAATTTGAAAAAATCAAAAGCAGGCAAGCCTTTTACGAAAATGTTATCTCCAATTTTGAGGGACATACCAAGAGCACGCAGTTTGTGATGACCCAAAAAGACGCCCTGAACGGCGTCCATGGTCCCCTGGCCGAGTTGATATCCGCCGATGAACCCTATGCCGCCCTGAGCGAACAGATACTGGGAGAAGCCTTAAACTATATCGTGGTGGACAGCGTGGCCGACGCCGAGCGCCTGATCCGCAGGGTCAGGGATAACAACCAGGGCCGTATCACCTGCATTCCCCTGGAGCGGGTGAACCGAATTTCCGTCTCCTCCGTCACGGCGGCCCAGGAACAAAAGCGCCTAATCGAACATCTGCAATGCGACGCCCCATTCCGCCATCTGCTGGAGTTATTGCTGGGGGACGTCTATATAGCGGAAACGTTGACACAGGCCATAGAACGCTCCGGCCGCAGCCCGGAGGCGCGCTTTATCACCCTTGACGGCGGTCAGGTGCGTTTTAACCGCGAAATCAGCGGCGGCTCCTCCTCGCAAAAAGAGGCCAACATCCTGACCCGTAAAAACAAACTGCGGGAGTTAAAGGAAAGCTCGAGAAAATATGAACAGGAGCTGATCGCCATTTCCTCTAAAATGGATGAACTAAACGACGCCATTTCCGACAATCGGGAACAGATTGAGACCTTGACCCGGGAGTTGGAGCAGATACAAAACAAATTTTACCAACAAAAAAACGAAGCCCGGCAGGCCGAATACTGCAAGGATCAGGCGTCTAAACAGTTGGAAGCCAGCGCCATTCAGTTAAAGCGGCTGCGGGAACAGATAGAGGCCATTGGCCGGGATGTGGGACAAATGGAGGGCTCCATTTCCGGCGAACAGGAGGCGCTCAACGATCTGGAACGCGAAAGCATAAAACGCAGCAACGCCTTTGATGTTATCAACGATGAGTTTCAACAACTGTTGGACGAGTATCAACAGACGCAATTGACGCTGAGTAACGCCAATAATCAGGTGAGCAACCGGGAAAACGACCTGCGCCGCCTGGAACATGCCCTAAGGGAGTTGCGGGAAAATATCGAACGGCGGCATAAAGCCATTGCCGATATCGATCAAGGCACGGTACAGCTAAAAAAAGAAATTGAACAGCGCAAAACCACGCGGGACGACCTTTGGGAAAAACGCGACGCCCTGGACAAAAAGCGTGAAGAGCTGGACATAAGCTACAGCGAGTTGAAGGATAAAAAGCACCAACTTGAGAATGAAATAAAAGAGTTCCGGCGCAAGCATGATTCCTCGCTGGAAAAATCCAAAAAGCTGGAAGTTAAGATTAACGAATACAGTTATAAAACGGAAAATATCCGCAATCAGATCAGCGAGGAGTACGGTGTTGATATTGACGCCCATATTCCCAACGTGAATCTGGATGAGGATGAAACCGACAGGGAAATCCAGTCGTTAAAGAGTCGTATTAAAAATCTGGGCCCGGTCAACCCGCTGGCTGTTTCCGAATATGAAACGGAAAGCGAGCGCCTGAATTTCCTAACCACCCAGCGGGACGATCTGGAGAAAGCCGAGGCCTCCTTGACGGAAACCATTGAAAAAATAAATACCACGGCCCGCAAACAGTTTGTGGAAACCTTTGAAGCGATTAAGGGCCATTTTGAACAGGTGTTTAAATCCTTTTTCGCCAATGGTCAGGGCACCATCAGGCTGGATCCGGGCAAGGACCCGTTGGAGGCGGATATTGATATAGAAGTGACGGCCAAGGGGCGTAATCTGCAAACATTGTCGCTGCTTTCCGGGGGTGAAAAAACCCTTACGGCCATCTCGCTTTTATTTTCAATATATCTGGTAAAGCCATCTCCGTTTTGTATATTAGACGAAGTAGACGCCCCGCTGGATGATGTGAATATCGGGCGCTTTACCGAGGCACTGAAAAGCTTTACGGACAAAACCCAATTTATGGTGGTTACCCATAACAAACGCACAATGGAAGCTGCTAAAAACATGTATGGGATCACCATGGAAGAGGAAGGAGTATCTAAAATTGTATCAGTCTCTTTTGAATAAAACCCTGGTATGGCTGACCACGTTGTTTCTGGGCCTGCAGGCGCAAATGGCTTTTTTGCCCATAAGCGCGGATTATGCCAACTTCAG
>JALTKX010000272.1 GCA_027006055.1 Calditrichia bacterium | reverse complement strand
CGGTTCGGGCTATCTAAAACTGGAGTTTCCGGGAGAACAGCCCGCGCGCTATACCATGGTGCGCCCCGTGGAAAACGCATCTTCCTTGGCCAAGGGCGGGAACGGCGCCGCCGGTTCTTTTGTGCCGCTACGTTTTGCCCTGCAACAAAATTACCCCAACCCTTTCAACCCGCTGACCCATATTGTGTTTGATCTGCCCCAAGGAGCAGGCGTGCGTCTGGCGGTTTATGACCTGACCGGTCGCAAGGTGGCCGATCTGGTGAACGGTTACAAGGAGGCGGGTCGCTACAGCGTGGCCTTCGACGCCTCGCGCCTGGCTTCGGGTATGTATGTCTATCGCCTGGAGGCCGGAAAATATTCCGCCGTGCGCCGCATGCTGTTGATGAAGTAACAGGCCGTCAGGTCAGATTATAACCCCGGCGCTACCGCCGGGGTTTTTTTTGTGTTCCGATGGTGTTGGCGGAGGGATGATTCGGGACGGCCCTTCGACAAGCGTTCGACTGAGCTTACACTGAAGTCTCAGGGTCCTGTCACTGAGCTTGTTGAAGCGCAGGACCCGGCCCAGGGTAGTAACGGTAGTCCCCGAAATTCCGTTTGACTGTTGTTCAGTGGATGTCCGGCCCGGGTTGGGAACTCATCCCCCGGCCCCTTCTCTTGCGAAGAGAAGGGGTGAGGTCATGGGCCGGATAAAAGCATCTGATTTTACCAGAAGGTTTTATATTTGCCCCGATTCCCCGCGGACGTTGATGTCGTCTTCCCCCGCACCGTGTGGCAGTAAAGGATTTCACGGTGCCGCGCTTCCCGGAATGACGGTTGGTACCGGCCCCACCCCCAACCCCTCCCCGAGCTTCGGGGAGGGGAGCAGGGTATGGGTAAAAGGTTACCCCCGGATTCATCCGGGGGTGTCAGAACCTCGTCATTCCTCCATCCGTTTCAACGGATTCTCCCCGCCAGGTGGGAGCGCCGGACGCCGCGTCATCTTCCGTTTGCGTCACCCGGAACAGAGTTACTTAGAAGGAGATATTAACGTATCATAGTTTGTACGGTAAACTAACTAAGAGAATAGTCAATGCCTTATGGTAAAAGGCTTTGAAGGCATTCATTGCCGTGACCAATGTCACTATAATAATTTTGCTAACCGTTTTTTTTTTTTTTTAGTATATTGCCACGGCTTCACGGAAGATACCCGCCCAAACGGACTTACCTTAACGGCGCCCGAAACGGTTAATACAAAATAAAAAATAAAAAATACAAAATAAGGGCAAATACAAAATAAGGGCAAATACAAAATAAGGGCAAATACAAAATAAGGGCAAATACAAAATAAGGGCAAATACAAAATAACGGCCTTTGGCGAATCCGCCGATGACCTATTTGTCATTTGTCATTTGTCATTTGTCATTTGTCATTTGTCATTTGTCATTTGCCCGCCCGGCTTCGTCGGGCCTGTCCGCCTCCGGCGGGTCATTTGTCATATCTTTTGTTTACCCGCCCCTGTCGGGCCCGCCCGGCCCTGTCGGGTCATAAAAAAGGAACCACCATGAAAAAAACACTTTTTCTTCTCCTGTCCCTTGTCCTGTTATGGGGCTGCATGGACGACCCCTTTGAAAACCACAGCCTGCAACTGGAGGCCGAAGCGGGCGTGACCGAGGCCTGGCTTAGCCTGCATGTGCAGGGTTTGAAAAGCGACGCCGTCTACACCCTGCAACGGGACGGCGCCACCCTGTTCAACAGCCGCCTGCAAACGGCCGACACCGTGATTTACGACAGCCTGCTCAGCCCGGCTGCCAGCTACCGCTACCGTTTTTTCGCCACGGAGCAGGGCGAAACCTCCCCGGCCGCGGAAACCGTGCTAACCACCATGGACACCACCAGCCATGATTTTGACTGGCAGGTGTACACCTTTGGCGGGCAGAATGGTAGCAGCGTTTTTTACGATGTGGCCATCATCGATGAAAACAACGTCTGGGCCGTGGGCGAGATATACACCGAAGACACCTACACCTATGACAGTCTGGGCAATTGGATAGACCCCTATAACGCCGCCCATTGGGACGGGGAGAAGTGGACATTGACGAGAATATATTATACCGATGGAAGTAATAAGTATTGGAGGGAAATTAAATCGATATTTGCTTTTTCTAAAAACGATATATTTTTTGGAAATTTTGTGCATTGGGATGGAAAAAAGTATAATTCACTAGAGTTAAATATTTCTTTTCCTTCAAAAATAAACAAAATCTGGGGTACATCATCCAGTGATCTATACATAGTTGGTAATGGCGGCCTGATGGCCCATTATGACGGCACAGGCTGGACAAAGATCGAGACGGGCACGGAATTGGATATTCAGGATATTTGGGGGGCGTACAATAATAAAAGCGGTGATTATGAAATCTTGGCCGTGGCTTCTGTTCCATTTAAGTCATATAAAATAGAACTTTTTTCTATAAAAGATAATAAAGCCTCCAATCTGCAAATAGGTATCGGACCGTCCTTTTTAAGCTCGCTTTGGTTTGCTGCAAACGGACCCTACTTTTTAAGCGGTGACGGCATATATCACAAAAAGAGCGCCGTATCAGGCCGAAAGTGGCAACGATATCCCAATGGCAAAGTTACCTCATATTATACGCATGAAATAGACGGTACAGCTTACAATAATATTTTTGCCTGTGGCGCCTATGGTGAAATTGTTCATTTTAACGGCGCGGACTGGTATAACTATCTGAATGAGATGATATCTTTTGGCCGTTATATTGCCCTGGATACAGATGAAAGAATAGTAGTAATAGGTGGAGAAGGCGCCAATAGCGCCGGGGTATTGTTATTGGGAACACCGAGAAATTAGAAGGGAGGGAAAATGAAAAAATAAAAACGCTCTGTAATGCGACCACATTACAGAGCGTGTGATGTCAAATGTCTATGGAGTAAATTATAAACATTGACAAGCCTTTATAATTTACTCCTGAATTTTTTAATGTCAAATTTAGGAGAATAAATATGTATTTTAGAAAAACCATATTCTTTTTTTTATTTGCTTTTTTACAGTTTTCAGTTTCACAAATTAACTATACAAAGGAGATTCCATTAAAAACCAGCAACGGTTCACGAGTCATTATAGAGGGTAGTGAATTTGGTAATTCCTACCCTGATGGATATTCTGACGTTTTAATTGGCACAAAAACTATAGAAGGTCAATTCACCCTCTTTAGATTATTTATACAATGGGATTTGCCGGACAGTCAGATACCGGATGGTTCGCATATCGATAGTGTCCGGCTTGTGATGGATAGTATTCGTACGTCAGGTTCGAAGCAAATGGAAGCGGTACTGTTTAATATAGAAAACAGTGTATATAATACAGAAACATCAGTTCTTTGGAACGCAACAACCTTGTATTCGGATTCTATAGCTTTTACCAAAAGCCGTTTTTTTAAGATTGACAAGACGTATCCGGCCGGATCGAAATTCGTACAGGCAGTCCAGAACAGTTTAACACGAGACCTTTTTACCTTGGGTATACGTAATATTAGCGGGGAGTTAGATACAATAAATGGACTGAATATTAAAATGGCTTTTTATTACACATTACCCTCTAAAAATGTAGTACTAAATCAAACCTTTGACGGAACCCCGGGTGATGGGGCAATATACCGTTGGACTGACGGCACCTTCAGTGACGTCGGTACCTTGCCCGCAACTATCCAATCTTATATCGGTGGCGAAGAGGTTTTACTTGCGGATCAGCTATTATACACAAATAAAAAATATCATGACTGGAGTATATCGGATTCTGTTGAAAATTTTCAACGTATTAAAATTGGAGGTACTACGGATAGTTTGATATCCCGTTTTTCGGAAGTCACCAATAACGTAACCCTGAAAAACTATTTTTCTTCTAAAAACCAGTACATGAATACCCCCATATCCTTTAAAGACCCCTGGTTGATCGACTATGCCGATCCCGACTATGGTAATAACATGCGCAACCGCGGCATGGACGCGCCCTTCAAAGAGCGCACTTCACCCTTCAGCCCCGATACCAGCTACAATGGCGACGTTTATCAGGGGGTCTTTTTAAATCAAAGTGGCGCCCCAGAATGGAATCCCCCCTACTACTCCGTCAGGGCCGGCCAAACGCAGACCACCACTGAGCATGGCGAGAGCGTCACCTGGCATTTTCAAAACTGGAGCGGCACGAGCGTCACCTTTCAAAATGCCGGCGCTGCCGAAACGCCCGTGGTCTTTAACGCCGCCGGCGCCACGGCCGAGGCCATCTACAAAGGCCATCTGGTCAGCAACAAAACCACGGCCACCGGTCCCAATCACAGCCGGGTGCTGGCCCGCTCGCGCAAGCAATACGCCCACAGCGGCGGCAGTCAGGGCACCACCTACCGCCTGCACATGGCCTACGCCGACGGCGGCGAGGTCTGGTACAGCTTTACCGATGAGGACGCCATCATCTGGAGCGACGAACAACGGGTCAGCGATGGCAACGGCGGCAATGTGTATCCCTCCGTGGCCACCCTTAACGATGTGGCCCACATCGCCTGGGCCCGCAAAACGGGCAATACCTGTAATATCCTTTACCGAAGCTATGACCGCGCCAATAACAGTTGGGGCGCCATACAAACCGTGGCCTCCTTTAGCTCCAGCCTTACCCCCACCCCGGTGATCGCCCTTACCGAAAATCCCCTACGGGTGATGGTGATGAGCACAAAAGGTTCCAACATCACCGGCTGGCTGCTCAAAAACGGCGCCTGGCAGGACGCGGGCCTCAACATCAGCGGCCAACCTGCCCTTTCAGGAGGACCCCAATGCCGACTATCCCTATGAAGATATCGTTCTGGCCTACCGCTATAACGACAATATCTATCTGCGCAACTGGAACCGCAACAGCGAAAGCTGGTCTTCGGCCAAAAAGATGAGCGTGGTGGACATCATGACCCTGGGCAATCAGACGCCGTCGGTCTCCTATTGGGACGGGGTGGCCCGGGTAAGCTGGCGGGCCTTTAACGATGATATCGGCAGCAATAATATTTATGAACGCACTTGGCAACCTTCCACCAATGTACTCAGCCAGCAGATGACGGTGATCGAGTCGGCCGATGACAGCTATAATCCCGCCGTGGCCTACGATAATTCGGAAACCATCGTCTATACCCATCAGGGGGACGTCTACAAAGCCACGCGCAGCGGGGGCGGCGGCTGGACGCGGCGTAACCTGGGCAGCGGCCGCTATCCGGCCATTTCCGCCCACAGCCCGGAAACGGTGGTTTATAACCGCTACAGCAGCGTGCCCTACTTTGTAAAAACCGACTACGAAGCACCCTCTTCCGGTGGCGGCGGCTTTGCCTTTAAAACCAACAGCGCCTCCGGCGATTCCGTGGAATATCTTGCCGAAAGCCGGCGCTTTATCTATTATCCGGACGGCTCTCCGCTGATTGTGGATATGGCGGAGGTATCGGTAAACGGAAAAAACCTGACCTGGGACGATGAGAATAAAAGCACCGAAACGGTGGATATTTCGGGCGCCGATATTAAGTTTCGCTTCAGCAGTCGTTTGAAGGAAGCCTTGCCGGCGGGTCACGCCGACGCCGCGCTTTTTAATCTGGTCTGGGCGAAGGACGGGGGCAGCAGGGTGCTAAAAACCTTTCGCCTGTCCGATTTGGGCGCGCTGAGCGCGGAACAGTCTGTTTCCCGCGAGCTGCATGTTCTGGCGGGCCGCATGCGCGGTTCGGGCTATCTAAAACTGGAGTTTCCGGGAGAACAGCCCGCGCGCTATACCATGGTGCGCCCCGTGGAAAACGCATCTTCCTTTGCCAAGGGCGGAAACGGCGCCGCCGGTTCTTTTGTGCCGTTGCGTTTTGCCCTGCAACAAAATTACCCCAACCCTTTCAACCCGTTGACCCATATTGTGTTTGATCTGCCCCAAGGAGCAGGCGTGCGTCTGGCCGTTTATGACCTGACCGGTCGCAAGGTGGCCGATCTGGTGAACGGTTACAAGGAGGCGGGTCGCTACAGCGTGGCCTTCGACGCCTCGCGCCTGGCTTCGGGTATGTATGTCTATCGCCTGGAGGCCGGAAAATATTCCGCCGTGCGCCGCATGCTGTTGATGAAGTAACAGGCCGTCAGGTCAGATTATAACCCCGGCGCTACCGCCGGGGTTTTTTTTGTGTTCCGATGGTGTTGGCGGAGGGATGATTCGGGACGGCCCTTCGACAAGCGTTCGACTGAGCTTACACTGAAGTCTCAGGGTCCTGTCACTGAGCTTGTTGAAGCGCAGGACCCGGCCCAGGGTAGTAACGGTAGTCCCCGAAATTCCGTTTGACTGTTGTTCAGTGGATGTCCGGCCCGGGTTGGGAACTCATCCCCCGGCCCCTTCTCTTGCGAAGAGAAGGGGTGAGGTCATGGGCCGGATAAAAGCATCTGATTTTACCAGAAGGTTTTATATTTGCCCCGATTCCCCGCGGACGTTGATGTCGTCTTCCCCCGCACCGTGTGGCAGTAAAGGATTTCACGGTGCCGCGCTTCCCGGAATGACGGTTGGTACCGGCCCCACCCCCAACCCCTCCCCGAGCTTCGGGGAGGGGAGCAGGGTATGGGTAAAAGGTTACCCCCGGATTCATCCGGGGGTGTCAGAACCTCGTCATTCCTCCATCCGTTTCAACGGATTCTCCCCGCCAGGTGGGAGCGCCGGACGCCGCGTCATCTTCCGTTTGCGTCACCCGGAACAGAGTTACTTAGAAGGAGATATTAACGTATCATAGTTTGTACGGTAAACTAACTAAGAGAATAGTCAATGCCTTATGGTAAAAGGCTTTGAAGGCATTCATTGCCGTGACCAATGTCACTATAATAATTTTGCTAACCGTTTTTTTTTTTTTTTAGTATATTGCCACGGCTTCACGGAAGATACCCGCCCAAACGGACTTACCTTAACGGCGCCCGAAACGGTTAATACAAAATAAAAAATAAAAAATACAAAATAAGGGCAAATACAAAATAAGGGCAAATACAAAATAAGGGCAAATACAAAATAAGGGCAAATACAAAATAAGGGCAAATACAAAATAACGGCCTTTGGCGAATCCGCCGATGACCTATTTGTCATTTGTCATTTGTCATTTGTCATTTGTCATTTGTCATTTGTCATTTGCCCGCCCGGCTTCGTCGGGCCTGTCCGCCTCCGGCGGGTCATTTGTCATATCTTTTGTTTACCCGCCCCTGTCGGGCCCGCCCGGCCCTGTCGGGTCATAAAAAAGGAACCACCATGAAAAAAACACTTTTTCTTCTCCTGTCCCTTGTCCTGTTATGGGGCTGCATGGACGACCCCTTTGAAAACCACAGCCTGCAACTGGAGGCCGAAGCGGGCGTGACCGAGGCCTGGCTTAGCCTGCATGTGCAGGGTTTGAAAAGCGACGCCGTCTACACCCTGCAACGGGACGGCGCCACCCTGTTCAACAGCCGCCTGCAAACGGCCGACACCGTGATTTACGACAGCCTGCTCAGCCCGGCTGCCAGCTACCGCTACCGTTTTTTCGCCACGGAGCAGGGCGAAACCTCCCCGGCCGCGGAAACCGTGCTAACCACCATGGACACCACCAGCCATGATTTTGACTGGCAGGTGTACACCTTTGGCGGGCAGAATGGTAGCAGCGTTTTTTACGATGTGGCCATCATCGATGAAAACAACGTCTGGGCCGTGGGCGAGATATACACCGAAGACACCTACACCTATGACAGTCTGGGCAATTGGATAGACCCCTATAACGCCGCCCATTGGGACGGGGAGAAGTGGACATTGACGAGAATATATTATACCGATGGAAGTAATAAGTATTGGAGGGAAATTAAATCGATATTTGCTTTTTCTAAAAACGATATATTTTTTGGAAATTTTGTGCATTGGGATGGAAAAAAGTATAATTCACTAGAGTTAAATATTTCTTTTCCTTCAAAAATAAACAAAATCTGGGGTACATCATCCAGTGATCTATACATAGTTGGTAATGGCGGCCTGATGGCCCATTATGACGGCACAGGCTGGACAAAGATCGAGACGGGCACGGAATTGGATATTCAGGATATTTGGGGGGCGTACAATAATAAAAGCGGTGATTATGAAATCTTGGCCGTGGCTTCTGTTCCATTTAAGTCATATAAAATAGAACTTTTTTCTATAAAAGATAATAAAGCCTCCAATCTGCAAATAGGTATCGGACCGTCCTTTTTAAGCTCGCTTTGGTTTGCTGCAAACGGACCCTACTTTTTAAGCGGTGACGGCATATATCACAAAAAGAGCGCCGTATCAGGCCGAAAGTGGCAACGATATCCCAATGGCAAAGTTACCTCATATTATACGCATGAAATAGACGGTACAGCTTACAATAATATTTTTGCCTGTGGCGCCTATGGTGAAATTGTTCATTTTAACGGCGCGGACTGGTATAACTATCTGAATGAGATGATATCTTTTGGCCGTTATATTGCCCTGGATACAGATGAAAGAATAGTAGTAATAGGTGGAGAAGGCGCCAATAGCGCCGGGGTATTGTTATTGGGAACACCGAGAAATTAGAAGGGAGGGAAAATGAAAAAATAAAAACGCTCTGTAATGCGACCACATTACAGAGCGTGTGATGTCAAATGTCTATGGAGTAAATTATAAACATTGACAAGCCTTTATAATTTACTCCTGAATTTTTTAATGTCAAATTTAGGAGAATAAATATGTATTTTAGAAAAACCATATTCTTTTTTTTATTTGCTTTTTTACAGTTTTCAGTTTCACAAATTAACTATACAAAGGAGATTCCATTAAAAACCAGCAACGGTTCACGAGTCATTATAGAGGGTAGTGAATTTGGTAATTCCTACCCTGATGGATATTCTGACGTTTTAATTGGCACAAAAACTATAGAAGGTCAATTCACCCTCTTTAGATTATTTATACAATGGGATTTGCCGGACAGTCAGATACCGGATGGTTCGCATATCGATAGTGTCCGGCTTGTGATGGATAGTATTCGTACGTCAGGTTCGAAGCAAATGGAAGCGGTACTGTTTAATATAGAAAACAGTGTATATAATACAGAAACATCAGTTCTTTGGAACGCAACAACCTTGTATTCGGATTCTATAGCTTTTACCAAAAGCCGTTTTTTTAAGATTGACAAGACGTATCCGGCCGGATCGAAATTCGTACAGGCAGTCCAGAACAGTTTAACACGAGACCTTTTTACCTTGGGTATACGTAATATTAGCGGGGAGTTAGATACAATAAATGGACTGAATATTAAAATGGCTTTTTATTACACATTACCCTCTAAAAATGTAGTACTAAATCAAACCTTTGACGGAACCCCGGGTGATGGGGCAATATACCGTTGGACTGACGGCACCTTCAGTGACGTCGGTACCTTGCCCGCAACTATCCAATCTTATATCGGTGGCGAAGAGGTTTTACTTGCGGATCAGCTATTATACACAAATAAAAAATATCATGACTGGAGTATATCGGATTCTGTTGAAAATTTTCAACGTATTAAAATTGGAGGTACTACGGATAGTTTGATATCCCGTTTTTCGGAAGTCACCAATAACGTAACCCTGAAAAACTATTTTTCTTCTAAAAACCAGTACATGAATACCCCCATATCCTTTAAAGACCCCTGGTTGATCGACTATGCCGATCCCGACTATGGTAATAACATGCGCAACCGCGGCATGGACGCGCCCTTCAAAGAGCGCACTTCACCCTTCAGCCCCGATACCAGCTACAATGGCGACGTTTATCAGGGGGTCTTTTTAAATCAAAGTGGCGCCCCAGAATGGAATCCCCCCTACTACTCCGTCAGGGCCGGCCAAACGCAGACCACCACTGAGCATGGCGAGAGCGTCACCTGGCATTTTCAAAACTGGAGCGGCACGAGCGTCACCTTTCAAAATGCCGGCGCTGCCGAAACGCCCGTGGTCTTTAACGCC
Organism: Calditrichia bacterium; assembly: GCA_027006055.1. Classification (GTDB taxonomy): domain Bacteria; phylum Calditrichota; class Calditrichia; order Calditrichales; family J004; genus J004. The sequence continues at coordinate 112 of JALTKX010000272.1, read as the reverse complement.
GCCGGCGCCACGGCCGAGGCCATCTACAAAGGCCATCTGGTCAGCAACAAAACCACGGCCACCGGTCCCAATCACAGCCGGGTGCTGGCCCGCTCGCGCAAGCAATACGCCC